>CAZCPB010000124.1:0-11710 GCA_964500365.1 uncultured Phycisphaeraceae bacterium
CACCCCCGAGCAGGCCCACGTCGCCCTGATCCGCAGGCCGGAGAAGCCCCGCCGCAACCCCCTCATCACGCTGCGGCTCCTCAACGAGAAGTACGCGTCGTGGAAGGCCTTCCTCGACCACGCGTACTGGAACGTCGAGCTCAAGTAATCGCGTTCGCGGACGCACCCTCCCCCCGCGGCCGGTTCGGTTTCTGACGCCCGCGCCGGCGCGGTCGGTGCGCGTTCGTAGGCGCAGGCCGACTTTCGTCAGATAACCCTCGAACTTTGCTGGCACTTCGCTCCCGGTGGTGCATGTTTCCCGTGGGGAGAACGACGCGAGGCCTGCCTCGCGACAAGGAAGTTGAGCGGGGGCCAGGAGACTCGACATGCCAGGGAAGAGAGTTTGGGCGATCGCGCTCCTGAGCGCGACAGGTATCTGCTCGACCGCGTCCGCCGGGATTGTCGGCGACACGATCCACATCCGCGCCGAGAACGCCGCCGGCAAGTCCGCCGAGTGGTCCATCTCCTCGGTCGGCATGACGTGGATCAACGAGAAGCTGACGTGGAAGCTCACGGGCGCCATCGACCTTCGCGCCCAGGACGGCGAAGTTCTCGGGCGCATCGAGGGGCTCGACATCGAGTACATCGCCGACCCCGTCATCGCGCTCGGCTTCCTCGTGACCGCCGGCGGCAGCGCGACCAACTTCACCATCACCAGCGCACTGCTCAACTTCCCTGCCTTCGACGCCAACGCCCGCGCCAGCGCCGCTATCACCGTCACCGACCTCGACGGCAACGGCGCGACCGTGACCGGCAACCTCGCCGGCAGCAAGGCGTACCGCGCCATGCTCAACGGCGGCATCGCCGCCGGGACCCAGTTCGCCTCCCTCGTCGACCCGGCCGCGGCGGGCACCTACGACTCCAGCATCTCCTCGCATTCCAACCCCGCCGGGCCCGGCTACATCGCCGTCGGGAACACTTTCGACATGCAGAGCCAGTTCGCTTTTTCCCTCTCGGCCAACGACCAGGCCAGCGGCACGAGCGTCTTCGTCACGATCCCCGCGCCCGGCGCCGCGGCGCTCGCCGGCCTCGGCCTGCTCGGTGCCCTGCGCCGTCGCCGCTGAGAATCACGACCCGGCCACCACACGACCGCGCCGCGTGCCCACCGCGGCGCGGTCGTTCTTCGCGCCTCCCGCCCCCGCCAACAATCCCCCATGATCCTCTACATACTCCGGCACGCCGACGCCGAGGAACGCAGGCCCGGGCTCAAGGACGACGACCGCGCCCTCACCCGGCGCGGCAGGAAACAGGCCGAGGCCGTCGCACGCCTGTTCAAATCCGCCGGGCACCCCGCCGACACCCCGCCAGACCGCCTTCTCACCAGCGCCGCCGTTCGCGCGCGTCAGACCTCGACCCCCCTCGAAGAATCGCTCGCGCTCAAGGCCGAGATCGAGCCGCGCATCGGCCTCCGCGCCGGCGACGAGGACGCGCTCGAACTGGTGAGCGAGATCGCCGGCTCGGGCGAGGTCTGCATCCTCGTCGGCCACAACCCGACTCTTGAAGACCTCATCGCGCGCCTGGGCGGCGAAGCCCGTCTCAAGAAGGGCCAGCTCGTCGCGCTCGACGTGAAGCGCGCCGGGCGCGCCCTCCGCGCCCGTGAACTCGGACGCTTCCGTTCCGACGACTGACACGGCATTGCACTGCCCCCCGCGCGCCCGGCGCTTTCCCGTACACTGTGGCGAGGGAGGCGCCATGCCCGTCCGACCCGGCAACGCCGCGCAGGCCCAGCGCCTGCTGCTCCGATCGCTCCTCTGGCTCCTCGCCCTCGCCGCCGTCGCGGGCGTGCTCGCCGTCTTCTTCTCGACCAACGTCATGGGTCGCATCGCCGGCAGCGGGCTCCTGGCCGCCGTCGCCTGCGGGCTCGCGAGCCCCATCGCCCGCTTCCTCGACTCCGACGAGAAACGCCGCGCGGGCCTCGTCGGCCTCTGCGCCGTCATCTCCGGCTTCCTTCTTGGCCTGGCAGCGATCTGGATCGGCGTCGTGGGCCTCCGCGGCGAGGTCGAGTGGCAGCTCACCTTCACCGCCCTGGTCGCCGTCGTCGGCGGTCTGATCGCCTGCCTGCTCCTCCTCCACTCCCACCGGCCCGCGGCACGCGTGGCGGCGCTGGCCGGCATCACGGTTGTTTCCGCCGCCGCGGCGGCCTTCCTTGTGGCGATCTGGTACAGCCCCGGCTACCTGAGCACCGGCGACGATCTCCAGGAACACTTCGCCATGACCGGGTGGTACACGCTGCTCTGCGGCACGCCGCTGGCCGTGTGCCTGATCGGCGCGGGGGCGCGCGACCGCGCGTGGCGCTGGGCGGGCGTGACGGGCGCCGGCGCCGCGTGGATCATGGCCCTCGCCGGCGTCTGGCTCATCACCAGCAAGGACCCGACGTGGTTCGTCGCGGCGCTCGCGCTGGGCATTGTGATCGCCCACGCCAACGCCGCCGCACGCGTCAACCTCGGCGAGGCCGGCGTCTGGGCCCGCCTCGTCGCGGTGGGCTCGATGGCGGTGACGGGCCTCTGCATCGTCGCGCTGGCGCACCTCACCGGCTTCGAGAGCCAGGGCCCCGACTGGCTTGTGAAGGGCGCGGGCGCCTCGGGCATCGTCGCGCTCTGCTCGACCATCGGGCTGATCATCCTCTACCGCCTCAACCGGCGCGTGCCCGGCGTGAGCGCCAACATCGCCGAGATCGCCTCGGTGCAGGTCGCCTGCCCGTGCTGCGGGGCCAGACGCGCCGCGCCGCTCGGCCCGTCGGCGTGCGAGTCGTGCGGGCTGGTGCTGGCGATCGCCGTCCGCGAGCCGCGCTGCCCGGGCTGCGACTACTCGCTCCTGCACCTCAAGGGCGCGGTCTGCCCCGAGTGCGGGCAGCCGGTCGGCGCGCCGTGACCGGCGACGGAGGCCCGCCGGCCCGGGGCGTATCATCGGGCCGCGCGGCTCATGTCGCGCGAGGAGGCCCGGAACGACATGCTCACGAAAGTCCACGACAGCGTCGCCGGCGCGTTCGCCGACCTCAAGGAAAAGGGCGTCCTTCGCGACGGGATGACGGTCATGGTCGGGGGTTTCGGCCTCTGCGGCATCCCCGAGAACCTGATCGTCGCGCTGCGCGACAGCGGGGTGAAGGGGCTGACGTGCATCAGCAACAACGCGGGGGTCGATGACTTCGGGCTCGGGCTGCTCCTCCAGACCCGCCAGATTGCGAAGATGGTGTCGAGCTACGTCGGGGAGAACGCGACGTTCGAGAAGCAGTACCTTTCGAAGGAACTCGAGGTCGAGTTCAACCCGCAGGGGACGCTGGCCGAGCGCATCCGCGCCGGCGGCGCGGGGATCCCGGCGTTCTACACGGCGACGGGGGTGGGCACGATGGTCGCCGAGGGCAAGCCCACCGCGCAGTTCCGCCGCCCGAACCAGCTCAGCAAGGGGGAGACACGCGAGTACGTGATGGAAACGGGGCTGTACGCCGACCTCTCGCTGATCAAGGCCCACAAGGGGGATGCGTTCGGGAACCTGATGTACCGCGAGACGGCGCGGAACTTCAACCCGATGATGGCGACCGCCGCGGCGTTCGTGATCGCGGAGGTGGATGAGCTGGTCGAGACGGGAAGGCTCGAGGCGGATTTCGTACACACGCCGGGGTCGTACGTGGACCGCGTGGTGCAGGCCAAGTGCGAGAAGAGGATCGAGCAGAGGACGGTGAGGGCGGGGTAGTTTCCGCGACGCGCGGCACGAGCAGCCGCGGCACGAGCACTCGAGCCCGCCGATCGCACGCCGGTCGTGTTGGTGCGAGGCAGGTTCACTACGAGCTGCGAACGGAGTGAGCGGTCGAGCGCGGATGAGGCTTCCAAGCGACGGGGCGTGGAGGCCGTGCGCCGGACGCACGGGCGGAACCATGATGACGAAGTGCGCGAGTGTGCGCTCGTCCCGCTCACTTCTGTTCGCGGTTCGTACTGAAACGCGTGGGACGAAATGGCGGTGGTGACCGAGCGGATTCGTGGGATGGAAGTGATGATGGAAGTGTCTCGATTTCAAGCCGTCACCTTCGACTGCTACGGCACGCTGATCGACTGGGAAACGGGCATCCTCGCGGCGGTGCGCCCGATGCTCGCAGCGCACGGCGCGAGCGCGGCGGACGACGAAATCATCCGCGAGTACGCGGCGCTCGAGAGGCGCATCGAGGCGGGGCCGTACATGAAATACCGCGACGTGCTGCGGGGCGTGATGAAGGGGCTGGGCGCGCGATTCGGGTTCGAGCCGACGGGCGCTGAGTGCGATGCGTTCGCGGCGTCGGTCGTGGACTGGCCAGCGTTCGCGGACACCGGTGCGGCGTTGAAGTCTCTCCAGTCGCGCGTGAAGGTCGCGATCGTGAGCAACGTGGACGAGGACCTGTTCGCGGGGACAAAGCGGCGGCTCGGGATCGAGCCGGACTTCGTGATCACCGCGGAACGCTGCCGCGCGTACAAGCCTTCGCGGGTGAACTTCGAAACGGCGATACGGGTGCTCGCGGAGGCGGGGATTGCTCGCGAGCGCGTGCTGCACGCGGCGGAGAGCGTGTTTCACGATGTCGAACCGGCGAAGGCGATGGGGATCGCGACGGTGTGGGTGAACAGGCGCGGCGCGCGCGGGCCGGGGGCGTCGGGGTCGGGGAGCGGGGTGGCGGACCTGGAAGTGCCGGACCTCAGAACGCTCGCGGAGTTACTCTCCGAGGCGCCGACACCGGAGTAGTCCGCGGCGTGTGTGGGCGCAGTCACGGCGCCGTGGCGATCAGTTCCGAGGTGTTCGGGATCGCGATTTCTTTGCGCGCCGGCTTGACGGGCGGCGCTTCGGCGCAGCGGCGCTCGTCCCCGCTTTCCCGGCAGTCCGCTTCGCTCGTGCCTTGAGCCGCGGGGACCGCGAGCGCGTGCCGGCCGCCCCTCGCTTGGAGTCTGATGTGACCAGACCTCCGGCGACCGAGCCCAGCGCCGCGCCCACCGCGGCACCGACCGGCCCCGCGATCGACCCGAGCATCGCGCCCGCGGCACCGCCGGCCGCGGCGCCGATCTCGTGCGAGGTCGTCGCGGTGCTCGGATCCTTGGACGGCTTGCGAGGCGGCTGCTTGCGCGGCATCGACGGCTCCTTCTGCGGTGGTTGGCACCGGCACCGCTGGTACGAATGAGCCGCACGCGTGGTATTCCGCTTAAACCATCGTGAACTTGCCCACCGCGCACGAGGGCGATCCGTCTTCAGTTATTTTCATGCGCTCGTCAAGCGCGCTCGCGGCGGTCGGTCGTAGGGTGCCTTGGGCGGGCGAGCATCCACGCCCCCGCGGAAAGGGAGTATGCCATGCGCATTGCCATCGGACTTGCGCTCACCGTGCTCGGCATCGTTCTCCTGGTCTTCGGGATCAGTGCTTCGCAATCCGTCGGTTCCGATATCTCCCGCTTTTTCACAGGGAATCCGACCGACCGCGCGGTGTGGCTGTTGATCAGCGGCACCGTGGCCCTCGTCGCCGGGCTTGTGCTGGGATTCGTGCCGGTGAGGCTGAAGCGCGCCTGAATAGTCGCGGCGCCGGACTTGCCACCAGACTGGAGGAAATACACATGCTGGGAACCATCCTTCTGATCGTCCTTATCCTGCTTCTGCTGGGCGCGCTGCCCGTGTACCCGTACAGCCGTAGATGGGGCTACTACCCGTCGGGCGGGCTCGGACTTCTCCTCGTCATCGTGATCGTGCTGCTGTTGCTCGGCGTTCTGTGATGCCGCGCACGGTTCGCCGGCCCGGCACCGACGGTCCGCGTGCGCGGCGCGAGATTGCCGCCGGCGCGACCGGGCTTACGGCGCCGCCGGCAGGATTCTGCCGCGGCACTCGCCGAAGCCAATCCTGCGGAAGCCTTCGCGCTCGCAGAACCCTTTGAAGATCACCGTGTCGCCGTCGGCGAGGAACGTGCGCTTCTCGCCGGTCGGCAGTTCGATCGGTCTGCGCGGCAACGGTTTCTTGTCAGGGCCGATGCCCTTCCAGGTGAGTTCGAGCAGGCAGCCGCGCGATTCGGGCGTTGTGCCGGAGAGCGTCCCCGAGCCGAGGAGGTCGCCGGGCTGGAGATTGCAGCCGTTGCTGCTGTGGTGGGCGAGAAGCTGGGCGAAGGTCCAGTACATGTGCTTCGAGCTGCCGCGGCTGAGTCGGAGGGGCGAAAGGCCTCGTTTTTCCATCTCCGCCGACTGAAGGTACACCTCGAGCGTGATGTCGAACCCGCCGGAGGCCTGGTCCGACTCATCGGTGAGATACGGGAGCGGTCGCGGGTCGCCTTGCGGGCGCGCCTCGGCCGGAACGCGGAAGGGTTCGAGGGCTTCGAGCGTGACGATGTAAGGAGAGATGCTCGTCGCGAAGTTCTTCGCGAGGAA
The DNA here is from genome assembly GCA_964500365.1 of uncultured Phycisphaeraceae bacterium. Taxonomy (GTDB): domain Bacteria; phylum Planctomycetota; class Phycisphaerae; order Phycisphaerales; family UBA1924; genus CAZCPB01. The sequence continues at coordinate 6,396 of CAZCPB010000124.1, forward strand.
CGGGCCGAGGGGCTGGTACTCCCACTTCTGGATGTCGCGCGCGGACCAGTCATTCAGGAGGCAGAAGCCGAAGATGTGGTCGCGGGCCTGCGCGATCGAGATCGGCTCACCGAGTTGGTTTCCCGGACCGACGAAGGCGCCGAGTTCAAGCTCGTAGTCGAGGAGCTTGCAGGGGCCGAAGGTTGGAGGTGCCGTGGGTTCGTTGTCGGGCGGGGCCTGCTGGCCGCGGGGGCGGCGGATGTCGGTGCCGCTGACGACGATGGAGGAGGCGCGTCCGTGGTAGCCGATGGGGACGTGCTTGTAATTGGGGAGGAGGGGGTTGTCGGGGCGGAACATGGCGCCGACGGTGGAGGCGTGGTGGATGCTGGCGTAGAAATCGGTGTAGTTGCGCGGCTGCGCCGGAGAGACGATGGCGACTTCGGAGACGGGTCGAAGCACGCCGGTCCGCAGCTCACGATTGCCTTGGAGATCCTTTGTGGTGGCCGAAAGCAGGTGGACAATCCGTCGTCGGAGGGCGGCGTGGGTTCCGGTGGAGAGAGACGCCACGCGCAGCAGGTCTGTGTCGGTGAGTGAATAGAAGAGATCGGCGGCCTTGAAGAAGCCCTGCTCGTCGAGTACGTGCAGGTTCAGGACGTGATCCCCGATGCGAGCGCCGACGTATGCCGCGTCGTCGCCTTCAACGAACACGCACAGCGGCAGATTCTGAATCGGAAAATCCGTCGCCGGGTCGTTCGCCGACTCGACCCAGGACTTGAGGTTCGGGTCGTGGGTTTCGTTGATGCCGGTGGTCATCGTGCGGTCGCTCCGGGCCCCCTCTCCCGGTCGCCGGGAGAGGAGGGAGCGGTGGCCGGTTGATCGTGGAAGAACGTCGTCCCTGCTCACGTCCCTGCGCACGGATGAGCCGCGAAGCGGGGCACCGACCCGTTCGGTGCCGGCTTCCGCATCACTTCCTGAGCTGGATCTTGCCCTGTTCCTGCAGGCCGAACGGGCTGCCGTCCTTGCCCACGCGCGAGCCGGCGGTCCACATCATGAAGCAGGCGACGAGCAGGAAGGCCATGGCCACGAAGGCCAGGGCGGTGTACACGTCGGGAGAGGCGGCGCGTCTGGCGCGGCCGCCGGGCATCTGCATGCCGAATTGACTCATGGGGCTGCTCCTTACGGCACGCGGGCGTCGGGTTCCCGGGGGCGCTGCGCGCCCGTGCCGCGGCTTATCGCGCGCTGCTCAGGACCGTGTCGCCGGCGCGGATCTCGATCTGCTGCTTGCCATCGCTGAGGCGCTGGTTGAGGTTCTCGACCCGCCCCACCGCCCAGCGGAGGTCGGTCTGCACGACGACGAGGTCGGCGAGGAAGTTGTTGTCGCGGACGATCATGAGCTTCATGTTCTCCCGGAGCTGGTCGTTGCTCCCGAGGTTGATGCGGGCCAGCGTGGACTTGGTGGCGGGGTCCTGCATCACGCGCTCGACGCGCCCCTGGAGCGAGAGCCCGACGGGAACGAAGGGCGCCTCGGGCCCGCGGGCGGTGCCCGTGCGCGTGCCGCCCTCGGCGAGCTGCTTGGCCTCGGTGAGCTGCTCCTGGAGCGTCCGCACCGTGCTCTGGAGGACCTCGCGCTGGCTCTCGAGGTCGCTCAGGCGGGCCTCGAGGTCGAGGGACTTGGTGCGGTAGTCGATCTCGTTGTCGCGGAGCGTCGTGACCTCGGCGCGGTAATTCTCGATCAGCGTGGCCTGGGTGCGGGCCAGCTCGCCCAGCTCGGCGATCTTGCTCTCGATCGACTGGCGGGCGGTCTCGGCCTTGTTCTTCTCGGAGAGCAGGCGGGCGTTCTCGGTCTGGAGCTGGTTCTTCTCGGCCTCGCGCTGCGCGACCTCGCCGGAGAGCTTGGAAATCTGGGCCTGGGCCTCGACCTGCTGCGTCTTGGCCTGGGCGACCTGCGTGTCCAGCGCGGCGCGGGCCTGCTCGCGGAGGGCCTGCTCGGCCGCGATGCTCTGCGAGATGCGGTCGGCGTTGGACGAGTACGCGATGGTCAGCGCGGCAAGGAAAATGCTCAGCACCGCCGCGAACACCACCAGGACCTTCGTCAGAATGTGCACGTTGCGCTCCTCAGAAACTGGCTCGGCCGGGCGCCGCGGCGCCCGCGCCGGACTTATGGCCTTCATCCCGCCGCGCCGGCGGGCGGTGCGGGGCGGCGATTGTAACGCCCTCGCGCGGTGCCCGCCCGCGTCGCGGTTCACAAAGCGGCGACGCCGCCCCGGTGCCCATGCCGGGCCGCCACCAAACATCGACCTTCCACAAGGCGCGGATTGGAGGCAGGGTGCGGAGTGATACCGCACAATTCCATTCTGTGTCAAACGCCCGGCGGTTCCCCGGCCTCAGCGCGGAATCGTGTTCCGCGTGCGCGGCCCGCCCAGGGTGTCCACGATGTTGAGGACGCCGTTGGCCGCGGAAACCCGCACCCGCGGGTCGGGGTCTTCGAGGAGCGTTTCGAGGGCCGCGAGCGACTCGGGCGTGCCGATCTCGCCGTAGGCGAAGGCGGACTGGGCGCGGAGTGCCGGGATTTCGCTCGCGCGGAACTCGTCGGCGACGAACCCTCCCCTCACGATGCCGAGCCGCGCCAGCGCCGTTGCCGAGGCCAGGCGCACCTCGGCGCTGTAGCTCTGCCCCTGGGGGTTGCGGTACTCGATCACGTAGATGAGGCGGTCCACGGAGTTGCGGTCGCGAAGCTCTCCGAGGATCGCCGCGGCCAGGGCGGCCGCCTCGAGTTCCTCGGGCCGCGCCGGGTACAGTGCCGAGTAGATCGCGTTGATCGCCTCTCGTTCGCCGAGCCGGACCATGGCCTCGGCGACCTGCAACTGGAAGAGCTTCTCCTCGACGAAGGTCGCGGTCGGCACCCCCTGGTACGCCGCCTGCTTGAGCAGCGGCAGCGCCGTGGGGTTGCCGATCTGGCCGAGAATGGTGGCGGCGTGCGATCGCACCCGGGCCGAGGGCTCGGAGAGGAGCATCGAGGCCAGGGGCGAGGGGTCGACCTGCTGGCCGCACCGCGTGAGCGCGTAAATCGCCGCGGCGCGGCAGAACTCGGTGGGATCGTCCAGCAGCGGCCGAACGCTCGCGACCAGCGATGAGGCCTGCAGTTTGCCCACGGCCATCGCCGCGACCGTCCGCACCGCGGGGCTCTGATCCTTCAGCGCCACCGCCAGGAGCGGCTCGGCGCGGGACTTCATTTTCTGCGAGGCTTCGATGGCGTTGGCTCGCACTTCGGGGCTTGCGTCACGGCTGGCGCTTTCGATCATTCCGATCGCTCGCTCGCGGAGACCGGAAAGGACGACGCGATCGGCGTAGTCCTTCGCCGGCACCGGTGCCGGGGCCTCGCTCGAAGTCACGGTCGGCTGGCGCGCCGTCCGCGGTGGAGCGCTGCACGCGTAGATCCCTGCCGCGCCTGCGCTGAGGACCGCCGCGCGCCACGCCCAGCCGTTCATCCATGACTTCATCGCTTCGCCTCCATCGTGCCGCGCTTGGCCACTCTTCGCCGGATTCCGTCCCTCGCCGCGCCCGCCGCCACCGCCAGACCCAGCGCCCCGCCGGGGGCGAGCAGCGTCCAGCGGGCCGCCTCCCCGTGCCGTACATACGTCGTCTCGCCCGCCGGGATCGGAACAGAAACGGTCAGAACGCCGCTGACATCGGTCGCCCGCTCGTCGCCGTCGACACCGCGCCTCAGGACCACGCCGCGGGCGTCGATGGCCGCCGAGATCCCCGTGTTTGCCGCGCGGATCATCGGCGTGCCCAGTTCCACGCACCGCCAGCGGGCCATCTGCAGGTGCTGCTCCCGCCCCCGGTCGGAGTCGGCGAACCAGCCGTCGTTGGTGAGGCAGACCATGAGGTCCGACCGGCGCGCCCGCTCACTCCCACCCCCGCCGACCAGTCCGCGGCATTGCGCCGTCCATGCCGTCTCGAAGCAGATCGGCGTCACCACGCGGACCACGCTTCCGTCGCGCCCCGGGATCTCGAAGACCACGGGCTCGGTGCCCGCGGCAAGGTCGAAGCTCATCCCCCGCCCGCCCAGCGCCAGGAGCTGATTCTGAAGCCACTTCCAGCGACCGACCAGGGGCATGTACTCGCCGAAGGGCGTGAGCGCCATCTTGTCGTACCGCGCGACCACGCGGCCTTCGCGGAGCAGAAAGGCGCTGTTGTAGCGGGCATCGAAGTCAAGATGAGACCGGGCCGCGCCCCGTTCGTAGCGCAGCCCCTCGACGCCGATCGCGCCGATCAGCATCGGCGCCGCGGCTTCCAGCGACACGCCGAGCATCGCCGCGGCAAAGTCCGACAGGTACACGCGATCTTCCGTGCCGTCGGGCATCCGTCGCGGCAGGTTGATCCCCTCGTCGCGGAGCGTGCGCACCGCCGCGTCATCGAGGAAGTAGCCGGGGAACATCGTTTCGGGCCAGACGATGAGTTCGACGGGCGGCGGGCGGCGGGCGGCGTCGAGCGTCAGGCGCGTCCACGCCGCCATGTCGCGGTGGCGCTCCTCGACGGTCCAGGAGCGCTTGTTGTCCTGCGGCAGGTTCGTCTGCACGACGGCGGCGCGGATGACACCGTGAGATGACGGCGCCGATTCCATGGAGAGCAGCCCGAAGGCGGCGCCGCCGGCCGCGAAGAACGCCGCGCCGCGCCTCCATCGCGGGCGCGAAGCGATGACGTCGATCATCGCGCCGGAGATCCACACGTCCAGGAAGCTCACGAGGTACATCCCGCCGATTCGGGCGGGCGCCGTCAGGGGCGGGATTTCGATCAGCGCCTGCGCCGCCTGGAACCACGGGTACCCGCCCAGCACGACCTCGCACCGCAGGATCTCGACCGTGATCCACAGGAGCGGGAACGAAACCGCGAGCGGCACACGGGCCAATTTCTCGCGGCACGCGGCCAGGAGCCAGGAGAACAGCGCCGGCCAGAGCGCCAGGTACACGCACAGCGGCACGTATCCTGCCGCGGTCATCTTGCTGATGTAGGTGAGCTCGTAGAGCCACAGGGGGAGCGTGCCGAGCCCGACGGCCAGCGACATGCGGCCGGGCCGCGCTTCGCGCAACACCGCCGCGAGGGCCAGCGGCATGGGCGCGATACACGCCAGGAACCACAGGCCGAAGGGCGGGAGCGACAGCGCCGTCAGCAGCGCGTACGAGAGGCCCGCCAGCGCGTACCACCACCACCGCGCCCCCCGGCGCGTCCCGGCCTCCGTTGCGGTGCTCACTCTTGCCGGCGCGCTCACTTCACTTGCCGGCGTAGTCGATGATCCGCGCGATCTCGGTGCGGAGCTGGGCCCGCGCCACGAC
>CAZCPB010000125.1:0-11645 GCA_964500365.1 uncultured Phycisphaeraceae bacterium
GTCCAATGCCAGCCGCGGCAGCGCCCGCGGATACACACCGGCATCCTCGGGCGTCTCCGGCTCTCGATGAACGCCAGGATCCCCGAGATCACCGGCAGGACGAGCAGCCCGCCGACCGCCGCCGCCGCGGTGAGCCACCCATCATGCCACGCCCGGCGCGCCGCGGTCCCGGCGAGGACCGCCAGCCCGATCATCCCGAGGAAGAACAGCAGTTCGTTCAGCGTCTGCCCGCGCCGAGCCCGCCGCATGATCGCCCCCTCCGGCACCCGGCCGGGCCGCGCGCGAGGGTCAACGCGCCCGGGCGCGGGACTTCTTCGCGGACTTCTTGCCGGTCTTCTTGGCGGACTTCTTCGGGCCCCGGCCCGCGCCCGCCCGCTTCGCGCCCGGCTTCGGACGCGCGGTCTTCTTCGCCCCGGCCTTCCGCTTCTCGTTTTCCGCGCGCGCCCCCTCGTACATCGCGATGATCCCCTTCACCGTGGACCGCTTGACCGCCTCGCCGAGCACGTCGAGGGGGACATCGTCCAGTGTGCGGAACCGGATGCAGCACTTGCCCATGTCCAGCCGCTTGCCCGCCCTCTCCCACGCCCCCCGGAACCAGTCCCCGTCCTCGCTCCCCTCGTACAGCGACATGATGTACACCGCCATGTAGTTCTTCTGCGAGGCCAGCGCGGCAAACGGCAGCGGCTGCCTCGGATCGCAGTGGTACCCCGCGGGGTAGATCGAGTGCGGCACCGAGTACCCGATCATCCCGTACTGCATCCCCTCCTCGAACCCGAGGTCCAGGTTGTCGAGGATGACGGCCCGCACGGTCTCGATCGCCTTACGCCGGTCCGCGGGCAGCGAGGAGAGATATTCCTTGACGGTCGAGGCTTTGGACTGCATGGTCGCAGTCTACAGCAGAACTCGGGCGCGGTGGTTACGGCATCCGCGCCCGATCCGGTGCGGATAATCCGTCGATGCGGATCGTCGAGGACACGGGGAACCGGATGGTGCTGCGGGGCGTGCCGCACGGTGCGCCGTGGATGGTGTTCTCCGCGGTGCTCGGGCTGGGGGTCGCGGCCGTCTGTGTGGCGATCGGAGCGTGGATCGTGAGGAAGGGGGCTTCGCTCGAGTGGCTCGCGCTGCTGCCACTGTCGGTCGGGGTAGCGCTGGGCGCGGTGTTCTTCGGGTTCGGAGCGGTGGCTCTGGCGACGCGCGAAGTACTGGAACTCAGCCGCGTGACGGGGCGCGGCGACTACCACGTGCGGACGCTGCTGATCGGGGAGCGCAGGCGGCTGTCGTTTTCGCTCGCCGAGATCAAGGGCGTATCGCTGGAGGCGTACACGGTGAAGGGGCACGGACGCGGGTCTTTCCCGAGGCCGGCGCTGCGGACTCGACTGCTGCTGGAGATGGGAAAGCGCGAGGCAGTGGAACTGGACGACACGCAGAACGGGCGGGAAGCGCGCGTGAAGGAAGTGGCGGCGAGGGTGGCGGGGTTCCTGGGAGTCGAGGTCCGCGAGATGAGCCACGGACCCGTGCGGCGCGGGCGGAAGCGCGATCGGTCGGGCGCGGCGGTCGAGCAGGGCTGACGGCTTTGATTGGCGAGGCCTGAAGAACAAATGAATCGGAGGGGAACGTCGGTCGGGCGTGGCTCTACGATTGGAGCGTCAGCCGGAGGCGGTTGTCGCCACAGGAGCCCTTGCATGAGCGAGCACATCTATCGATTGACCGCGCGATTCGTCGATGCCGGGACGGGCGAGCCGCTGAGCGCGCCCAACCTCAAGGCGCGGTTCCTCGATCGCGATGCGTTGAAGGACGACCTGCTCGGGGAGTCGCCCATCGGCGCCGACGGGCGCGCGGGGATCGTGACGACGTCGTCGAGTTTCCACTCGGGGCTGATGGGGATGCTCGCGGCCAAGCTCGGGGAGAAGAAGCCGGACGTGTACTGCGAGGTGGTGGAGGGGGAGGAGGCGATCTACCGCAGCCGGGTCGCGTGGAACCTGGATCTCGAGAAAGAGAACCCGGTCACGGGACGCACGGATCGGACGATCGACCTGGGAACGTTCAAGGTGAAGCGAGGGGAAGGGCTCGGGCCGCCGGGGGTCGGGACGAAGCCGATGAGGCCGACGTTTTAGAGAGGGCGGGAAGGGGACAACAGGAGAAAAGGAGAGGAGATCGACGGCGGGCGTGGTAGGCGTTGTGCGCGGTGCAGTTCGGCGACGGCATCTCCGCGTTCGACGCGGCCCGTGTGCCAGCGCCAGGCGATGACCCCCGGGATCCGTCGCTCCGGAAAGCAGGGAGAGACGCAATTCATTTGCATATCGGCGCGAAGCGAAGGTAGGCTGTGTACAGCGTGGCCCCGGATCTGGCGGGCCGCGCGTTACTCGAAAGGGCGGAACATGCGACGCGTGCTCCCGGTTCTCTCGGCGGCTCGGCTGATCGGCGTGGCGGGGCTTCTGGCGGTCGGCGCTTATGCGGGGTGCTCGAGCCGGACTTCTGGCACCACGGCGCACTCGAGCGCGGCGAGCGCTCAGCCCGGCGCGCAAACGGCGGCGCAACCCGCGGCGCAGCGGGCGCAGCTCTTCAAGAACCTGGGCTCGTTCGGGCGCAAGGTCTCGACGCAGAACGCCGAGGCGCAGCGGTACTTCGACCAGGCGTTCACGTGGATGTACTCGTTCAACCACGACGAGGCGATCCGCTCGTACGAGCGGGCGGCGGAACTCGACCCCGGGCTGGCCATGGCGTACTGGGGCGTCGCGCTCTCACACGGGCCGCACATCAACAACCCGGTGATGGACGAGGGGCGGGCGAAGGCGGCGTGGGATGCGCTGCAGAAGGCGAAGGCGAACTCGGCGCGGGCGACGCCGCAGGAGCGGGCGCTGATCACGGCGCTGGAGGCTCGGTACACCGACCCGTCAAAGCCGCCGATCCCGATGACCTTCGAGGAGCGGGCGCCGTACGACCGGGCGTACGCCGAGGCGATGGCGGGGGTGTACGAGCGCTTCCCCGACGATGCCGACATCGCGGCGCTGTACGCCGAGTCGCTCATGGACTGCCGGCCGTGGGACCTGTGGGACCCGGCGACGCGGGCGCCGCGCCCGGAGGCCCCGAAAGTGATCGCGGCCCTCGAGCGGTCGCTCTCGCTGAACGCCAAGCACCCGGGCGCGAACCATTTCTACATCCACGCGCTGGAGGCCTCGACGACGCCGGAGAAGGCGGTGCCGTCGGCGGACCGGCTGCGCACGCTGATCCCGGCCTCGGGGCACATGGTGCACATGCCGGCGCACATCGACGTGCGGGTGGGGCGGTGGGCGGAGGCGGCGGAGCAGAACCGGCAGGCCGCGTCGATCGACGCAAAGTACCGCGAGATTTCGCCGACGCAGGGGATCTACCGGATCTACATGGCCCACAACGACCACTTCCTGGCGTGGTCGTGCATGATGCTGGGGCGGAAGCAGGAGGCGCTGTCGGCGGCACGCCACATGATCGCCAACATCCCGGAGGCGTTCGCCAAGGACGCGGCGCCGTTCGTCGACCCGATGCTGGCGGTCGAGCTCGAAGTGATGATGCGCTTCGGGATGTGGGACGAGATCCTGAAGGTCGGCGTGCCGCGCGAGTACCACCCGATCACGGCGGCGTACCGGCACTTTGCGCGGGCGTCGGCGTACGCGGCGGAGGGGCAGGTCTCGGAGGCCAAGGCCGAGCAGGTCAAGTTCCGCGCAGCCGTCGCGGCGGTGCCCGAGAAGGCGATGATGGCCCAGAACCCGGCGCACACGGTGCTGAAGCTGGCGGACCACACGCTGGCGGGCGAGATCGCGTACCGGGAGGGGAGCATCGACGAGGCGGTGGAGCAACTCACAAGGGCGGTCGAGATCGAGGACACGCTGCGGTACATGGAGCCGCCCGACTGGTTCCAGCCGGTGCGGCACTCGCTTGGGGCGGTACTGCTCGCGTCGGGACGGACGGGCGAGGCGGAACGCGTGTACCGCGCAGACCTCGAACGGTGGCCGGAGAACGGATGGTCGCTCTACGGCCTGTCGCGGTGCCTCGAGACGCAGAACCCAGCGGAAGCGGCGAAGGTGAAGGCGCGGTTCGACAAGGCGTGGGCGCACGCGGATACGAAGATCAGGACGACGTGTTTGTGCGTGAAGGAGCAGTAAGAGAACGCACTGCAAACGATCAGTCCCACCAGAAGTACCAGTATTCGCCGCCCTTGAGCCCCGCGCCGAGGGCTTCGAGCGTGCCGACTCCTTGGAGCACGATGTCGCTGCAATAGTGGTACTGCTCGCGGGCGAGGGCCAAGGCGTCGTCCTTGGACTGTGGCGGGCGGCCGGCGCGTGACTCGATGATGTCGCTTGAGATCAGCATGGGCTCCGCGCCGTAGAGAGTCTGCCAGCGCCTGAAGAACGCGGCGTGCACGGCGGCCTCTGGGCAGTCGTTCCATCCGCCCCACCCGAGATAGAGAAACGCTTGCCAGGGCTCGCGCGTGGGGAGCAGGAGTATGTAGACGTCCGGTTCCCATTGGTCGCGATGATCTCGAAGCGATTGCAATTCGGCATGCGGCCGCACTTCTTTCCATGGGCCGCGTGGCGCCTTGTCGTTCGGGTTGAACGAGAGAGACTCTTTCTCTCTGTCGTTGACCCACGCTACGGGGTCGATCGTGGCCGCGTTCTTGAGCATGTCTTCGAGTGCGGTCTGCTCGGCCGCCTCGTCGATATGCGTGAGAAAGGCGTGTGTGTTGGAGGTGATGAGCGGGTAGTAGCCGGTCTTGTCGGTGGCGGCGCGGAGGCGCTCCCATTCCTTCGGCGCGTCCTGAGCCGGTACCTTGAAGCCGGCGAGCTGGCCCCATGGCCGGTTCGCGAAGGCGCTGACTGGCGGGATATTGAGCCCGGCGGCCTGGAAGACACCGGCCAGCGCGGAGGTGGCCGAATCGGGCGGGAGAACACGCGGGGGTTGAGGAACTTCGATCACGGCGGCGGGCGCGCCGGACGAGGCCGGTCTATCGCAGCCGGAGAGCAGAGCGAGAAGGGTCGTGCCGGTCAGGAGGGAGCGGATGATAGACATCAGGACAGAATACCGGAGAGGGCCGCGACGCGTGCCCGCGTTGGGCGCTTGGGCTGCGACTCGTTCTTGTGGGCGCGTTTCCCGTACCGCTCTCCTCAGAGTCTCTATGCGTCTCTGTGTTGAGCACGTCCACGCGGCTACTTGAGGCGCTCGAGCCGGCCCTTGCGCTTCACGATGTTCTTGTAATCCCACTGGATCGTGACGGACTTCTTGAGCCAGCGCTTGAGGTCCTTGGCGGAGATGTCGCCGACCGCTGTGAAGCGGGCATCGGCGGACTTGAACTTGGTGTCGGGGGGCGCTGGCGCGAGGCCGGGCTCGTCGAACGATTGACCGCTCCAGAAGAGCAGCCGCACCGAGTCCTTGAGCTTGCTGTACCCGACGATCGGGTTGCCGTCGAGGAACCACACGGGGTGGCGGTGCCAGATCTTCCGCTCGGCGCCGGGGACCTTGGCAAGGCGTGCGTCGATGGCCTTGGCGAGCGCCTCGCAGATGCGCTTGTCGGCGGGAGCCTGTGCCGCGTGGTAGGCGAGGATGTCCTTGGGGAGGGGCATGGGGAGAGAGTACCGCGGCCTGTGAAGTTCAGACCGCGCCCGTCGTTGGCGAGGGAGAGACGAGCAGCGGAGGGACGGGCAGGACACGAAGCCTTCACCCGCGAAGATCAGCTCTTGAGGTTGATGTACTGCAGGGGCAGGCCGAGGGCGGAGGTGTCGAGGAGTTTCATGACGGCCTGGAGGTCGTCGATCTTCTTGCCGCTGACGCGGAGCTCATCGCCCTGGATCGAGGCCTGCACCTTGAGCTTGGAGTCCTTGACGATCTTGACGATGGACTTGGCCTTCTCCTGCTCGATGCCGTCCTGGATCTTGACCTCGCACTTGGCCTTGCCGGCGAGGGCGGGCTCGGTCTCGCCCCACGAAAAGGTCTTGAGGTGCAGGCCGCGTTTGACGGCGGCGGTCTCGAACATCTCGCGGATGCCCTTCAACTTGCCGGCGTCGTCGGCGAGGATCTTGAGCTTCTTCTCTTTCTGGTCGAGCGTGAGTTCGGCGGTTGCACCGCGGAAGTCGAAGCGCGCGGCGATCGCTTTGCGCGTGTTGTTGAGGGCGTTCTCGAGCTCGGCGAAGTTGACGCGGGAGACGATGTCGAAGGAGGGCATGGTGGGCTCGGGGGGAGACGGAAGTCAGGTGGTCTTCTGGGATCGTGGAGCAAACGGCTTCAGTTCTTCCGCACGGGGCGCCGCGTGATCAATCCACGCAAAGCGGTAGATCTTTTCACGGTCAACGTCGAAGTCGTCCGAGGTGCCAAGGCCCGCTCCCGGCTTGCCCGTGTCTTTACTCACCACAAGCACCGTAAGCGGTGGAAGTCCCCGTTCGTAACAGTACAGCATGATGTGCCCCAGAATCTCAGCAAGCCCACGCGCGGGGACTCCGACGGCGTCGCCAACGCGCTCGTATGTCAGTGTTTGCCGGTTCATTGCTGCGCTTACCAACATGGGCCAGATGCGCGCGGCATGTTCCTCTTGTTTCATGGCTTGCTCTGTTCATTCGGGTTCACATGTGCTTGACGACCGCCTCACCGAACTCCGAGCACTTGACCTTCTTGACCTGCGTGTCGCCCTCGGCCTTCATGAGGCGCTCGAAGTCGTAGGTGACGGTCTTGGCGCTGATGGCGCCGTCCATGCCCTTGATGATGAGGTCCGCGGCCTCGGTCCAGCCCATGTAGCGGAGCATCATTTCGCCCGAGAGGATGACCGAGCCTGGGTTGACCTGGTCGAGGTTGGCGTACTTGGGAGCCGTGCCGTGCGTGGCCTCGAAGATGGCGTGGCCGGTGATGTAGTTGATGTTGGCGCCGGGGGCGATGCCGATGCCGCCGACCTGCGCGGCGAGGGCGTCGGAGAGGTAGTCGCCGTTCAGGTTCATCGTGGCGATGACGTCGAAGTCCTTGGGGCGGGTGAGGACCTGCTGGAGGGTGATGTCGGCGATCGAGTCCTTGACCAGGAGCTTCTGCTTCCACTTCTGCTGGCCGTGCGTGGACCAGATGGCGGCGAGGACGCCCTCGACCTCCTTGACGATCTTGGCCTTCTGGTCGGGGGTCATCATGTCGTAGCCTGGGTCGATCATCCTGGCGTTGGCCTCGGCGGAGAGGTCGGCGTTGGCCTCCTTGTTGCCGAGGATCCAGGATTCACGCTCGGTGACGACATCGTCGCGGAACCCGCCGCGCTGTGCGGGCATGGTGGCGCGGAGGTAGCCCCAGTCCTTGAAGGCTCCCTCGGTGAACTTCATGATGTTGCCCTTGTGGACGAGCGTGAGGCTGCGGCGCTTGTGCTCGAGGGCGTACTTGATGGCGGCGTAGACGAGGCGGGCCGAGCCGACGTGGGAGATGGGCTTGATGCCGATGCCGACCTCGACGGGCGGGTTGATCGGGGCGCCGACCTGCTTCATCCAGTCGTCGTTGGCCTGCTGGGTGCCGAAGCGGACTTTCTTGAAGTCCTTGGGGAACTCGCGGGAGAGGAAGTCGAGGAGCTTGGCCGACTCGGGCGAGCCGCCGGCGTACTCGATGCCCGCGTAGATGTCCTCGGTGTTCTCGCGGAAGATGACCATGTCGCAGTCGCCCGGGCGCTTCACGGGCGAGGGGACGCCCTTGAACCAGCGGACCGGGCGGAGGCACACGTACAGGTCGAGCATCTGGCGCAGGGCAACGTTCAGCGAGCGGATGCCGCCGCCGACGGGGGTCGTGAGCGGGCCCTTGATGCCGACCAGGTGCTGGCGGAACGCGGCGAGGGTCTCGTCGGGGAGCCAATTGCCGGTCTTGTTGAAGGCCTTCTCGCCCGCAAGGACCTCGAGCCACTGGATCTTCCGCTCGCCGCCGTAGGCCTTTTCGACCGCCGCGTCGAAAACGCGGACGCTGGCGCGCCAGATGTCGGGGCCGGTGCCGTCGCCCTCGATGAAGGGGAGCGTGGGGGAGTCGGGGACGCTGAGCTTGCCGGACTGCATCGAGATCGAGGGCATGGGGGCTCCGGGGAGGTGGGACGGTGGACAGGAGAACAGGAGAACAGGAGAACAGGGAGCAACTGTATGGCGAACGCGGGCTCCGGAGGCTTGCGCCGCCATGCCCGGCAGTAACCGCCGTTGCCCGGGGAAAGCGGGGCGCGCAAAAAAAAACGCGGCACCTTGTGGGCACCGCGTTTCGGTAGGCATCTTGCGACGCCTGTTCGACTGAGTTTTTCGCTCCAACCTTGTCGTTGTCCGCCAGAATCTTCCCGCGCCGCGCTGCGGGCGTGGTGAAACGAAGATGAATCCGAAGAAATCGCGGTCGCTGCGGCCGCGGGCGGTCAGGTCGGGGTGCGGCCGCGTCGCTGGCGCGAGAGCAATTCCTCGATGGTGTAGGTCGAGCCGCACTCCGGGCAACGCAGGACGCTCAGGCCCTTCATGTCGTACCCGCACTCCGGGCAGCGTACGTGCTCAAAGTGCGGGCGGGCGGCGCGCCGGGTCTCCTCGCGTGAGGCGGGGGGCACCCACGGAAGGCAGGCCATACCGCCCAGAAAAATCGCGGCCGCCACGCTCACGTAGTGCCGGTCACCCGGGACAAAGGGAAGGCGGTCACAGGCAAAAAAAGCTGCCGCGGCCAGCCCGCCGAACAGAAGCGTGAGCACCGCGGCACGCTGGACCGACCAGCGGCTCTTTGTGGTTGGTTCCCGGCGTCGCGGCGTCCATGCCGGTCTCCAGATCCGGCCGGCGCCGATGCCGAGCACAACCCCCGAAACGACCGAGGCGGGGACGGTTTCGCGCGGGCCGGGATGGACCCGGTAGAGCGTGCGCTGCCCCGGGCTGGTGGCGACCTTGCCGCGCTGGCCCGTGGCGCTGCCGGTCTGAATCAGCATGAAGGTGTACGCGAACGCTGCCCCCATTGACAGCGCGGTGCACATCGCCAGGAGGGAGAGGGTCAGGAGCGAGCGTGTCCAGGGCCCGTGGCGCGACATGCGCGACGGGGGCGGGGCGGCCGTTTCGTTCGTGTTGGCCACGGGCACTCTATTGGGTGGCGACCGGCGGTGTTTGCAGGACGGTGCCGCGCAGGGCAGGAGGAGCGAGCGCTCACGTCACGTCGATCTTGGCCTGGCCGGCGTAACCGACCGAGACGACCCCGCCGTAGGCGCACATCAGCGTGCAGCCCGAGTGCAGGGCGGGCATGCCGCCGACGGTGGCCTTGGTCGCGCCGGGGGTCCATGGTCCGGGGAAGACGGGGACGCAGGCCGAGGGGGTGAGCACGCCCATGGCGGCGGAAGTAGCGGCGGCCACGGTGGGGTTGGCGATCGAGTTGCAGAGCGGGAATGGGGGGATGTTGGCGAAGGGCTTGTTGTCCATGATGTTGGCGGCGGGGACTTCGAGCCCGGCGACCTTGTTGGTGGGCAGGACGACGAGGGAGCCGACGGGCGCCGGGGGGATCGCCATGGAGCACTGGATCTTGGCGCCGAGGACGACGAGCTGGGGCATGGGGCGTCCTCCGTGGGGACCGCGAGCATACCGCGCCGGGGGGGCGCCGCGTGAACGGGATAGACAGAGGACGGGCCGGCGCGCGCGACCTGTGTGCCCGGCCGGTTGCGTTTTTTTGGGCCGGGCCGGGACTCACACGAGGCCGTAACTTGTTGAAGAGCGGGAGGGCTGTCTCCGAGCGGGCTCAGGATCCCGGCGCGGACGGCGAGTCAAGGAGCGAGGCAAAGTCCCGCCAGAACGTCGGGTAGGTCTTGGCCACGCAGGCAGGGTCCTTGATGAAGACGTTGGGGCGACGCAGGCCGATGAGGGCCAGGGACATGGCCATGCGGTGGTCGTCGTACGTGTGGAATTCGACGCGGGGGGCGCCGGGGGAGCAGTCGAGGCCGGACGCGGGCGGGGTGATCGAGAGGGCGTCGGGGTCGCCGGGGAGGCCGACCTTCACCTCGACGCCGAGCCTGGTCAGCTCGGTCTTCATTGCCGCGATCCGGTCGGTCTCCTTGACGCGCAGTGTCCGCAGGCCGCGGAGCACGCTGGTGCCTCGCGCGAAGCACGCGACGGAGGCGAGGGTCATCGCGGCATCGGGCGTGCGGGAGAGGTCGGCGCTGATCGGGGCCAGCGGCTCGGCCCCGCGGCAGGAGATCATGGGCGATCCGGCGATGCTCGACCGCTCGATGCGAGCGCCCATGTTCTCGAGCAACTCGACGAAACGAACGTCGCCCTGAAGTGACTCGTCGCCAAGCCCCGGGACGCCGCAGGACGATCCCGGGAGCAGTGCCGCGGCGGCCCAGAAGTAGGTCGCGCCGCTGGCGTCGGGCTCGACGTCGTACTCGAATGCTTTGAGGCCGAGGCAGACGGGGGTGCCGTTCTGGGTGCGCGGCGGGCCGACGCGGATGATCCGCAGGTCGCTGCTGGTCTGTTCGCACGCGCCCAGCCGGGCGAGGAGGCCGAGCGTCATCTCGATGTAGCTGGGGCTGGTGATCTCGCCCTCCATGCGGAGCGTGACGCCGAGCTCGAGCCACGGGGCGATCAGGAGCAGCGCCGAGATGAACTGGCTGGACTGCGTCGTCGGGACGGAGAGGGCGTGGTCGAGGCCCCGGGCCCGGGCCGGTGGCGTGATGCGCAGGGGGGGAAGGTCGCGGCCGCCCAGGTACTCCACGCGGGCGCCCAGAGCCAGGAGGGACGCGGCGAGTTCGCCGATCGGACGCTGGCGCATCCGGGCGTTGCCGTCGATGGTGACCGGCTCGGGGGAAAGTATCGCGGCGGCGGCGAGGAACCGGGTGGCGGTGCCGGCGTTGCCGAGGTCGAGATGGGCGCCGCCCTCGGGCGGGCGCCAGCGGCCGGCGACGCCTTCCACCGCAACGGAGGCCGGGTCCGAGGCGTCGATGTGGGCGCCCAGGGTGCGCAGGGCGGCCAGCATGCGCTGGGCATCGTCGGCGTCGAGGAGGGGGTTTCGCAGTATGGACTTGCCGCGGGCGAGCGCGGCAAGGAGCAGGGCGCGGTTCGTGAGGCTCTTGCTGCCGGGCGGGCGGACGGTGGCGCGGAAGGGGCGCGCGGTGTGGATCGGGAGCGGGTCGGGGAGCTCGGCCAGGGGCTTGCGGAGAACTTCTGACACGCGGCTTCCCGGGCGTGGCCGGGCGAGCGGGGCCCGACGCACGGGCAAGGGTAGTCGGGGCGAGGGAGGGCGCGGGCGAGCGCGGTCAGGCGTCCCTGGCTTCGCGCCTGAAGACGGCGACGATGTCCTCGATGGGGACGACAAAGAGGCGGTTGTCGCCCTCGAAATCGACGGGCACGGCCTGCTTGGGGTTGAAGAGCACCCGGTCGTAGCGCTTGACGGGGTAGTTTTCGTCGCGTTCGACGAGCTTGGAGATCGCGATCACGCGCCCGGTCAGAGTTGGGATCTCGATTTTGTCGGGGAGGTGGATGCCGGTCTTGGTCTTCTTCCGGTCCTCGTCCTTGCGGATCAGGATGCGCTTTCCGATGGGGTCGACCGTTTCGAGGGAGTGGCGGGGCTTGGAGGAGGAGTCGGGGGTGGACATTGAACGATGGTAGGGTGGTATGCTCAAGTCGGATGTCGGATGTCGGATGTCGGATGTCGGATGTCGGATGTCGGATGTCGGA
>CAZCPB010000126.1:0-3064 GCA_964500365.1 uncultured Phycisphaeraceae bacterium
TGATCGCGATCGCCTCGGCGCTGATCGTGACCCGCTCGGGCGACAAGCAGCAGGAGCTGGGCGAGCAGTTGACCGGTCAGCTGGTCAGCCAGCCCAAGGGCCTGGTGCTCACGGCGGGCTTCCTCGGGCTGCTCGCGCTGACACCGCTGCCGTCGGTGCCGCTCCTGGCGACCGCCGGCACGCTCGGGGTCATCGCCTACGCGATGTGGAAGGCCGGCAGGAACTCGGCCGAAGCGGCGGTAAGGGCCGAGGCCGCGCCGGCCGCCGCCGAGCCGCCCCCCGTCGAGTCGCTGCTCAAGGTGGACACGCTCGAGCTCGAGGTCGGCTACGGGCTGGTCTCGCTGGTGGACGCGTCGCAGGGGGGCGACCTCCTGGAACGGATCGCCGCCATCCGCCGGCAGATCGCGAGCGAGCTCGGGCTGGTCATGCCGCCCGTCCGCATCCGGGACAACATGCAGCTGGGCGCCGAGGAATACCGCGTCAAGATCCGGGGCAGTCCGGTCGCCGACGGCGTGACCCGCCCCGGCAGGCTCCTGGCGATGGACTCCGGGATCGCCTCCGGCCGCATCGACGGCGAGCAGACGCGCGAGCCGGCCTTCGGCCTGACGGCGTGGTGGATCGAGCCGTCCCTGCGCTCGCGCGCGGAGACCATGAACTACACCGTGGTGGACGCCACAAGCGTGCTGGGCACGCACCTGACGGAGGTGGTCAAGCGCCACGCCGAAGAACTCCTCACCCGCGAGGAGGTCAACAACCTGCTCGAGCAGCTCAAGCAACGCAGCCCGAAACTGGTCGAGGACACGGTGCCAGGACTCGTCAAGCCGGTCGAACTGCAGAAAATCCTGCAGAACCTGCTCCGCGAGCGCGTGTCGATCCGGGACGTCGAGACCATCCTCGAGGCCCTCGCCGAGTGGGCGCCCCGCACCAAGGACGTCGACGTGCTCACGGAGTACGTTCGCAACGCCCTCCGGCGGGCGATCTGCGGCCAGTACGTCTCCTCGGCGGGCCCCGGGAAGTCCAGGCTGGTGTGCGTCACGCTCGACCCGACTCTCGAGGACCTGATCAACGGCTACGTGGACCGCGGGCCGGGGGGAACGACCGTCACCATGCCGGCGCGCCTCGCCGCGCGGGTCGCCGACCAGGTTGTTCGCTCGCTCGAGCGGGTCACGGCGGGGGGGCACCCTCCGGTCGTGGTCGCGTCGCCGCAGGTCCGTGCGGTCGTGCGCCAGATCGTCGAGCCCCACCTGCCCGGCGTCGCCGTGCTCGGCTACAACGAGATCGTCAGCGCCGTCGAGGTCGAGTCGATGGCGCTGGTTATGCCGCCCCCCGAGGAAGCGGCCGCGCGGAGGGAGGTGGCCGGCGCGGCGGCGTAGCCCGCGCTCAACTTGACAGACCCACTGCCCGCTGTGCTACATTCTCGCTTCATCGGTCCGCAGGACGCGGGCCGAACCTTGCGGGAGCGCTCTCGGCCCCGCGCCACGGACGGCGCTGATGAACCTCAAGACGTACCGCGCCAGGTCTATCGCCGACGCTCTGGCCGAGGTCAAGAAGGACCTCGGCAAGGACGCCGTCATCCTGCACACCCGGTCGTTCAAGACCGGCGGCGTGATGGGCATCGGAGCCCGTCCGACGTTCGAGATCACCGCAGCGCCGGCGCACCAGCTCAACCGCAAGACCGACACCGCCCGCCCGCGAGCGCCCGCTCCCCGTCCCCAGCCTCCCGAACCGGCGGACACCTTCACCCCGTGGCGGACGCCCACGGCGACGGGGGTGGCACCGGACCGGGGAGCGGCGTTCCAGGCCTCGCGCTCCATGACCGGAGACGGATCGTGCGTCGTGACGCTGCCGGCCTCACACGCCCGGCCCGCGCGGGCCGTTTCGACGACGGTCGCGATGTCCCCGATCGATCAGGGATCGCGCCTGATCCTTGAAGAGGAACTGAGTTCCATCAAGCGGCTCGTGGGCCAGGTGCTCCAGTGCACGCGCCGGGCGCAGGCGGGCGGCCCGGCAGCCTCGGAGGCGGTGCTCTCGCTCGGCCCGCTCTCCGAGCCCTTGTTCGCCAACTACATGAGGCTTGTGGAGGGGCAGGTCGCGACAGAGACCGCCGAATCGCTCGCGGGAGCGGTTCGAGCCGAACTCACCGGCCCCGAGCTTTCGGACCCCGCGATCGTCCGCGCCGCGCTGCTCCGCCACCTCGCCGAACGCCTGCCCGCCACTACCGACCCTGAACGCCGCGGCCGCGCGGCCGACGGACGGCCGCTCACGATCGCCCTCGTCGGCCCCACCGGGGTCGGGAAGACAACGACCATCGCCAAGCTCGCGGCCCTCCAGAAGCTGCGCTTCAACCGGCGCGTGGGCCTGATCACCTGCGATACGTACCGCATCGCAGCGGTCGAGCAGCTGCGCACCTACGCGGCCATCATCGGCCTTCCGCTCAAGATCGTGGCCTCCCCCGCGGAGGTTGAATCCGCCTGCCGCTCGATGGACTCGTGCGAAGTCGTCATGGTGGACACGGCCGGGCGGTCCCAGCACGACGGGGGGCGGATCGAAGAGCTCCGGAAGGTGCTCGACGGGGTGCGTCCCCACGAGACCCACCTCGTCCTTTCCGCCGCGGCCGCCGAGCCGGTGATGGCCAAGGCCGCCGATCGCTTCGGCGTGCTGCGTCCGGACCGGCTTCTCTTTACCAAGCTTGATGAAGCGGTGCACTTCGGCGCGATCCTGAACACGGCGGGGCGGACAGGGCTGCGGATCGGCTACATCACGACCGGCCAGGAGGTGCCCGACCACATCGAGCCCGCGGACAGCCACCGTCTTGCTCGGGCCGTGCTTGACGGCGAGGTGTCGGCATGAGCGCCGTCGCCCGGCCAGTCGCCGATCAGGCCGCGCGCCTTCGCGCGATGGTCGAAGCCATCCGCTCCGGTCCTGAGCCGTCGAGCCCGGCCGAGGGGACCCGACCGACCGGGCGCCGCGCCCCCGTGATCGCGATCACGTCCGGCAAGGGGGGAGTCGGCAAGACAACGCTGGCGGTGAATCTCGCGATTGCGCTCGCCGCGCGGTCCTTGCG
>CAZCPB010000126.1:3074-11587 GCA_964500365.1 uncultured Phycisphaeraceae bacterium
GACGCGGACCTCGGCATGGCCAACGCGGACGTCATGTGCGGCCTCAACCCGTCGCGGAGGCTCGATCGACTGATCGCCGAACCGGGCCGTACGCCCGAATCCCTGACCACCGAAGGGCCCGGAGGATTCAGGCTGCTCGCCGGCGCTGCAGGGCTCGCGGAGGTGGCCGGGCTCGACCGCAGCGCATACGAGCAGGTGCTCGATTCGCTGCGCCGGCTGGTCGCGGTCAACGATGCAGTTCTTGTTGATACCGGCGCCGGCGTCGGACCGGCGGTCACGGCGTTCTGCCACGGCGCCGATGTCGTGCTGGTTGTGGTTACGCCCGAACCAACATCCATTGCGGACGCTTACGGCATGATCAAGTGCCTGGCCAAAGCGCACGGGAACACTCGAACGCCCGGGTTGGTGGTCAATCAGGCAGCGTCCCAGAGCGAGGCGAGGGCCGTTCACGCCCGGATCGCCGGAGTCGCGGAACGGTTCCTCGGCGTGCGTCCCTCGCTGTGGGGATGGATTCCCGACGACGAGGCCACATCCCGCAGCATCCGCAGGCGGGTCCCGCTGATGCTCGAAGCCCCGGGGTCGCGTGCCGCGGCGGGTATCGGGTTCTTCGCTCGAACTCTCGCGGATCGTTTGGATCTTGATCGCCGCTCTGTCGGCGGGGTTCCTCGCCTGCTCCGAGCGGTTTCGCGCATGGTCGCGCGTCGCGGCGGCGCGGAGTTTGCGGTGGATGCCGAGGTTCGCGTCTGAACTGTTTCGGCAAAGTGGGTCGCGCTCAAGTCGAGTTCCTTCCCGACCGACGACTCCGGACGCGCCGGGCTCCCGGCCGGATGGCGAGGGTAGAGGGAGATTCCGTTGAACAGCCTCACGAAGGTGATCGCGGGCGTGCTCGGCCTTTCGGGGTTCGGCATCGCCGTGCTGGCGGGGCTCTTCGCGGGCAATGAAGGGGGGACGGTGCTGCTTCGGGGCGTTATCGCGATGGCGATCTGCTATCTCGTCGGCGTCGTCGTCGGCGCGATCGGGGAACGGACGGTCCGGGATTTTTTCGAATCACGCCGGGTCTTTGCCGGAACCAGCAGTGAGTCGGCTGGGGATAACTCAACGCGGACGGTGGAAAAGTCGGCGGGTGTGAATTCGGCTGGTGGAACTTGAAAGCGGTCGTTATAGTGCCCCGTCCATTGGCGGGCACGGATCGCCCGCGGCAGTGAGACCGACGCTTTCACCCGCAGGATGCCGGGAACGAAGCGGCGGTCTCGAACGGGTTCAAGGAGCGAACCATGGCGTTGGTGCGGACATCGTCGCGGAGCCTTCGGGCGAGCAATCGGTTCAATGCCCGGCACGCGGAAGCCTCGAAGAAGCCCTCCCGGTACGACGCTCGCCCCATCAACGACGTCTGGCTCGAGTACTCCAAGACCAAGAGCGAGGACCTCCGGAACTATCTCATGGAGAAGTTCCTGCCCCTCGTGCGCTACAACGCCGAGAAGATCCACAAGCGCCTGCCCGACGAGGTGGACATCGAGGACCTGATGTCCGCCGGGATCTTCGGCTTGATGGACGCCGTGGACGCGTTCGATCTCGACCGCAAGGTGAAGTTCGAGACGTACTGCGCCCCGCGCATCCGCGGCGCGATTCTGGACGAGCTGCGCTCGATGGACTGGGTGCCGCGCCTGGTCCGACACCGCACCGCCAAGTTCGAGCAGGCCCGCCAGCAGATCGAGATGCAGACGGGCGTCGCGGCCACCGACGACCAGGTCGCCGAGCGCATCGGCATCCAGGGCGAGGAGTTCGACAAGCTCAACCGCGATCGCCAGCCGGTGACCATGCGGAGCATCCACGGCCGCTGCTTCCCTTCGGACAGCGGGCGCGACGTGCGCGAGATCGATGTCATCCGCGACGAGTCGCAGTCCAACCCGCTCACGGATGCGCAGCGCCGCGACCTCAAGGAACTGGTCACCAAGGGTCTCAGCCGCGCCGAGCGGCTCATCGTCATCCTCTATTACTACGAGGGCATGACGATGCGCGAGATCGGGGCGACGCTCGATCTCTCCGAGTCGCGCGTCAGCCAGATGCACACCTCGATCCTGCTGCGTCTCAAGGCCCAGATGCAGCACCGCAGCAAGGACCTCGAGGAGGCCGACGAGGACTGATCCCTCGCCGGCTGGCGCTGCGCGACGCCGCCAGCGCGCCGCGCTCCAACCCGGTTCGCCGCGCGGCCGCCGGGGTATGCTCAGGGCGTTGATGGACCGCGGGAAAGCCCATCTGGCCGTCATCGCGCTCGGGTCGAACCTGGGAGACAGGAGAGGCCACCTCGAGGCCGCGCTGGCCGCGATGGATGCGCTGCCCGGCGCCCGGGTCGTCGCCCGCTCGTCGTTCCACGAGACCGACCCTGTCGGACCGCCGGGGCAGGGGGCCTATCTCAACAGCGCGGCGATTCTCTCAACGGGCCTGGAACCGCTCGAGTTGATGCGGGCGCTGCTCGAAATCGAAAGAGGCCGCGGCCGCGTCCGCGAACCGGGGTCGCGGTGGGGGCCACGCACGCTCGATCTCGACCTGCTGCTGTACGATGACGAGGTGATTCACCTCCCCGGACTCGACGTGCCACACCCCCGGATGCACGAGCGACGCTTCGTGCTCGCGCCGCTCGCCGAGATCGGGCCGTCCCTTCAAGTTCCGGGGCGCGGCACGGTGGCGGAGCTGCTCCGGGCCGTGGGGCCGGGGAGGGAGCTGTGAGACTCCTGCCCGCCGTGATCCTCGCGTGCGTGGCGGCCTTCGCGCCGGACCCGGCGCCCGGCGCGCTGCAGCAGCCCCCGGAAGAACCCGACGCGCACGCCGGGAACGCGGCGGCGGTACTCGAGGCGCTGCTCGAAGCGTACCGGTCAGCACCGATCGCCGAGCGTGTCACGGTCAGGATCGTTCATCCGCGACCCCCCGATTCGATCGGACCGGTGCTCGACCGGTCGTCCGTCGTGACCGTTCGAGCGTGGCGCGGCGGAGAGGATGGGCCGCCGGTCCTTCGCGCCGATCTGGGCGTGCTCTCCTTGTACGTGCGCGGCAGCGAACTCGTCGCGGTGCGCAGCGACGACCCAAGCACCTGTCTCGTCCGTGAACTGGGCGGGCCACTTTCGGCGCGCACGCTCGCGCCCGTTCTGCCGCCGCTCGCGCTGCCTCAGATCGAACTGGTGTTCGGCGATCGCGACGCCGGCGCAAACCCGACCCCCTACACCCGGAACGTCCGATGGCGCGCACCGGAGCGCGAGGCGGAGGGGCGGCTGGTCCTGTCCGGATCGAGCGACGGCGGCGAGGTCCGACTGGTGCTGGACGGAGCTACCCATCGCGTCCTCGAAATGACCGTGCTCGCGTCGCCCGGGGCGCGGCTCGAGGTCCGCTGCGAGCCGGCCGAGGCCGGGGACCCGGGCGGGTGGGCGATCGAGCCCGCCGATCGGCGCGTGGTGCGATCGCTGAGGGAACTCGGCGTGCCGGAGGCCGCCGTCAGGACCGGTGAACCGGTGCCGCCGTTGCCGCTGCACGATCTCGACATGGGCGTATGGGACCTCGAGCAGGAGATGGCGGACCGCGAGGCCGCGCTCCCCCACTCGGTTCCCGCCCCGCTGATCCTGATTCTCGCGCGCCAGCGCGCCGCGCCGGCCGGCGATCTCGCCCCCGCCGGTGTCAACGCCGCGGCGGGCGTTCGCGCCTTCCTGCGCGGACTGCGTCGGAGCGCGGCGGAGCGGGACGATCCAGCGGCGCTTCGCGGCATCCCGATCTGGCGGCCGGTCCTGGTGTTCGAGGTCGACGCGTTCTCGCGCGAACGGCTCGGCGCGGCTCGGACGTCGTGGGCGGCCGCACGACCGACGGTTTCCATGGTTTTCGACGACGCCGAGCCCGAGTGCCTGTGGTCGAGCGCCGGGCGCGCGCTCCTCGATCGGTTCGTGCCCGGCGCGGAGACCGCCGTCGCGGTGATCGCCCCGGACAATTCGCTCATGGGCAGTTTCGCGGTGGCGGGGTCGGACTCGGCCGACGAGGTGAGAATCCGGCTCGCCGAGGTCTTTGCCCGCGACGAGCGCGAGAGATTCGGCGAATCTCGCGGCGGAGACTGAGCGTGGTCAGGCCGAGGTGCGGTCCACGACCCGGTAGGAATCGCGCTCGCCCCGACCGCGCACCGGGTAATCCTTACGGAGCGGGTGCGCCGGGTAGGCCTCCCACATGAGGATCCGCCGCAGATCGGGGTGATCGCGGAAGCGGATGCCGAACATGTCGAAGACTTCGCGCTCCGGCCACTCGGCCCCGGGCCAGAGGTCGCAGGCGCTATCGAGAGTGAGTGCGGGATCCTCGGCGGTACCGTCGGTCGGGAGCGACGGATCGAGGAAGACTTTGACGAAGAAGCGGTCGTCGCGTTCGAACGCCTGGAGCATGTAGATGACCGCGAAGCGCCCGGGCATCTTTGCGGGATAGTTCAGGTAGTCGATGCCGATCACGTCGGAGAGAAAGTTGTACCCGCGCTGGTCCCGCATGAACGCGAGCACGCGGTGCAGGTCCCCGGGCTCGACGATGAGCGTCGACTGGCCGCGGAACTCCGTGCCGCGCAGGCGCGACCCGGGGAACGCCGCCTTTGCCGCGGCGAACGTGGGGTGATCGAGTGTGACCTGGGTGTCCGTCATGCTGATTCCCCTGGACGCGACGAGCGTAGGCCGGTCACGAAGGGGTCCGGATCGTCAGTCTCTATCCGGTCCGCCCACGCGCTCGCTTCGTCCGCCGGAACGATGACGGGGATTCCCGCGCGTCGAGCGGCCTGGGCGAACGATGCGAGCAGTCCGGGCGCGGTCTCCGCGAGCTCCGGCTCGCGGGTCGAGCGCACCAGGACCCCGGCGACCCCACCGAGCGAAAGCAGGGCCTCGCCGATCCGCCCCAGGTGCTCCGGTGCGAGGTCCTCCATCGATCGCGACACAAGCGCCGCGGGATCGAGGAGCAGAGCGATCGGTGCCCCGGTCCAGTGGCGAAGGAGCGCCACGCACGACGGCACATCGGACACAAGGCCCGAGGCATGAGGTACAAGACAGACGGTGACGCCACGCTCGCGCCCGATCGTCGCGGCGCGCTCGCACGCGTTCGCCAGCGCTTGGCGACCGCGCGGCCCCCACGCGCCGAACGAGCGAGCGGCCGGCTCACCCGGCGCATCCTGGCCGTGGCCGTCTTGAGGAAGTGCAGGCGCGCACCCGACCACCACGCGCCCCGAGGCCGATCTCAGGATCGACGGAAGGTCCGGCGACGCAATCGAACGGTCCAGCGCCACCGCCCATGGCGCGGCGCTCTCGTCCGAACCGGCCGCGCGAATGACCGCGCGCAGGCATCCCGGCGGATCACGATCTCGCTCATGCCACAGCAGCAGGCCGGAGTGTTTCACCAAGGATCTCCGCCGCACGGTAGCGCACACCAGGGCGGCGTCGCGCACGGCTTGCGCGGACGCCCCGCCCGTCCGATATCCGGCGATCAACGTCCGGGCAGGTTACCTCGTGGTCCGTCGATTGCGGTGGGCCCGATACCTGTAAGCCCGGCGCTCGCCGGACCGGAGATTCGTTCATGGTGTCCGACGCAACGCGTGAAACGTTTGTGTCCCCTGTGCCCGTGAGCCCGGGGATCACCTCGCCTGGGCCGATGTCCCGATCGCAGGTGATGGAACGGATCATCTCCA
This sequence comes from uncultured Phycisphaeraceae bacterium, assembly GCA_964500365.1. Classification (GTDB taxonomy): domain Bacteria; phylum Planctomycetota; class Phycisphaerae; order Phycisphaerales; family UBA1924; genus CAZCPB01. The sequence continues at coordinate 8,761 of CAZCPB010000126.1, forward strand.
TCAACCCCACCGCGACCGTCCAGTTTCTCGGGCGCTTCGCGGACCGGTCGCTGCGCGGCTATCTCGACCACTTGAGTGCCGCGCAGTCGCCGCGTGGACGCTCGAGCACGCCGTGGGTGCGTCCGGCGGATTCTCCCGCGATCGTCATGCGAGTTCCGAACGACTGATCCGAGTTGCGGTTGAGCATTTCGACACGTCTCCGGGCCGGACGATCCCTGGTGGGCGTCCGGCCTTTTTTCTTAGCGGACTGACTTATCCCGGCCCCGTGAACGTCCGATGCTCGGGCTGACGTGGCTCGGGGGTTCAAGTCCGGCTCGATCGGAGTCCGATAAAGCCCCCGAGCACGAGGTCGGGTCCGGAGTGGCGCCTGGCGGAGTCGGCGCACCGGGCTTTCGTGAGCGGCGGACGGCGGGACGGAGCCCGCGCGGACGCCGGAACCGGGGGCGTTGGCGCCCGGTGAGGTTTCAAGCCGCGGAGACTCGACCCGATGACCTCGCCGATTCTCTCCAGCGTTCGTTGTGCCGTCCCCGCGACCTTGTCCCTGCTCGCGTCGGGGTGCGCGTGGCCCGGCGCCAGCTCGTACACCACGCCCATCGGCGGTCCCGCCCGGCAGGAGCCGGCGCCCCCGATGGCCCCGCTCGACACGACGCACGAGGTCACGCTGGTGACGATCGCCGACACCGGCGTGGGCGAGAGCCGGACGGGCTCAGAACCGCCGACGCCGCTCAACGTCGCGCAGGTGACCTTCGCCACCGAGGGCGCCGATTTCGATCCCTCGGTCTCCCCCGACGGCGCGCGGATCGTCTTCGCGAGCACGCAGCACCGCACGACCGCGGACATCTACATCAAGTCGATCGACGGGCGGGTGGTCACGCAACTGACGAGCGACCCCGCCGACGATGTCAACCCCGCGATGAGCCCCGACGGCTCTCGCATCGCCTTCGCCAGCAACCGCTCGGGCAACTGGGATGTGTACGTGATGCCCGCGACGGGCGGCCGGCCGGTCCAGGTGACCAGTGATCCCGGAGATGAACTGCACCCTTCGTGGTCGCCCGACGGGACGCAGATCGTCTATTCGCGTCTCGGCCAGAGCAGCGGTCGCTGGGAGATGTGGGTCACCGACGCCGCCAGCCAGGCCACGAGCCACTTCATCGGTTACGGCCTCTTCCCCCAGTGGTGCCCGGTCGCGGGCACGGGCGCGCAGGGCGCGGACCGGATCCTTTTCCAGCTGGGCCGGGAGCGCGGACAGCGGGCCTTCGGGATCTGGACCGTGGACTACAGGGACGGGCAGGCTTCGAACCTGAGCGAATTGGCGGGCAGCAGCTGGGCCGCGTACATCAACCCGACGTGGAGCCCGGACGGCCAGAACGTGGTCTTCGCCGCCGTGCCCAATCCCTCGGAATGGAACGAGCTTTCGCGGGCCCGCCCCAGCGCGGCGGAGCTGTGGCTGATCAACGTGGACGGAACCGGACGCGTGAACCTCACGCCCGGCTCGTCCATCTCGCTGATGCCGGCGTGGGGCGCGAACAACAGACTGTTCTTCGTGGCCTCGCGCGGCGGCGTGGAGAACATCTGGTCGCTGGACATGTCGGCGCCGGTGCGCACCGCCATGGGGCGGGGCGCGAGCGACGATTCCCGCGCCGCGGGCGCGGAACAGGGCGAAAGCAACGAGCCGGTCGCGACGGCGGCCGAAGAATCGGACGGATCGGAGTGAACTTCCCGCTCCGCGCGGCGCGAGCCGCGCGGCGCGATTGAGACCGCGGGAGGACCCCGCGCGACGGATTCAGACGGGCGCCGCGGCGCAAGCCCCGCCCGTCGCCAGGCATTTCCCCGACCGCCGGAGGCGGTCAAGAACGGCAGGACGCCATGACAAGTGCACAGACCATGCTCACCCGGGCGGCGCTCGCGGCCGCCCTTAGCGCGCTCGTGTTCTTCGGGAGCGGGTGCACCGCCTCGAAGGACCCGCCGCTGGTCGCGCCCCGCACGCTCGTGGCGCCGTACGACGCGGTCTCCGGGGAACTGCTCTGGGCCGTCGTGCCCCTGGCGAACGAATCGGGCACGACCGAGGCGGACGGCTCGAACGCCAGCGATGCGCTGGTGGCCGCTGTCGAAGAGACTCGCGGCCTGCGCTGCGTGCCCTTGAACCGCACGATCGCGGCCATGCGGGCCCTCAAGATGGACGGGCTCCGCGGGCCGGGCGACGTCAGGAAGCTGGCCGACGCCATGGGCGTTGACGGCGTCCTGATCGGCGCGGTCACGGCCTACGACCCGTACACGCCGGCGATCGGTCTCTCGATCGCCCTGTACTCGCGGACCGACGGGATGGCGACGTCCGGCGCGGGGATCGACCCGCGGCAGCTCGCTTCGCGCCCGGCGGAGGTCGGTGCGCCGGCCGGGCCGGGTCGAGACTCGCCCCTGGCCTCGGCCTCCGAGCACCTGGACGCCAAGAGCCACCAGGTGCTGATGGACCTGAAGGCTTACGCGGAGGGCCGGCACGAGCACCCGTCGGCGCTCGGCTGGCGGCGCTATACCCGGAGCATGGATCTGTACACACAGTTCGCGGCGTTCCACGTCGTGGACCGCCTGCTCCAGAGCGAGTGGGTGCGTCTGGCGAAGGTGGAACCCCGCGGGGACCAGGATTCCCGGTGACCGTCGGCCCGAGCCGCCGGCCACGCGGGCGGCGCGGAGCACGAACGTCGTGAAGACCGGGGCACGCGGCATCTCGGGGCGTCGAGCGGGCAACGGGGCCCGGGCGTTCGCGGTGCGCGTCGCCTTCCGCGACGCAATGAAGACGGACCTCATTCGTTAGGCGCAGGAGACCGCGGCA
>CAZCPB010000127.1:0-11561 GCA_964500365.1 uncultured Phycisphaeraceae bacterium
GGGGAAGATGATCGACATGATCATGCGGATCGTCGTGGTCTTGCCCGCCCCGTTCGGACCGATGAACCCGCACAGCGCGCCCTGCCGGACCTTGAGGTCAAGGTCGCGCACCGCGACCTTGGGACCGAAGGTCTTGGTCACGCCGCGAATGTCGATGGCCGCGTCCACGGTGGCCCTCCTCCCCGCCGCATTATTAGGCTTCGCGCCCGGTTTCGTTCACTGGCCCGGCCCGGATGCTACCGGATACCGTTGACCGATGCCCGAAGCGGCCGCGCCATCGCGACACGTGCTGGACAAACTCGACGAGATCGAGTCGCAGTTCGAGGCGCTCGAGCAGCGGCTCCAGGACCCGGCCGTCCTCGCCGACCACCGCGCCGTCCGCGACGCCTCGATCAAGCGGGCCGCGCTCGAGCCGGTCGTCGCCGGCCTTCGGCGCTACCGCGCGCTCGAGCGCGACGTCAAGGACATGGAGGCCGCCCTCGCGCCCGGCGGCGACCCCGACCTCGCGGCCCTCGCGCGCGACGAACTGGCCGGCGCCCGGCGCGCCGCCGAAGAAACGCTGTCCGAGATCGTCGCCGGCCTCGTCAACGCCGACGACCGGCGCGTCGGTTCGGTCATCGTCGAGGTCCGCGCCGGGACCGGCGGCGACGAGGCGGCGCTCTGGGCCCGCGACCTGGTCGAGGTCTACCAGAAGTACGCCCAGAAGAAGGGCTGGACCGTCGAGGTCCTCGACTTCACGCCCGAGTCCGACGCGGGGGGCGTCCGCAGCGCCACGCTGAACGTCCGCGGCGAGGGCGTCTGGAGCGAACTGGCCTTCGAGGCCGGCGTGCACTCCGTCAAGCGCGTCCCGGCCACCGAAGCCCAGGGGCGCGTGCACACGTCCACCGCGACCGTCGCCGTCCTCCCCGAGGCCGAGGACGTGGACGTCAAGATCGACTGGGCCAACGACGTCGAGGAGTTCGCAACCCGCGCCCAGGGACCCGGGGGCCAGAACGTCAACAAGGTCGAGACCGCCTGGCAGATCCACCACAAGCCCACGGGCATCATCATCAAGATGATGGAGGCCAAGAGCCAGCAGCAGAACCGCGACCGGGCCCGACGCCTGCTCGCGGCCCGCCTCCACGAGGCCGAGCGCCAGCGCCAGCACGCCGAGCGCTCCGCCGCCCGCAAGAGCCAGATCCGCGGCGGGGACCGCAGCGACAAGATCCGCACCTACCGCTACAAGGACGGGATCGTCGCCGACGAGCGCCTCCCCGGCGAATACCCGCTCCGCGACGTGCTGGCGGGCGACCTCTCGAGGCTCATGCGCGACCTGCTGGCGCAGGAGACTGCTCGCCGCATCGCCGAACTGTGATCACGCCTTCGGAGCATTCCCCGCGCGGCGCGAAGGTCCTCGGGCCCGAACCCTACCATGCCCTCGTGACCGCGCCGCGCGTCATCGATCTCGGCCGTGTTCCCTACGCCGAGGCGTACGCCCGGCAGGTCGAGCACCACGCCGCGGTGCTCGGCGCCCGCGAATCCGGCGGGGAGGATCCCGGCCGGCTGCTGCTCGTCGAACACCCGCCGGTCATCACCGTGAGCCGGCGGGCGGGCGCCGCGGCCCACCTCCTGGCCACCCCCGAGATGCTCGCCCGCGCGGGCGTCGAAGTCGCCGAGACCGACCGCGGCGGGGACATCACCTACCACGGGCCCGGCCAGCTCGTGGTGTACCCGATCCTCGACCTCAGCGCCCTGAACCTCGGCATCCACGCCTACATGCGCCTCCTCGAGGACGCCGTGATCGGCGCCTGCGCGCGATTCGGCATCGAAGCGACCCGCGACCCGGGCGCGACCGGTGTCTGGACGATCAGCGGGGGCCTGCCCCGCGCCAAGATCGCCGCGATGGGCGTGCGCGTCCGCCGGTGGGTAAGCATGCACGGGCTGGCGCTCAACGTGCGCACGAACCTCGACCACTTCAATCTCATCGTTCCGTGCGGGCTCCACGGACGGGCCGTCACCAGCCTGGAGCGCGAGCTCGGGGACGCGTGCCCGGAACTGGAGGCGGTCGCGCACGCCGTGACCGCCGAACTGTCCGCCCGGATCGTCGCCGCGCGGCGCGAGGCGAGCGCGGCACGCCGTCCCGCGCGGGGCCGGCCGGGGCCCCCCGAGCACGACGCGCTCGCCGGCTGATCCCGCTCAACGCGCCGGACGCGCGGGCGCCTCGCGAACGGTCGGGCCCGGCGTCGACCCGGGCGCAGACGGGTCCAGCTCAACGGCCGACACCGAGTCGATGTCGAGCCGCATCCCGAACTCGACGCACGGCCCCACGATCGGCGGATAGTTGAAGACGCCCGCGTCGAGCCGCTCCCGGTCGAACACGGGCTCGGCGAGCACCACCGTGCTGATCGAGTACGCCAGCCCCGGCGCCTCGTCGGGGTAAACGTGGTTGTAGCGGAGCTCGTGCCCGCGCCGGAGCGACTCGAAGCGGCCCGCGGCGGTCCGGTCGATGGGGAGCCGCACCGCCTCGCCGAGCGGCCGCTGCGTGAACTCGTCGAGCACGCGGAAGAGCGCATCGGGCTCGCCGCGCTCGGGAACGCGGACATCGGTGACGACCGCGAGCCACCGCGTCCTGCCGCGGATCTCGCCCCGCACCTTCTCGCACCACCGCTCGGCCTGCGACTCGAAGTGGGCCTGCTGCGACGGCGTCGACCGCGCCAGGTCGCCGAGCTGGCGCGCGTACCGCCTGCGGAGTTCGAGCAGCAGCGAGCCGGGCGAGGCGTACGGGTCCAGCGGCGCGGCATCGGTCGAAACCTCCGCGTCCGTGCCGCGGAGACGATCGAGCTGGGCCTGAAGGTCGTGCACCTGCCGGCGGAGCGCGGCGACCTCCGCCTCCAGCTCGCGCACGCGCTCGGAATCGTCGGGCGCGGGCGCGCGCGATGCCGCGGTGCCGACCTCGTTCTGCGCGAAGATCGAGGTCATCGCGACCGCCGCACCGGCAAGGAAGGCCGCGAAGGCCGCACGTCCTCGGAATGTTCGGGTGGGGCTCATGGCAAGCTCCCGGCGCGGGCGGCGCGAGTTCCTACAGTGCCCGGCCGCGCGCCACGCACTCCGTCAAGCGTAGACGCGCCGGCAGCCGGACCGTCCGCCGGCGGCCCGGCGCCGGTTCCCTCATCACCCCGCCGCACGCATGATCTCCGCCCGCACCGCCGATCGCCCGAAGACGCTCAACGACCTGCTCGGCCCGGGCCTGGCCGCGCGCCTCGACCGGCTCGACCTTCTCTCGCAGCGCGTCTTCGCGGGCAAGCTCCCGGGCGAACGCCGCTCAAAGCGCCGCGGGCGCAGCGTCGAGTTCGATGATTACCGCGACTACGCCCCCGGCGACGACCTTCGCCACGTGGACTGGAACGTCCTCGCCCGCCTCGACCGCTTCTTCGTCAAGCTGTTCCGCGAGGACCAGGACCTCTCGCTCCAGGTCGTCCTCGACGCCTCGCCCTCCATGGACGCGGGGGAGCCGGGCAAGCTCGTCTTCGCCGCCCGCCTCGCCATGGCCCTGGCGTACATCGGCCTGGTCAACCAGGACCGCGTCGCCCTGCACACTTTCCTCGGGCCGGGCGGCGGCGTCCGAAGCCTGGCGCCCGTGCGCGGCAAGCCGAACGCTCGGCGCGTCGCCGCCGAGTTGCTCGGGGTGCTCGACCGCGCCGGGGAGGCATCGGCCGCGCCGGGCGGCGTCCGCGCCGCCGCCGCTCCGGACTTCAACGCCGCGCTGCGGCACGTCGCGCACTCGCGCAGCGGCACCGGCGTCACGGTGATCCTCTCCGACTTCCTGGTCCGCGAAGGCTGGCGGCCCGGCCTCAACGCGCTCTTCGGCACGGGCGGCTTCGACACCTGGTGCCTGCACGTCCTCTCGCCCGGCGAGATCGACCCCGCGACCGAGCGGGCCCGCGGCTTCTTCGGCGACCTGCGCCTGACCGACGCGGAGAACGCCGCCGCCGCGGAAGTCACGGTCTCGGGCGCGATGATCAAGCGCTACCGCGCGGCGCTCGACCGCCTGTGCGCTTCGCTCAGGGCCGACTGCCGCGCACGAGGGATGCACTACGCGCTCGTCCCGTCGGACACGAAGGTTGACGAGTTCGTGCTGGGGTCGCTGCGCCGCGGCGGGCTGCTGCGGTAGGTGTGGAAGCCCGGCACGCCGATCACCGAAGGCGGGGCGAGCCGAGAGTGCGACGCGCTCGTTCGTGCGCGAACCCGGGCCGCGTCAAACGCCCGAATTCTTCCCTCGCACCGGGTCCGGAAAGTCCCGGTACAGCGCCGATGTAAAGTCTGTCACCATCGAGTACACCGGCAGGTGCAGCCGCTCGATCTCGCCCTCGCGCGTCGCGACGATGCCGAACGCCGCGTCCATCTGCGCGAGGTCCTTGAAGTGGATCGAAATGTGAAACTCGCCGAGCCCCGGCGGCCCGAACCCGAACTTGCGGCGCGTCAGCGTCCAGCCCTCGCACCTGCCCTGCGACTTCAGGTGCCCGAGGTACTTACCCACGGCCTCCGAGAACTCCAGGTCCCGCCGCGAATCCTTGAGGTTGACCCAGATCTCGTAGCGGTCCATGCGGGCTCCGGAACAGCAGACTGAAGAGTCACGAGTCGAAGTCAGCGCCGGGCAGAGTCATGGATTCCCGTTCCTCTACTCACGTGCCTTCGCTCACGCCTTTCCCGTCAACTCCGCGTGCAACGCCTCGTCGATCCCAAGAAACTCCCGCATGTGCTGGTCGTACGTCTCCGTGTCCTGCTCGCGCGAGAGGTCCAGCCGCAGCTCGTTGATCACCTTCGTCCCCTGCGCGATCCAGTCGCGGAACGTCTCCTGCGAGATGTTCTCGGCGATCCACTTCCCGACCGGACCCGAAAAGGGTGGGCGCGCCATCTTCGTCCCCGGCCGGCCCGTGCGCCGGCAGACGAACGAGCCCGCCGGCGCCGCGCTCGCCGCGGCCTCGACCTTCGGCACCGGCAGCCCGAGTTGCTCGAGCATCTCGCCCATCGCCTTGCGCGGCATGAAGTCCCCGCGCTTCGCCGCGACCTCGTAGCCCTTGGACAGCACCTCGCCCGCCCGCTTCGAATCGCCCGCCGCGATCAGCGCCGCGGCCCCGAGCTGGTACGCCTTCGACATGTCGGGGTTGAGTTCCGCGCACTTCAGGTACGCCCGCGCGGCGTCCGCCTGCCGCCCCGCCTGTGCGTACGCCCCGGCAAGGCTGAACCACGCCATGTCGTTGTTGGGGTCGGCCTCCGGCCGGACCATGGCCTCGAACTGGGCGATGCGTTGGGTAACGTCCATGGGCGATGGTAGCCGGAGGGAGTTCTCTCTGAACGCTTCAATTCAAGCACAGCACGCCGGCGCACATTCCGATCATCATCGCCACGGCCCACGCCAGCAACGCGGCGAAGGTTATGGTGAGGAGCGCGTTGTACCACGACCGGCGCTTCGCCAGGGTGCCTGTTTCTCGCTCACGCCTGATGACGACCGCGGTTAGCCCCGCCGCGATCAGGAATGAACCGACCGAGGCCGCGAAGATCAACAACCCCACCGCGGCGGTGTCGTTGGGCTGAAAGAGCACGACCAGGAGCACCGCGGCCGCGGGCGGCAGCAGCGACCACGCCAGCGGACCGGTCCAACTCAATGCCGCGAACGCCGCCGCGTCGGGCGGTAGATTCCGTCGTCCGCACTCGGGACAACGAACGATCTTGTCGGGATCGGTGATGCCCGAGAGGTCGTACCAGCACGAACGGCACTTGCGAGTCAATCAATCCCCCGAGCGTGTACCGCGCGTCAGCGCCGGCGCCGACCCCGGGCGCCATGCCCGTTCGAGAGCGATTCCAGGGCCGCGACGTGCAGGTACGACAGTTCCGACCACCGATCGGAGTTCGGAGCGGCGATGAACAGCTTGGACTTCATGAGCGCGACCTGGAATGGGCTCAGCACCGGGTACACCTCTCCGATGCTGCCGCGGATCTGGAACGGCTGGAAGGGGTCCGCCGCGAGACGCTCTTTGATGTCTGAAATCACCATGAGTAATGCTAGACTCGACGCTGTACAAGTATGGCTGGCTCTCAAGCCGTGCTGCCGCACGCGTCCAATCGACGCGGCCACTTGATTGCAACGTGCTACGCTCGGGACCGTGGCCCCAGGTTCCACCAACCCCACCCCAACCCTCGCCATCAGCCTCGCCGGCCTCGATCTCCCCAACCCCGTCATCCTCGCCGCCGGCACCGCCGGCACCCTCGACGAAATGGCTGACGTCCTCGACCTCTCCCGCGTCGGTGCGGTCGTCACCAAGTCCATCACCAGCCTCGCCCGCGAGGGCAATGAAACCTGGCGCATCCTCGAGACCCGCGCGGGGATGCTCAATGCCATCGGCCTCGCGAACATCGGCATCGAGCGCTTCGCCGCCGATGTCGCCCCGCGCATCCCCTTCGTCCCCGCCCGCGTCATCGGCTCGATCGCGGGCTTCTCGATCGACGGCTACGTGTCCGTCGCCGCGCAGATGGACGAGATCGACGCGATCGACGCCGTCGAGGTCAACGTCTCCTGCCCAAACGTACACGGCGGCGTCGAGTTCGGGTCCGACCCCAGACTCCTCGCCGAACTGGTCAGCGCCCTGCGCCCCGTCCTCAGCCGCACGCGCATGCTCATCAAGCTCAGCCCCGTTTCCTGCGGGCCCGTCTCGCTCGCCGAGATCGCCCGCGCCGCGATCGAACCGGGCGCTCGCCTGGCGCCGTCCGGCGGCAGTGGGGGTGCCACGGGCGGTCCGAACAGCCGCCCAGGCGCTGATGCCCTCTGCATCGCCAACACCACGCCCGCGATGGCGATCGACGTGCACACGCGCCGGCCGCGCCTCGCGAACACCACCGGCGGCCTCTCCGGCCCCGCCGTGCACCCGATCGCCGTCAGGCTCGTCCACGATGTCTACCGCGCGATCGCGAAGGACACCGCCACGCCCATCGTCGGCATCGGCGGCGTCATGACCTGGGAGGACGCCGCGGAGTTCATCCTCGCCGGCGCCACCGCCGTGCAGATGGGCACCGCCCTCTTTGCCGACCCCCGCTCGCCCCTCAAGGTCATCCGCGGCCTGGAAAAATGGGTCGCCACGCAAGGCGCGGCAACCATCTCCGAACTCGTAGGATCGGTGAAGCTCGCATAGTCGCGAGGTCATGCGACCGGACCGCCCGACACCCAGCGGGAAGAGAATCACGATGCACATCGCCGCATGCTCCCGTTTCAGCCCCGCCCCTCTGTGTTCCCGCCTCCTCTCATTCCTGCTTGTCTCGGCGCTCTTCATCGCGCCGCGGGCGCTCGCCTCGGCCGCCGACCCGCCGCGTGACGTGTCGGAGATCCTCGAGTCCATCCGCGACGACGCGAACCTGCCCGCCCTTGCCGCGGTCGTCGTTGAGCGCGATTCGATCGTCGCGCAGGGCGTTGTCGGCCTCCGCGCCGCCGACTCCTCCGAAGCGGTCACCCTCGACGACAAGTTCCACTTGGGCTCCTGCACCAAATCCATGACCGCGACCATGCTCGCGACACTCGTCGAGGCGGGCACGCTCCGCTGGGACACCACGATCTTCGATGTCTTCCCCGAAGAATCGAAGAACTGGAACCAGGCGTGGCGCGCGGTCACGCTCGAGCACCTCCTCGCCCACCGCGCCGGCGTCCCCGGCAACATCGCCCCGGCGCTCTGGGCGCAGTGCTGGCGCCGGGAGGGCACGCCCACCGAGCAACGCCTGATGCTCGCCGAGGCGCTCCTCCGCGAAGCTCCGAAGTGCGCTCCCGGGGAGAAGTTCGAGTACGCCAACGCCGGCTTCACGATCGCGGGCGCCATGGCCGAGCGCATCACCGGCACGCCCTGGGAAACGCTCATGCACGAGCGGCTCTTCGCGCCCCTCAATATCACGTCCGCCGGCTTCGGCGCCCCCGGCTCGGCCGACTCGGTCGATCAGCCCCGCGGGCACGTTGCCAACAAGAAACTGATCGGCAAGGACACGTGGAACCCCGTCGCCCCCGGCCCAGCCGCCGACAACCCGCCCGCCATCGGGCCCGGCGGAACCGCCCACATGTCACTCCCCGACTGGGCGAAGTACATCGCCGCCCACCTCGTCGGCGAACGGGGCGGATCAACCCTGCTCAAGGCCGACACGTTCAAGCAACTCCACACCGCCCCGCACGACTGGAACTACGCCTGGGGCTGGGGCATCACCCGCCGCAACTGGGCCGCGCCGGCCGACCGCACCTCGCGCGACGGGCGCGTCATCACCCACAGCGGCAGCAACACCATGTGGTACTGCGTCGTCTGGGCCTCGCCCGACCGTGAGATCGCCGTGCTCATCGCCACCAACGCCATGGGCGATGACGTCCGTAAGGCCTGCGACGACGCCGCATCAAAGCTCATCGCTGATCACGAAGTCCAGAAAGTCCTCCGCGCCGCACCCCCGAAGTAGCGCTGACCGCGGCAAGCTACCAGCATCATCGCCCGACATCCGACATCCGACATCCGACATCAAAACCCCGCCCCCCCCAGCCACTTCGAAGGCTCCTTCCCCAGCGCCATCGCCACCGCCAGAAGCGACTCCAGGCTCGGCAGGTGCGCCCCGCGTTCGATCGAACTGAGCTGGCTCACGCTCACCCCTGACGCCTCGGAAAGCTCCTTCAGCGTCCACCCACGCTCAGTCCGTGCCAGCCGCACCTGCCGCCCCAGTTCCTGCCGCAGCCTGTCCTGCGGCCGCTTTCCCAGCCCGAAGCTCTCCGCCGCCTGCGCCAGGCACTTGGCCAGTTCCGCCGTCGAGAACGGCTTGGCGAGATAATCGAACGCGTCGCGCTTGAACGTCTCCCGCATCCCCTCCATCGACGGGTACCCCGTCACCACGATCACGCACAGCCGCGGCCAGCGCTTGCGGATCTCCGCCAGCACGCTCTCCCCGCTGTCGTCCCCCATCTTCATGTCCAGCAGCACGACGTCCGGCAGCCGCTCCTCGCACGCCCCGTAGAACTCGCCGGGCGATGCCGCGGTCCGCACCTCGTGCCCCTGCGCTTCCAGCACGGCGCGGATGTACTGCCGGAAGTCCGCGTCGTCATCGAGCGCGACGACCGACAGCGGCGGGATCGTGTCGGAAGGAATTGTCGCCGGTGCGTGCGCCATGCGGTCGGGCAGGTCCTTCAAGAAACCATGTTGTACCGCGAATCAAACCTCCGCGCGCCGTGTCTCAGTCCCCTCCGCCGCCGCGCTCGCACTCGCCGGCAGCACCACTTCGAACACCGACCCGCCCCGCCCGCCCCGGTTCCGCGCCAGGATCACGCCCCCGTGCTCCCGCACGATCCCGTCCGCTACCGCCAGCCCAAGCCCCGTGCCGCGCGAGTCCAGCTTGGTCGATACGAACGGCTCGAACAGCCGCGGCAGGATTTCAGGGTCGATCCCCGGCCCGTCGTCTTCGACCCGCACCGTGATCCACTCCCGCCCCTCCCGCTCGCCCCGCTCCCCCGTCACCCGCACCTCGCCGCGCACGCCGTTGCGAGCACCCTCGCCCCCACGGCGGACCGCGTCCACGCTGTTGCGGATCAGGTTCACCAGCACCTGCACGATCCGGTCCCCATCGCACTGGACCGTGATACCACCCGGCGCATCGTTCACCACGCGGACATCCCGCGTCCCGCGGTCCAGCCGCACCAGCGTCGCCGCTTCCTCGACGAGTTCCCGCAGGTCCGCCGGCCGCAGCCGCGCCGGCCGCACCCGTGCGAAGTCCAGCAGGCTCTCGCCCAGCCGCTCCAGCCGGCCCACCACCCGCACCATCAGCGCCGACGTTTCCGGGTCCAACCCCTCGCGCGGCCGCGCGTTCAGCCCCTCGACAAGCCCCTTCAGCACCGTCAACGGCGTGTTCAGCTCGTGCGCGATCCCCGCCGACATCATCCCCAGGCTCGCCAGCCTGTCGGCGTCGGCGAGGTTCCGGCGCGCCGCCTCCAGCAGGTGGTTCTTCTTTTTCAGGTCGCTGGCGACCTCCTCCAGCCGCGTCAGCGTGTCCTCGAGCGCCGCCTCGTTCCTGCGCAGCGACACGATCGAGCCGTTCCGAGACCGCATGATCTCGCCCAGCTCATCCGACGGGATCGCGTGCTCCGGGATCAGCTCCTCCGCGTGCCGCCCTTCCTGCACCGCCCGCTCGGCGTCGAGCATCCGCCTGATCGGCGCGTACACGTGCTGCGGCAGGACGAAGAACTCCAGCGCCAGCGCCACCAGCGCGTACACGGCCAGCAGCGCCGCCGCCGTGAAGCCGTACAGCCGTACCACCGCCGCCCGCGCCCCCGCGATCCTCACCTCCGCCACCCGGTACCGCCCGCCCGAGCCCGACGCCCCGGGCACGAACACCACCGCCCGCGCCTCGTGCCCGTCCGCCGGCGCGTGCACCGGCACCTCGGGCGTCGCCGCGGCGCGCGATGCCTGCTCCGCCGAGATCCCCAGTTGCTCGGGCTGACCCTCCGCCAGCAGCGTTTCCGCCGGCAGCGGCGGCGCCGGCGCCCGCGAGCGCTCCGCCAGCACGCTCGCCCGCAGCGCGAGCATCGCCGCGTCGGTCTCGGCCCGAAGCACGATCTCGCCCGCCGCCGGGCGCTGCACCGCCAGCAGCACGCCCGCCAGCCCCAGCGTGAAGAACGTGTGCAGCACGATCAGCTTCTTGCGGATCCGCAGGCGCGCCAGGAACCCGACCGGCGTCCGCAGCAAGCGCAGCTTGAACTCCGGGCGCTTCGGCGGCTCCGCCCTTCCCCCCGCTCCGTTGGTCCCGTTGGTTGAGGTCGCCGGGTTCATGGTCAGAAAGGTCGACTCGCTCACTACGATCGCGCCGTGCGGTCGAATCGTACATCACCACGAACGCGCCACGGCGGCCCGAAACGGCACCACCCGCCGCGCCAGGACCCGCCCGCCGACGCCCGCGCCCGCGCTTTCGAGGCCATCACCGCCGCCGTGCGCTCCTTCCCGGAGAAACTCCCCGAATCGATCGACGAATCCGGCCTCGACCCCCGCGACGCCGCCCTCGGCCACGCCATCGTCGAAAGCACCATCCGCCACTGGATCACGCTCGAATTCCTCGTCGAGGGCTACTCCCGGCGCGCTCTACGGTCGCTCGACCCGCCCGTCGCCGCGGCACTCCTCGGAGCTGCCGCGCAGCTCGTCGCGCTCGACCGCGTCCCACCCCACGCCGCGATCGACACCGCCGTCGAATGGGTTAAGCGCGCTGCACGCCCCGAAGCCGCCGGTCTCGTCAACGCCGTGCTCCGGCGCATCGCCGAGCTCGTCTTTCACGGTCCCGGCGAAACCCAGGTACGCCGGCCGGCGTGGTCGGGCGCACGCGATGAGCTCCCGACCTGCGCCCCGGGCGCGATCGTTCTCGCACGTCCCATCCTCCCCGAGCCGCCGGCCGCGCGGCAAGCGGTCGCCACGGGCCTGCCGGGGTGGCTCGTCGACCGCTGGACTGACCGGTTCGGAGATCGAGCCGCGCCCCTTGCGCACCACACCCTCGTCCACGCGCCCACCGTCCTCAACATCGCCTATGCCCGTGAT
>CAZCPB010000128.1:0-11560 GCA_964500365.1 uncultured Phycisphaeraceae bacterium
TCGCTTCCGGCCTCGCGCGCGAGGCCGCGGTCGAGATCGACGCCGCCCTCGCCGACGCCCGCGCTCTGGAACTCGCCCCGCTCGTCGCCGACGCCCTCCGCCTCCGCGCCCGGACCCGGCGCGACGGCGGCGACACCACCGGAGCCCTCGAAGACCTCCGCGGCGCCGTGGAACAGGTCGAACGCCTCCGCGGCACGCTCCGCGCCGAACGCTTCCGCGCGTCGTTCCTCGGCGACCGCGCCTCCCTCTACGAGGAGTGCGTCACCGCCACGCTCGACTCCTCCCTCCCCGACCGACTCCCCCTGGCCTTCGAGCTCTGCGAGCGCTCCCGCGCCCGCTCGCTCATGGACGCGGTGCACTCCGCCGCGCGCGATGGCCGCGCCGGCGCCGACGCCCTCCCCGACGCCGACGAGCGCGCCCTCGAGGCCGGGCTCGACCTGCTCCGCGCCGAGATGAACGCCCTGTACGCCTCGCTCGACGACGGCCTGTCGCGGCCCCGCTCGCGCACGGTCCACTCGCGCTGGGCGGCCGAGGTCGAGCGGTGCGAACGCCAGATGACCGAGGTCGAGCGCCGCCTCGCCGCGACCGCCCGCTCGACCCCGGTCTTCTCCGCCCCGTCCACCCTCGAGACCGCCCGCGCCTCCCTGTCGCCCGACCGGGCCATGGTCTATTACTTCGTCGAGGGCGCCTCGCTCTCGGCGTTCGTCGTCAGGCCGGCCGCCGCGCCCGTCCGCCGCGCGATCGCCGACCTCGCCGAGGTCCAGGAACGCCTCCGCGCCTTCGAGTTCCAGGTCTCCCGCGCGATCGCCCGCTCTCTCCCCGAGGGCCCGGCGGGCGACCGGCTCCGAGTGGATGCAGAGCGCGAACTCACTGCGCTCCACCGCCTTCTCGTCGAGCCGCTCGAGCCCGACCTCGCCGGCGCCACGGCCCTCACCGTCGTCCCGTCCGCGATGCT
This sequence comes from uncultured Phycisphaeraceae bacterium, assembly GCA_964500365.1. GTDB lineage: Bacteria > Planctomycetota > Phycisphaerae > Phycisphaerales > UBA1924 > CAZCPB01. The sequence continues at coordinate 956 of CAZCPB010000128.1, forward strand.
GGACGCCGTCCCCTTCGCCGCACTGCGCTCCGGCGATCGGCCGCTGCTCGATCGCTTCGAAATCTCGTGCGCGCCCAGCGCCTCGGTGTGGACCCACCTGGCCGGTCGCCCCGCACCCGCGAACCCGGGACCGCCCCTGTTCGTCGGAGTGGCGGACCAGCTCGCGCCCGAGGCCGAGCACGAAGCCTGCGGCCTGGCCGCCGGAGTGTCGGGGTCCACCCTCCTTACAGGAACGGGCGCCACCACCGCAGCGTTCCGGCGGGCCGCCCACGCCGCCCCCGTCATTCACATCGCGTCGCACGCCCGCTTTTCCGCGGGAGACCCTCTGAACTCCGGTATCAAGCTCTCGGACGGGTGGCTCACAGCAAGGGAAATCGCTGGACTGAGACTTTCTTCACCCGTTGTCATCCTCAGCGGTTGCGACACCGGCCGCGGCAAGGTCGAAGGCGCGGGCGAGGTTTGGGGACTTGTTCGGTCCTTCCTCGCCGCCGGCGCATCCACCCTCATCATCAGCCTCTGGCCCGCAAGTGATCGTTTCGCCGCGGAAACAATGGCGGCGTTCCATGCGAATTGGTACTCTGGGTCCAGTGGGGGCCCGGACGGGTCGGCCGCTGCTCTGCGCTCGGCCCAGGCGGCGATGGCGCACCGCGGCATTCATCCCGCGGCGTGGGCGAACTTCCAGGCGATAGGGAAACCATGACCGCACACCGCCCCGCACTCACACGACTCGCCGCCGGCCTCGCCGTCTCGCTCGCGGGCGTCGCTTTCGGCCAGACGACCGGCGACTTCATCCTCCGCATCGCGCCGGGCGCCGACATCAACGCGGTCTGCGCCCGCTACAACGCCGAGGTTGTCGCCCAGATCCCCGAGCGCAACCTCTTCCGCGTCCGCCCCGGCCCCGCCTTGCCCGGTGAACTGGTCAGCTTCTTCATCGAGGGCGACCCCGACGTCGAAGCCTCCGAGCCCGACCACATCGCCGAGGTCGTCAGCGGCCACACCCAGAGCTTCTTCTTCCGCATGAACGCGGAGTACTTCAACCAGTCGGCCGTGGCGCTCCTCGACATCACGCCCGGCCTTCCGGACGGCGTCGGCGTTACCGTCGCCATCCTCGACACCGGCATCTCCCCTAACTCCGCCATCAGCGCCGCGATCCTCCCGGGCCACAACTTCGTGGACTCGACGGAAGATACCTCGGACATCGGCCCCGGTGTCGACTCCAATTTCAACGGCGTCATCGACGAGATGAACGGGCACGGCACGTTCATCGCCGGGCTCGTCTCCCTCGCCGCGCCCCACTGCAACCTCCTCCCCGTTAAGGTCCTGGACAGCGACGGGCAGGGCTCCGTGTACACCGTCACCGCGGGCATCTACTACGCCGTGGACCATGGCGCGCAGGTCATCAACCTGAGCCTTTCGCTCCCGACGCCCTCGGCCCTGGTCGCCGAGGCGATCCAGCACGCACGCGCCAGCGGCGTGGTCGTCGTCGCTTCCGTCGGCAACGACGGTTCCTCCCTGCCCGTCTACCCCGCCGCCGAGCCCGGCGTCATCGCCGTCGCCGCCACCACCCTCGCCGACGACAAGGCGTGGTTCAGCGACTACGGCCACCACGTTTCGATCTGCGCCCCGGGCGACGGCGTCGTCAGCACCCTCCCCAACGACATGTTCGGCGTCGGCAGCGGCGCCAGCTTCGCCACCGCCTGGGTTTCGGGCGCCGCCGCCGTGCTCAAGAGCTCGCCGTTCCCCGACCCGACGCCCGACCGCGTCGCCCGCCGCATCAAGACCGCCGCCATGAACGTGCAGGCGACCATGATCGACTACCCCGGCCTGCTCGGCAGCGGGCGCATCTCGATCGGCAACCTCTTCTCCAACTCACGCTTCGGCCAAGCGCAGTTCGAGAAGTAGCGCACCGCGCTCAGGCCTCCAGCAGGTCCAGAACCCGCAACTCGCCGATCCGCGCCGCCACCCGGTGCGCCTCGGTCGCGATCGCCCGCCGGTCCACGGTGTGGCACACCCCCACCACCCGCATCCCCGCGGCCCGCGCCGCCCGCGCCCCCGTCGGCGTGTCCTCGATCGCCGTGCACGACGCCGCACGCACGCCCAGCCGCTCGGCCGTCAGCGCGTAGCACGCGGGGTCCGGCTTGCTCCGCTCGACGTCCTCGGCGCTCACGATCTCGCGGAAACATCCCTCGATGCCCAGCGCCCGGAGCACCGGCACGATCTCGCCCCGCAGCGCCCCAGAGCACACCGCCAACGGCGCGCACCCCGCCGCCTCGCGCACCAGCTCCACCGCCCCCGGCCACGCCGGCGCCCGCCCCGCCGCCAGCAACTCCGCCGCGGCATCCCGCTTCAGCGCCCCGAACCGCGCCGCCTCCTCCTCGCTCAGTTCCCGCCCGTGATCCCGCGCCACCGCGCGCACGCAGTCCCGGTCGTCGTACCCCACGTACTCCGCGGCGTACCGCTCGTGCGTGACATCCATCCCCAGCGCCCGCGCCGCGCGCCGCAGCGCCTCCTCGTGCACCGGCTCGGAGTCCACGATCACGCCGTCAAAATCGAAGACGATCGCCCGCATGCCCGACTGTACGGGCTCACGGGCCGCCGCGCGGCGTGACGCTGTACACCGCCACCAGCCGCGAGATGAACACCGCGATGTACAGCGTCCCCGTCACCGCCTCCATCATCGCCAGCATCCGCGCCCCGCTCGAGACCGGCGTGATGTCCCCGTACCCCACCGTCGTGAGCGTGATCACGCTGAAGTAGAGCGCGTTGAAACCATCCATGTCGACGCCGCCCGCGCCCGCGAACGCCCCGGGGTCGAACCGCCACGCCACGACGTACGCCGCCGCCCAGATGATCGCCAGCGTCAGGTACCCCGCCACCCCGGCGCACAGCACGTCGAGGTCCACCCGCGGCGCCCGCAGCACGAACGCCAGCAGCCGCCCCACGACGAACACCAGGAACAGCAGCCCGAACACGAACGGCACCGCCGGGTGAATCGAGCCGGGCACCGCCTCGGCCACCCACCGCGTCACCACCGCCGGCGCGCCCAGCCCGATCGCCCACGCCAGCGACCGCGCACGCCCCCCCACCGCGAACACCCCGGCCAGCATCACCACCGACAGCACCACCGCGTCGATCAGCCGGCGCGACTCGAACCCCTCGATGTACGCCGACATCACGAAGAGCAGGATCAGCGCGCCCAGGAAATGCACCGACGAGAACCGCACCAGCCCCGCGCCCGCCGCGCCCAACGTGCCGGCGCCGCCGCGTCCGCCGCTCCCCGCCGCGCCGCGATCGGTGCTCTCGCTCATCCCCCGGTTCCCCTGCGCCCGGCCCCTCCGCGCCACATCCTAACCGCGGCGGCGCGCCCCCGCTCCGGTACACTCCCGCCATGCCCGACGCGATCGTCTACTGCGACGGCCTCCCGGACCTCGCCCCCCTCACCGACCTCCGCGCCAGCTTCGACGTCCGCACCGGCGCGCTCACCACCCTGGAACGCCTCGAGCACTCCCTCGATCTCACGATCGCGGGCCTCGTCGTCCCCGACCGCCTCGCCGGCGTCACCCGCGAGCGCCACGAAGTCCCCGTCAACGCCGCGCCCGACCGGCTCGACGACGAAGTCTTGCTCATCAACGGCCGCTGCCCGCTGGACGAGGAGCTCATCGCGACCCTCACGCCCGGCCAGCGCCTCGTCGAGGCCGGCACGGGCGAACTCATCGCCGCCTCGGTCACCGCCGAGCAGGCCCGGGCCTTCATCGCGGGCCAGACGCCCCCCCCCGGCGACACCGCCGAAGCCCCCGCCCCCGCGCTCCTCACCCGCCCGTGGCACGTGATCGCCTTCCGCGACCGCTGCCTCGAGATGGACCTCGCGCTCCTCTCCCAGAGCCCGACGCAGGAACTCCCCCCCGGCGTCCTCGCCATCGGCGAGGCCGAGTTCACCATCGCCCCCGACGCCCTCGTCTACCCCGGCGTCACCCTCGACCTCGAGCACGGCCCCATCGTCATCGCCGAGCACGCGACCATCCGCCCCGGCGCGATCCTCCACGGCCCCTGCTCGATCGGCCCCCACGCGACCGTCCTCGACCGCGCGCTCATCAAGGGCGGCACCGCGCTCGGCCCCTGGTGCAAGGCCGCGGGCGAGGTCGGCGGCACGATCTTCCAGGCCTATTCCAACAAGGCCCACGACGGACACCTCGGCGACAGTTGGATCGGCGAGTGGGTCAACCTGGGCGCCGGAACCACCAACTCCAACCTCCTCAACACCTACGGCGAAGTCATCGCCAAGCCGCAGTCCAGCGCCTCCAACGAACGCACCGGCCTGCAGTTCCTGGGCGCCATCATCGGCGACCACGTCAAGACCGCGATCTGCACCCGCTTGATGACCGGCTGTGTCCTGCACACCGGCTCCATGTTCGCCGAGAGCAAGGCCGTCTCCGGCTGCGTCCCTGCCTTCACATGGTCGACCGACGACGGCAGAAAGAACTATCGCTTTGACAAGTTCAAGGACGTCGCCCGCGCCATGATGGCACGCCGCAAGATCGAGCCGAGCGAGGTGTACGTGATGACTCTGCGAGCCTTGCATGAAACCGCTCGGTAAGACCGGTTCGAAGCGATCCGCCGCCCGCCTGCTCTCGGTACTCGGGTTCAGGTCATCCACGAGACCAGCCTCATAGGATCTCAACGTGAACCGCGACGACGTCATGACGAAGTTGAAGGCGGCAATGCCCGAACTTTCAGAGCGGTTCGGCGCCAAGGCGTTCCTCCTGTTCGGATCGTTTGCGCGCGGCGAGCAGACCGACCGCAGCGATGTCGATCTCCTCGTCGAGTTCTCCCGCCCCGCCACCCTCTTTGCTCTGGGCGGACTGCACGCACGCCTCGAAGAATTGCTCGGCAGGCGCGTCGAACTCGGCACCGCCGACACGCTCCGTCCACACGTCCGGGGCGAGGTCATGTCGGAGGCGCTCCGTGTCGCCTAGGCACTGGGACCAGCGCGCCCGCGACATGATCAGCGCGATCGAGGAGATTCAGCGCCTCGCACAAGGGCACGATCCGGCGTCACTCACTCAGGAATCCACGACTCTCAAAGCCATCCTCTACAACTTCATCGTGCTCGGAGAAGCCGCGCGGACGATCCCGGATGAAATCTGTGACCAGCATGCGTCGATCGACTGGGCCGGGATCCGCGCCATGCGAAACGTCGTGACGCACGTGTACTTCGGGGTCAGCGTGGTGCGAGTACTCGACACGATCCAGCGAGACCTTCCCGGCACGCTTCGAGCGCTGCGATTGATGGTCGGTATCCCACCCAGCGGCACGTGAGCCTCATGCCCACCCTCTACCTCATCGACGGCTACGCCCAGTTCTTCCGCGCCTACCACGCCATCCGCACGCCCATGACCAGCCCCGTCACGAAAGAACCGACGAACATGACGTTCGGATTCGTCGGCATGCTCCTCAAACTCCTCCGCGGCCAGGGCAGGCTCGACGGGCCGCCCGACTACGTCATCGTCACCCTCGACGTCTCCGGCGATCGCGGCACGTTCCGCTCGCAGATCCACCCCGAGTACAAGGCCACCCGCCCGCCCCCGCCCGAAGACCTCGGGCCCCAGGTCGACCGCTGCCTCGCGATGCTCCGCGAACTCGGCGTCCCCGTCATCGGCTCCGAGGGCTTCGAGGCCGACGACGTCATCGCCACCATCGTCGCGAGCCTCGCCGCGTCACGCCCCGACCTCCGCATCCGCATCGTCTCTAAGGACAAGGACCTCAAGCAGCTTCTGTCGTCCGGCTCCACGCAGCACGAAGCACCCGGCGCCCGGCACCCGGTGGTGGAACTCTTCGACATCCACAACGACGAGGCCTACACCGTCGAAACCCTCGCCGCCGAAACCGGCCTCACGCCCGCGCAGGTCGTGGACATGCTCGCGCTCATGGGCGACAACGTCGACAACGTCCCCGGCGTCCCCGGCGTCGGCCCCAAGACCAGCGCCGAACTCATCGCCCATTACGGCTCGCTCGACAACCTCATCGCCCACGCCGCCGAGATCAAGGGCAAGCGCGGCGAGAACATCCGTGCCGCGGCACCGACGCTCGCGATCTCCCGCCAGTTGATCCCCCTCCGCGCCGATGCGCCGCTCCCGCCCGATGCCCTCGACCTCTCCCTCGCCGATGCCCGCGCGATCAAGCTCGAAAAGCTCGCCCCGATCCTGAAAGAGCTCGGCTTCAACCGCTACCAGGAAGAGCTGCGGGCGCTCATCGCGCAGCGCGGCGGGGTCGCCCCCTCCGCGGTGGTCGGCGCCGCCGTTTCGACCCGTGAGCCCGACCGCGAGTCCGCCAAGTCGATCTCCGGCTCGCGCTTCATGGCCGGCCTCTTCGACGCGGTCGATCAGCCCCCCGAGAAGCCCGGCGCCGGGCCCGGCACCGACGCCTACCGCTGCGTCCGCACCCGCGCCGAGCTCGACGAACTCGTCTCGCAGCTCCACGAGGCCGCGCCCATCGCGATCGACACCGAGACCACGTCGCTCTCGCCCCTCGACGCCCAGATCTGCGGCCTCTCCCTGAGCGTCGAGGAGGGCAAGGCCTTCTACATCCCCGTCCGCTCGCCCGATTCCTCAGACCACCTGAACGAGAAAGAGGTCCTCGACGCCCTCCGGCCGGTCCTCGAGGACGCCGGCAAGCCAAAGTGCGGGCACAACCTGAAGTACGACCTCCTGATCCTCCGCCGCGCCGACGTGCGCCTCCGCGGCCTGACCACGCCCGGCGCCTGCGACTCCATGGTCGCCAGCTACCTCATCGACTCCTCACGCTCCAGCCACTCCCTCGACGCCCTCGCCCTCGCCCTGCTCGGGCGCGGCAAGCAATCCATCGCCGAACTCATCGGCTCGGGCAGGCAGCAGCGCTCCTTCGACACCGTCCCCCTCGACGGCGCCACCTGCTACGCCGCCGCCGACGCCGACCTCTCCCTGCAACTGGCACGCAAGTGCCTGCCGCAGCTCCACGCCATGGGCATGACCGAGCTCTTCGAAATGCTCGAGATGCCGCTCGTCGAGGTCCTCGCCGAGCTCGAGTGGAACGGCGTGCTCGTCGACCCGGGCGAACTCGACCGCCAGCGCGATCGCCTCGCCGGGCGGATCAAGGCCCTGATCGACGAGATCCACGTCGCCTCGATGGAGTCGATCGGCCGCACCTTCGACCCCGATTCACCCAAGCAGCTCGCCGCCGCCCTCTTCAACAAGAAGAACGCCGTCGAGCCGGGCCTCGGCATCACGTCCGTCAAGAAGACCAAGACCGGCCACTCGACCGACGCGGAGGTGCTCGAGAAGATCGCAAGCGACCCGGCGATCACGACGCCCATCCCCCGCCTCATCCTCGAATACCGCCAGTTGACCAAGCTCGTCAGCACCTACCTCGTCGCGCTCAAGGACGCGATCAACCCGCGCACCAAGCGCGTCCACACCAGCTTCAGCCAGACCGGCGCCGCGACCGGCCGCCTGGCTTCGAGCGACCCCAACCTCCAGAACATCCCCATCCGCTCCGAGATCGGGCGCGAGATCCGCAAGGCCTTCATCGCTCCGCCCGGCCGCCTCCTCATCACCGCCGACTACTCGCAGATCGAGCTCCGCCTCCTCGCCCACCTCTCCAAGGACCCCGGCCTCACCGAGGCCTTCCACAAGGGCGAGGACATCCACCTCCAGGTCGCCGCCCAGATCGCCGGCGTCACCCCCGACAAGGTCACCCGCGAGCAGCGCGCCGGCGCCAAGATGGTCAACTTCGGCATCGTCTACGGCGTCACTCCCTTCGGCCTCGCGCGCCGACTCAAGATCACCAACGACGAAGCCGCGGCGATCATCGACGGCTACAAGCGCCGCTTCTCCGGCATCACCACCTTCCTCCAGGAGTGCATCGAGCACGCCCGCCGCTACGGCTACGTCGAGACGATCATGAAGCGCCGCCGGCCCATCACCGACATCGATTCCCGCAACCCCAGCATGCGGGCCCTCGCCGAGCGCGTCGCGATCAACAGCGTCGTTCAGGGCTCCGCGGCCGACCTCATCAAGCTCGCCATGGTGGACCTGCACGGAATGATCGGCGATCAGAGCCGCGACCGTCAGGGAGCGGACGAAAGCCCCCTGCGCGCCGTGACCATGCTCCTCCAGATCCACGATGAACTCGTCTTCGAAGCCCCCGAAGCCCAGGCCGAGAGCGCGATGCGGGTGATCGCCGAGCGGATGGAGCGGGCGATGACCCTGTCCGTGCCCTTGAAGGTCGACGCCCACGCCGGGAAGAGCTGGTTCGAAGGGAAGTGAACCGTGCCGGGCATGGCGCATCAATCCCTGCGCTGCGCGTTGACCGTGGCGAAGTTCGGCGCGATCGGCGCCGGGCTGACCGTGATCATCGCCGCGGTCGGCGCCATCCTGCCCGGCCCCCCGATCGGCGACGGGACCGTCCGCGTGCCCGTGCGCGAGAACCGGGCCGTGCCGCTCGGCACCATCGTGACGCGCTGGGCCAGCACGCGCGTGGGCTGGAGCGGTGAAACCGAAGCCCTGTCGCAATCGCTCTCCGAGACCCCGCCGGAGCCCGCGACCGCTCCCCCTCACCTTCCCCCGTGGTGCACTCCCGTCGATCAGCGCCTCGCCCAGCTAACCGCGGCCGGGCGATCGCGCGAGGCCGGCGAGATCGCCTGCGGCTGGCCGCTCCGCGCGTTCACCGCGCGCTGGGAAGTCTCGAGAACAGGGCTCTACGTCGGAGCCATCGTGAACGTCCAGCACGGCTTCCTCGGCCCCGGCCGCGGCTCCCAGCGCACGGTCATCCCGTACAGCCCCATCTGGACCGGGCTGCTCGGCAACATCACCGCGCTCGGCGCGTCCGCGGCAGGCCTCGCATGGCTCGCGCGCTCGGCGGTGCGACTGAGGCGCCGGCGCAGCGGCCGGTGCGAGTCGTGCGGGTACGAAGTCGGAACGCTCGATGCCTGCCCCGAGTGCGGGCGCGGGCGTGCCCGCCGCGTCCAGTAGCCCGCGCGCCGAAACGTGTTCACGACGAGCCGCGAACGGGAGTGAGCGGTCAAGCGCACACGCGGCGTCCAAGCCTGTCGGGTCCTCGCCCGTACGAAGGACTCCGTGTACAGACGGAGCCGGAAGGGTCGGCCCACGGCGCGCCCGGCCGCTCACCTGGTTCACTTCGTTCGCGGTTCGAAGCGAACCCCATGCTTGAGATTCCACCGCGAACTCGTACCAATGCTCGATCGATCACGCGCGTGCGAAACCGGCTCCTCGCCCGCTTCGGGCGCGCGAACGTAGCGAGGGGCGCAGCGCTTCGCAAGCCCCTCGCGACTCACCATCGCGCCACGCCGCCCCCGGGGCGGACGAGCGTTGACCACATTCCGGCTGCGATCAATCAGCGGAATCCACCGGGCTTCATCGATCGGCGTCCCCGCCCCTCACCGCCATCTCATACACCCGCAGCGTCTCGGCGACACTCCACGCCTGCGCCACGCACCCGCCCGGCTGGCGCGGCGCTTCGGGCCGCTCGTCCCCGTCGTACACCTCGGGGATCTGCCCCAGCAGCCGCCCGGGTAGCGGCGAATCCATCTCCCGCACCAGCCCGAGCAGGAGTTCGCGGGCCCTGGCGCGCGACCCCGGCGAGAAGTCCGCGGCACGCATCGTCGCCTCCGCGAACGGGCCCATCAGCCACGGCCACACCGTCCCGTTGTGGTACGCGCGGTCGCGCTCGAACAGGCTGCCCTTGAAGCGCCCGATGTAGCCCGGATCGCCCGGCGACAGCGTCCGCAGCCCGTGCGGCGTCAAGAGCCTCTGGCCGACGAACTCGACCACCGCCGCGCGCTGCTCGGGGAGCAGCGGCGAGTGCGGCAGGCTGACGGCGAAGATCTGGTTGGGCCGCGCCTGCGAGCCCGCGCCGTTGACCCTGAATCCCCCGGAACTGTCGGGCGTGAGCACGTCGTAGCAGGAGCCGCTCCGCGGGTTCCAGAACTTCTCGCGGAACGCGGCGCCCGCCCGCTCCGCGAGGTCGCGGAGCTCGCGCGCCGCCGCGGGCTGCGCCGATTCCAGCGCCGCGCCCAAGGAGTGCAGCGCGTTGAACCACAGCGCGTTGATCTCGACCGGCTTGCCGAACCGCGGCGTGAACACCACCCCGTCGCGCCTGGCGTCCATCCACGTGAGCTGCGTGTCCGGCCCGCCCGCCGCGATCAGCCCGTCCGTGTCCATGCGGATGTGGTGGTCGGTCCCGCGCCGGTAATGATCAACGATCTCGAGGCACGCACGCCCGATCGGCCCCTGCATCGCGCCACGATCGCCCGACAGCTTCGCGTAGCGGCACGCCGCGTGGACGAACCACAGCGACGCGTCCACCGTGTTGTACTCGGCGTGACCCGACAGGTCGTCGAACCAGTTGGGGATCAGCCCGTTCCTGCAGTACTTCGCGAACGTCTCGAGCGCCCTGCGCGCTTCTTCGTACCGCCCCGGCGTAAGCATCAGGCCCGGGATGCAGATCATCGTGTCGCGACCCCAGTCCCCGAACCACGGGAACCCCGCGATCACCGACACGCTCGGCGCGCCCTCGGCAAGGTCGCGCCGCACGATGAAACGATCCCCCGCG
>CAZCPB010000129.1:0-11551 GCA_964500365.1 uncultured Phycisphaeraceae bacterium
CGTCCAGTACCGTTCCGTCCGGAAGCCTCATCGCGCGCGGGCCCAGCTCCGGGAACCGGGCCGTGATCAGGTCGTCGCCGCGCGACCACAGCGCCCCGGCCCCGGCGCGCCGGACCAGCTGCGCGCGGATCCCGTCCCACTTCCATTCCAGGAGCCAGTCGCCGACCGCCCCCAGCGACTCCGGCGGGTCCGTCAAGGGCGAAGCAAGAAAAAACGGATACGGCGTCAGGACAACCCCGCCCGCCGACGGTTCGAAGCGGTCGAACAGGCCCGGCTGCGACCCCGGAACGCGTCCCGGGGCCGGCCGCCGGCCCGCACGGCCCGTGAGCCAGCCGAAGAAACCGGCCGTCGGCTCCCACGTGCCCGCGAGCCGCTCGGCGACCGTCGCGACGCCCTGCCCGGACGCCGCGGCGAGCGCCCGGACCAGCAGCGTGCGGGAAACCCCTACCCGCAGCTCGCCGGTCAGGAACTTGTTGACCATGAAGACATGCTCGGTCCGCAGGGCGTCCCACCACTCCGTGACCCGCCGGCGCTGGGCCTCGGGAGCCATGCCTTTCAGGGGCGCGATCATGTCCTCCATCCATCGCGCGAGCCCCGAGTTTTCGAGCGGCGTCGCGTCCTCGCCCGGCCCGGAGCGCTCCTTCCCGACCAGCAGCGCCACCGTCTCCGCGAGGTCGCCCACGACGCTGTAACTCTCCTCGAACAGCCACGGCGGGACGCGCGCCGCGTGCGTCGCCCACTCGATGAGCAGACGGGTCTTGATCAGCCGCGCGAGCTTCTGGCCCGACAGGATGTACGCCGCCCATGCCCCGTCCGCGTCCGGCACCGCGCGGAAATACTCGGCCATCGCCGCGACCTTCGCGTTCGTGGAGGTCGTGCGGTCAAGGTCGCCGTACAACGCCGCGAAGCGCTTCATGGCGTCTCGCCCGCGCCCGCCCCCGCCGGATCGGCGCCACGGTCCGCGTCCTCGCCCGCCTCCCCTTCCTCGCCCGTGTACTCGGTGTTCAGCACGTCGGAATCGACCCCCGATTCACGCAAGTACCTCGCCAGGGTCTCGGACGACCCGTGGGTCGCGAGCACCCGCGCGGCACCGGACTCCTTCACGGTCCGCAGCAGGTCGTCCCAGTCCGCGTGATCCGACAGCACGAAACCGCGGTCGTACCCTCGCCGGCGGCGCACTCCGCGCAGGCGCATCCACCCCGACACGAACCCGGTCTCGAACCCGCCGGCCCGGAATCGGTTGACCCACGCCGAGCCCGCCGCCGAAGGCGGCGCGAGCACCAGCGCCCCCGGGGGCACCTTTGCGCGCCGGTCCTCGGGGAGCGCCCCGACCTCGGGGAGCGCGACCCCGCTGCGCGCATACACCTCGCACATCGAGCGGACCGCGCCGTGCCCGAGCAACGGGCCGGGCATCCCCCCGCGGCGCGACAGCTCCGCGATCACCCGCTGCGCCTTCCCTAGCGCGTAACCGAAGAGCAGGCTCGCCCGCCCGACGGCCGCGTTGGCGGCCCACCACTCCCCCACCGCGCCGATCGCGGCGTCCGCGGGGGGCCAGCGGTAGATCGGCAGCGCGAAGGTCGCCTCGGTGATGTAGACATCGCACGCCACGGGTTCGAACGCGGCGCAGGTGGGATCCGCCGCGCGCTTGTAGTCGCCCGAAACCACCCACACGCCCCGGGCCGACTCGATGCGCACCTGCGCTGAACCCAGCACGTGCCCGGCGGGATGGAACGAAACCTCGACGCCGCCCAGGGAAACCCGTTCCCCGTAAGGGACCGGCACGATCTTTGACCCCGCCCCCATCCGGGCCCTGAGCACCCCCTCCCCCGGCGCGGCGCAGTAATAAACGCCGCTGCCCGGGCGAGCGTGGTCCGAGTGGGCATGGGTCACCACCGCCGCGGCCACGGGACGCCAGGGGTCGATGTGAAACCCTCCGGCCTCGCACGCCAGCCCCAGCCCGTCCGCCACGATGACATCCTGCCCGCGTCCCATCCCGGCATTGTGTTCGCATTTGGACCCGGCCGCGCTACAAAAACCGGCGCGGACGACTCCACCCCCGGCCGCGGGTCGAATTCCCTGCGCGGGCTCAACCCGCGACTTCCGGAGCGCGGAATGCCGTCGATCGTCTGGTTTCGATCCGACCTGCGAGTGCGCGACAACACCGCGCTCCACGCCGCCTGCCGCCCGCGCCAAGGCTGCGTCGGGCTCTTCGTCATCTCGCCGGGCGAATGGCGGGCCCACGACGTCGCCGCCGTCCGCGTCGAGTTCATGCTCCGGACGCTCCGCGCACTATCGGCATCGCTCGCCGCGCTCAACATCCCCCTGCTCATCACTCGCGCCGAGACCCCCGCCGACGTCCCCGGCGCCGTGCTCGCCGCGGCACGAAAAGCAGGCGCTCACCGCCTCTTCCTCAACCGTGAGTACGAAGTCAACGAGTCGAAGCGAGACGCCGACACCATCGCGCTCTTCGAGCGCGAAGGTCTCGCGGCGACGGCCCTCGACGATCAGTGCATCCTCGAGCCACGCTCGGTCCGCACGCAGGAAGGCCGCGCGTTCACCGTGTTCACGCCCTTCAAGAAGCGCTGGCTCGCGGTGCTCGACCAGCGCGAGGGCCGCCCGCCGCTCCCCGTCCCCGCCCGTCAGCCCGACATCGGGCTCAAGCCTTCCGAGATCCCGGCCCACATCGAGGAATTCAAAAGCCCGATCGATCCGTCGCTCTGGCCCGCCGGCGAACTCGCCGCGGCAGATCGCCTCGAGCGCTTCGTCGAATCGAAGATCATGAACTACAAGTCGGCGCGCGATGCGCCCGCCCTCGACGGCACCAGCACCCTCTCCCCGTACCTCACCGTCGGCGCCGTCTCACCGCGCCAATGCCTCGCCGCGGCACGGGACGCCAACTCCGGCAAGGCCGACGGCGGTCGCGTCGGCCCCTCGACGTGGATCAGCGAACTTATCTGGCGCGAGTTCTATATCCACGTCATGGACGCGTTCCCGCGCGTGTGCAAGCACCGCGCCTTCAAGCCCGAGACCGAGCGGCTCCGCTGGTCGGACAACGACGAGCACTTCCGCGCGTGGTGCGAGGGCCGCACGGGCGTGCCCATCGTCGATGCCGCCATGCGCCAACTGCTCGCGAGCGGCTGGATGCACAACCGCCTCCGGATGATCACGGCGATGTACCTGACCAAGGACCTCTACATCGACTGGCGCAAGGGCGAGCGGTTCTTCATGCAGAACCTGATCGACGGCTTCCTCGCCAGCAACAACGGCGGCTGGCAGTGGTCGGCCTCGACCGGCACCGACGCGGCACCCTACTTCCGCATTTTCAACCCCTACAGCCAGTCCCGGACCTGCGATCCCGAGGGCGAGTTCATCCGCCGCTACGTCCCCGAACTGGCCCACCTGTCGGACCCCGAGATCCACGAGCCCTTCTCCGAAAAGTCCGGCGTCGGCCCCCTCGCGCGCGCCGCGCTCAACTACCCCGAGCCCCTCGTCGATCACGCCAAAGCCCGAGACCGCGTCCTCAAGGCCTTCAAAGCCCTCGCCTCAACCTGACCACGTTCACCAGTCTCCTCTTCTCCTCTTCTCCTGTTCACCTCCCCCCTTCCCCCTGCCTCCCCATCTCCCCCACCGCCTCCCACGCCGCGGCGCTCCACGGCGCCGCCTCCGTCACCTCGACCAGCCGCTTCCTCTTCTCCGCGTCGCTCGCCGCCTCGCCCTTCCTGTACTTCTCCATCAGCGCCGCCGCCTTCTTCTCTTCCGCGTCCCGGGCCTCACGCCGCGGCTCGTCGACCCACATCATCGCCTCCATGAACTGCTCCACCGACGGCATCTCGTGCGCCATCCCCTGCTGCACGTACAGCCTCACGTTCGTCAGCCCGTCGCGCTGAAAAACCCGCAGCGCCGCGTGCATCGGCTCGTAGTTGAAGTCCTTGTTCCCCGTGATCGCCCCGGCTCGACGCGACTTCAGCACCGCCCACGTCGCCGGCTCCGGCCGGTTGAAGTTCCCCGGCCAGAACTGCCCGTTGCCGATCGGCATGTTCTCGTAGCACGCCAGCCCCACGACCGGCACCGCCCCCGCGAAGACGTCGGGGAAGCACGCCCACAGCATCGAGCTGATCTTGCCGCCCCCCGAGATCCCCGTCGCGTAGATGCGCTCGCGGTCGATGTGGAACCGCTCGCACGCCGTCGCCGCCGCGTCGAAGATCAGCTGGCAGCGGTTGGCAAGGTCGCGGTCGTTCCCCGCCCCCGCCGGCCCCACGCACACCAGCCCCAGCTCATCGCACGCCGCGTGCAGCACCTCCGGCGGCTGGCCGAGGTACCCCGCGTTGATCCACACGAGCAGGCCCCACGGCTTCCTCGCCTCGTACCCCCGCGGCAGTCTCACCCAGATCGCGTTCTCCCCCAGCGGCCGGTCCATCGCGTTGATCGATGTCTCCCGGTTCCGCAGGAATCGGCGCGACAGCGTCTCCTTGTCGAACCGCAGCCACCCCGCCGAGTACGGCCGCGCCAGCTCGACCACCGCGCCGGGCGCGATCTCCGCGCCGGCGTTCATGGGCGGCGAATCGAACTCGCCCCGGAACGCGCTCCACCCCGCCGACAGCGCGAGGAACCTCTCCCCGTCGATGCCCGTCAGCGTCCCCGAGAGCGGGCCCGGCTCGTCGCCTTCGAGTTCCCTCGCCGCGAGCGACCCCGCGCTGCTCCGCAGGATCTCAATGTTCCTGGCCTTCGCGCCCGCGAAGAGCTGGACGAAGCAGACGCGCCCCGCCCCCTCGGCGAACTCGCCCGCCGGGACCGGCGCCGCGGGCAGCCCTCGAAGCTGCCTCACGCCCAAACGATCCAGATCGGCGAGCACGCCCTTCAGGCGCAGCGTCATCGCCGAGTGCGGCCCCTCGATGATCGGCAGCTCGGGTCCCAGCGTCACCAGCGCCCGCTGCGCCGGGCGCCTGTCGATGTCGAAGATGTTGTCGGCCGTCTCCGCCGCACGGGCAAGCCCCGCGCCCCAGGCGCCGACCGCCATCCCGATGGCCCACGCACCGACTGGCGCCGCCCAGCGCAGCCCGACCCCGCGCCCCGCTCCCCAACCGATCACCGCCTCGCGCTCCATTCACGATGGTACGGACCGCTCGAAACTCTGTTCCGCGCCGCGGCAACGCCGCGCCCGATTTCCCTACGATGCCCTCGCATCCGTTCCCGTTCACCGCTCGAAGCGCACACACCCATGCCCACCTCACTCCCCACCACGCTCGCCGAACTGCGGCGCTCCGGCTGGAAACCCCGCCCCGTCAAGGTCGAGCTCCGCGACAACCTCATCGCCGCGCTCAAGGCCGGCGAACCGCTCTTCCCCGGCATCGTCGGCTACGACGACACCGTCATCCCCGAGATCGTGAACGCCGTCCTCGCCGGGCACGACATGCTCTTCCTCGGCGAGAAAGGCCAGGCCAAGAGCCGCGTCATGCGCCTCCTCGCGCGCTTCCTCGACGAGCGCATCCCCTACCTCGACATCCCGGGCTCGCCCGTGCACGAGGACCCCTTCAACCCCATCACCCGCGCCGGGCGCGAGCACGTGCGGCAGCTCGGCGACGACGCTCGGATCGCGTGGTGGCCCCGCGAGGAGCGCTACGCCGAGCGCCTGGCGCCAGGCACCAAGTTCGCCGACATCATCGGCGAGATCGACCCGGCCAAGCTCATGAGCGGCGTCTCGCTCTCGGCCGAGGAGGCGCTGTCGTTCGGCCTGATCCCCCGGATGCACCGCGCCATCTTCGCGATGAACGAACTCCCCGACCTCGACGACCTCGTGCAGGTCGGGCTCTTCAACATCCTCGAAGAGCGCGACGTGCAGGTGCGCGGCCACCCGATCAAGTTCGACATCGACGTCCTCGTCCTCTTCTCCGCCAACCCCGCGACGTACAACCGCTCGGGGAAGGTGATCCCGCAGTTGAAGGACCGCATCGGCGCGACCATCCAGACCCACTACCCGCGCGAGCGCGAGGTCGGCATCCGCATCATGGAACAGGAGGCGGGTACCGACCTTGACGGGCAGGCGAGCGGCGCCGCGGCCGAGTTCCCTGTGCTCGTCCCGCCCTTCATGAAGGAGATCGTCGAGGAAATGAGCCGCGTCGCCCGCGCGAGCAAGTACATCGACCACCAGTCCGGCGTCAGCGCCCGCTTCTCGATCGCCAACTACAGGACGATGATCGCCAACGCCCGCCGCCGCTCGATCCAGCTCGGCGAGTCCCCCGCCGTGCCGCGCATCAGCGACCTGGCCCATTTCACCGCCTCGGCCATCGGCAAGATCGAACTCGACCTGATGGGTGCGCACCAGATGAGCGAGAAGCAGGTGCTCGACGCGATCATGGCCACCGCCATCAAGAACGTCTTCGACGAGTACGTCACCGGGCACGGCCTGGGCGAGATCGCCGATGTCTTCGCCAAGGGCGTCAAGATCGAGGTCGGCGACACGCTGCCGAGCGGGCACTACGCCGAGATCATGAAGCGCGTGCCGAAGGCGTGGGAGAAGGCCTTCGAGGTGAACCCGTCAGAGAGCGCGCCGGTGCGGGCGAGCTGCGTGGAATTCGTGCTGGCGGGGCTGCACGCCGCGGACAAGATCTCGCGGGCGACGAAGCATGGGCGGGTGACGTACGAGGTGCGGTGAGAGCCGAGCGAGACGCTCGTCCTAGGCGTTCTTCCGAGAAGCGTCTGCACAGCTCAACTCCACCCCCTCCACCACATCCTGCATCAACCGCAACCCCGCCACCCGCAACAGCTCAAACCCAACACCCCCGTACTCGAGCAGTCCAAGCTCGCACGCCCACACCGCCTCTTCCCGGTCGTCGGGGCTCGCCAGGAGCGCCCGCAACCCGTTCCCGCACCGCGCCCCGAGCGCCGCCCACCGATCTGGAAAACACGCCCGCAGCGCCCGCTCCCACTCCCCGACCCACCGCTCCGTCCGCTCCTCCCCGCTCAGGATCGCGATCGCCAGCACCCGCCCGAGGTCCTTGTTGCTCCGCCTGATCGCCCTCCCCGCGATCAGCCCCGACATCCGCTCGGGTCTGATCTCCGGATGCTCCAGAAGATTCGCCAGCACCATCATCGCGGGCCGCGCGCAGCGGATGCCGAACTCCGTCTCATCGGGCTCAAACGTCAGCAGCGGCGAGAACTCGAACGCCCGCAGCGCGTAGTGCCCGCCCAGCGCCTCGATCCGCGCCCACTCGCCCGACGCGGGATCGCGCACGGTCAGCAGTTCGATGAACCATTCACGCATCCCCGGCGGGTGCAGCCTGATCAGCGGCAGGCGCTCCGTCGCGGTCTCCGCCCGGCCCGGCTCTCCGAACGCTCCCTCCGTCCGGTGCGTCCACCCGGCGCGCAGCAGCCTTTCCGCAACCTTCTTCCCCCGGTCCGCCGCCGTCACGCGCGGCGAGATCACGCAGTCGGCGTCCTTCGTCCGCACGTGCAGCATCACGTCGTCACGGAACAGCTGGTACGCCGCCGCGAGGCTCCCCACGAGCACGATGTTCCCGCGGCAGTCCTCCGGCATCGCCGCCGCGATCTGTCGGATCACCTCCCGAGCCGGCACGTCACCCACGACCCCGCTCCTTCACCCGGCGTGCGAAGAACTCCACCATCTCCGCGGCCTGGCTTTCCAGCCGCGCCCCGTGCAGGTCGAGCAGGCACTCCACCGGGTCGGCCCACGTCGTCCCCCCCGGCTCAGTGTCGAAGAACGACTCGCGGCGCCGAACGAAGTGAACGACGAGGCTCGCCGGCTCCGCCGGGTCCTCCATCCGCGTAAACGCGGGGTCCAGCCGCTCGACAAACCCCAGGTCCGCCGCGCCCTTCGGGGCGTGCACCGACAGGTCCAGGCGAGCCGTCCCCACGAAATCCAGCCCCGGGTAGTGGTACTTCGCGCCGAGCGTCCCGCCGATGCCGATCGACGGATTCTTGAGCCCGGCCAGCCTGCGCAGCAGCGATTCGGGCGACCGCGCCTGCCTCGACCGGTCGCGGAACCGTACCGTGCTCCTGGCCCGGTCCGCCACCGCGAGCATCCGCTCCCACTCGCGGGCCGGGAAGCGATCAAGCTCGAACCGCCGGTCGGAGTGACGGCGAACTACGCCCCCGAGCCCCTTCACCACCCGCGCCACCGTCGGGAAACTGCACCCCGCCGCCGCTCCCAGCCAGTCCGCCGTCATCGGCCCGGCCCCGATCATCCACTGGCGGATCAGGATCTGGCCGATCACGAACTCAAAGTCCGGCTTCGGCAAGCGCGCCGCCCGCACGCCCGCATCTTCCCGACGCGCCAGGTCTTCGAGGAAGCGCCGGACCGCCGGCGTCGTACCCCGCGGCAGTTCGCCGCACCGGCCGCCGCGGATCGTCACCACGTGCAGACGCCCCGAGAACTCGTCCCGGAACAGGGCCCGGTACTTCGCGACTTCATCGGCCAGTCGCTCGTCCGTGACTCGCGGCTCCACGAGCACGAGGAGCCCGCGGTGCCCGGGGCGGGCCGCGAGCGCGACGGCCACCGCGAACACCCCGTCCCGCAGCGCGCGGAGCGCGTGCACCCCGAACCGGGTCTCGATCAGCGTTCTCCCGATGAGGGTGCCCGGGCCGTCGTCGCCGGGTCGGATGTCGGGGCCGTGCGTGTCCATCGCGTGTCGCCGGATTATACCTGCACCTTTAATCGGCAAGTTGCACTTTAACATGAAAGGCGCACTTTAATTTCCCGCCGGCCCCGCCTCTAAAGGCGGTTCCGTACATCCTCCTGCCGGGTGCGGCGCACGATCCACCCCCCCTCCCCGCCCCCGCGCGGTAGACTGCGTCCAAGGTCCCTATGCCCCGCCCCCGCCGCGCATTCACCCTCATCGAACTCCTCGTGGTCATCGCCGTCATCGCGATCCTCGTCGCGATGCTCCTCCCGGCCCTCCGCACCGCCCGCGAGTCCGGCCGCACCACCCGCTGCCTCGCCAACCAGCGCTCCCTCTCCCAGTGCGTCGTCGTCTACGCCCACGACTTCAAGGACGCCATCGTCAGCGCCTGGACCGACACCTCCTACATCCCCTGGAGCTGGGTCGACTGGCCCAAGAGCCCCAAGGGCAACCCCCTCAACTCCGCCCAGCTCGCCAACGCCACCACCGTCGAGCCCCACCTCCGCGGCGTGCGCGACGGCGCGCTCTTCCCCTACGCGCAGGACACCGCCATCTACCACTGCCCCTCGGACAAGCGCAGCATCTACCGCACCAACAAGGGCGCCAACCTCGCCTGGGTCACCTACTCCATGCCCAACTACATGTCCGGCGACGACACCTGGGAGCGCGACATCGGCGGCGAGCGCAGCGCGGCAAAGCGCATGGGCGACCTGTGGCGGCCCTCCGACAACTTCACGTTCCTCGAAGAGTCCGACCCGCGCGGCTTCAACATCAACTCATGGGTCATGTGGCTCGACAAGCCCCGCTGGATCGACCCCCTCACCGTCTGGCACGGCGACCTGGGCACCATCGGCTTCGCCGACGGGCACGCCGTCATCCACAAGTGGGAAGACCGCCGCACCATCGACATGGCCGCCAGCCAGTCCTTCGACCTCCCCGCCAAGGACAACCGCGACTACGAGTGGCTGCACGAACGCTGGCGCCGGCGATAGGCTCCGCGTGTCACGACTCTCGCGGCGCTCTTTCCGCGAAAGTCGTGCGCTCAGCCCCACGCATGCACACGTCCCTGCTCTTCAACCTCAACCGATCGCGCGACGCCGTGCGCTTCGAACTCACCTCCTCCGCCGTCCCGCCACAAGCCCCATCCCGACCGACGCGACCACCACCGCACCCGGCGCCGGAACGATGGTGTCGATGACCACCGCGGCGATGTCCACGTTGACCGGACTGCTGTTGGTCAGCGCGATCGCCTGCCACGAGGACCAGGAGAAGAGCGGCAGGTCGAACGAAAGGCGTCGCCACCCGGGCAATGTCGGGTCCGGCTCATCGACGGACAGGATGCCGGCGTTGTTCGCGTTGGTCGGTTGGATCGTGGAGTTGTCGTACCCCTGGATCAACCACCCGGGGTCCCCGCCCGAGTACAGAATCTGGATGTGCGCACGCATCCCGGTGTCGATCCAGTGAACGTTGGGGATCGCAAAGGCCACGAGATTCGTCTCCCCTCCGAAGGCCGGGCCGATCGTCATGTAGTCGTTGCCGAAGTTCGTCGTGAGCCCCCTGACGCCGAAGATGTGCGGGCCCTCGGGCGAACCCGGATAAAACATGTCGGTCGGCAGGGTGTACGGGTTGTGAAGCGGGGCCACGCCCGGATCGGGGACCTGGTCGACCAGGGCCACCCCGCTCGCAAACGTCCACCCCTGCGAGGTGGTGAGCGGTTTGCCCCTCCACGAAGGCGGGTCAAAGTCGCCGGTGTACGCCGCGGAGGCGCACGAGACGCACACGACCAATGGAACCAACGCCTTTAGCATGATCGCTCCTCCTTGTGGTCCTTCCGCGCGGGCGGCCGAACCGAAGGAGAAAGTATCCAGAAAAACCCGCGTTGCTGCAAGGAGAGCAGCGCCACCAGCTCCGCACCGACCCGGGACGCCCGGCACCGATCAACCAGCCGGAGGCATCAGCTCAATCCCGAACTCCCCGCACAGCCGGACGAACTCCGGCATCGGCGGCGGAGGCTCGGGCGCGAGCTTCGACATGCGCGCCAGGAACTCCTCCAGCCCCGCGGGCGACACGACCATCAGCGCATGGATCGGCGCCTCCCCCACGTTCCGGAACGCGTGCGGCACGCCGCGCGGCCCGAACACCGTCGTCCCCGGCCCCGCCACCGTCGTCTTCCCGTCGACCCAGAACTCCACCCGCCCCTCGAGGATGTGGAACGTCTCGTCCTCGCGCCGGTGCACGTGCGGCGGAGTCCCGGCCCCCGGCGGCGTGCGCAGCTCAAAGAGCGAGAACGCTCCCCCCGTCGCCGCGCCGTCGATCAGGCACCGGACGCGGTCGCCGATGATGGACATCAATGGGCGTGATTCGGCGGCGATGATCGCGGGAGAAAGGGGCATGGCGCGCCTCCGGGTGTTGGTTCAGAGTAGCGAAAGCAAGCGAGAATCTGGTAACGCACGATAAGTCTCCACGAACACAAAGCTTGCATCATGCCGCACAATCCATACAAAAACCTATTGACTCGTTAGGTTTATACCGTACACTCTCCGCATGATCGCCCTCGCCTCCCAGGAGTCCGCCAAACCCGCCGCGCCCGCCCCGGCTCTCTCCCCGCAACACGTCCGCTTCCTGCTCAACGCGATCCTCTCCGCGTCCCACTCCCTCCCCGACCTCGCCCACGCCCTCAACCTCTCCCTCCTCGACCTACTCGACGCCCTCGCCTCCCCGCCCATCCAGTCCCGCCTGCACGCGCTCGAGCAGACCGCCGCGCAAGCCTCCCGCCTCGCGGCAGCAATCCACCTCCCCGCGAGCGTCTCCGCCTTCGCCCAATCGCTCGAAGCCCACCGTCAGCAACTCGCCGACGCCAAGGATCGCGCCGACCCCGACGCCGTCGAACTCCGCCGCCACGCCCGCACCCACGT
>CAZCPB010000130.1:0-11427 GCA_964500365.1 uncultured Phycisphaeraceae bacterium
GTCGCCGCCGACGGCCGCGTGGAGACCCGCGGCACGTACGTGCTCTCACGCTCAAGCGGGCCGAACAAGATCAAGGGCGCGTCCGTGCAGATCAATTGACCGCGCCGGCGCGGGTGAGGAGACCGACGTGGGGCACACCGTCACGATCAACACGCCGATGATGGTCGTTCACAAAGACTCGGGCGGCATCTCGCCGGTTTTTCCCGACGTCTGCAAGACACCCTCACCCGGAGGACCGGTCCCGATCCCGTATCCCAACGTCGCGAAGAGCTCCGACACCGCCGACGGCAGCACCACGGTCAAGATCGACGGCAACCCGGTGATGCTCAAGAGCTCGAGCTTCTCGACGAGTACCGGCGACGAGGCGGGGAGCGCGGGGGGCGGGGTCGTCTCGAACTGCACCAAGGGCAAGGCGATGTTCATCAACTACAGCTTCGACGTTAAAATCGAGGGCAAGAACGTGCCCCGGTCGATGGACCCGATGAAGCAGAACGGTCAGAGCGCGTTCAACGCGGCGGGGTGAAGCATGAACGGCCAGGCCGTGAAACCGGGCGCCGTCATCCTGACCTGCGACCCGAACTGGAATGACTGCCAGAAGAAGCAGGCCAAGGCCAAGGCGGCGCACATGAACTCATGCTGCCCGGCCAAAGTCAGGAAAGGCGTGTCGGCCAGCGACCCGGTGCTGGAGGTGAGCATCCGCGACACGGCGATGGACATGCAAGCCGCCTTCCGGCGCGAGTTCAAGCAGGCAATGGCGGGAAAGACGCCCCGCCGATCGGCGCTCCTGCCCCCGCAGGAGAAGTATCACCCCAAGGCCGACGGGTCTTCCCTCGCCGACGATTGCCAGAAGGACGAACTCGAGTCGGCGAAGTCCAAGAGCGCCAAGGACGGCGTGATGAAGGATTGGGATGCCGATCACAAACTCGACCTCCAGCTGGGCGGCCGGATGGCCGGACCGATGTGGATGCTCGACGCGTCGGTGAACCGCTCGTTCGGCTCGCAGGTGGACAAGCAGACGCAGTCGGCCACGGAAGTGACCTCGGTCACGACCTCGGGCTGCGATTGACGGAGCCCGCCAGATGTCCGTTCACGACCGCGTGCGTGCCGCGCTCACCGAGGTCCTCGACCTGCAGCGCCGCATCAACGAGATGATCGAGGCGGAGCACGAGCCCGCGCCCGGCCCGAGCGCGCCCCCCGACGCGGTCCACGCCGTCGAGACCATCTACGGCGGCCCTCTTCCGGAGTCCTACCGCGCGTTTCTCGAAGTCGCCAACGGCGTCCGTCACTTCACTGCCGCGTTCGACTTCCTCGACACACGGACCTTGATCGGCGAAGAGCACGCCCGGCGGCGGCGTGAGTACCGCGACCTGCATTGGAAGAGCGGTAGCCGCGTGCCTGTTGAGGGGTTTATCGTCGGTGCCGGCGAGTCCGCTCAGGCTGTTCTCATCGACAGGACGGTCGCGCCGGGGAGCGGGCACGAACGCCCTGCTGTCCTCTGGGAGCATCGCGAGCTCGCCCGCACGCCGGACTTTGTTTCGTTCCTGGAATTCCGCGTCAAGGTCAACCGGACTCGAATCGGCCTGCTGGCGCAGGCGATAGAGGAGAATCGCGCCGGTGGCCCGACGGAGGACGGTACAGAGGAGCAGCGGGAAGACTAGGCCTCCGGCCACCCATGCCATCAGAGTTTTTCCATGGCGGAGTCCTCGGCACCCTCTTCCACACGTGCGATCGTGCGGGACGCGAGACCCTCACGCTCATCGGCAAGCGAAGTTTCGAAATCTGCCGCGACGGCACCCCCGTCCCGCTCACCGACCAGCCCGGTATCGTGCACGCCGATGTCTACCGAGGCGACCCGCTCCGCTCGTCGGTGCTTCACGAGTCGGACCTCGCGGTCTACAAGCCCGCGACCGACGTGGTCGTCGAAGGGGAGGCGTTCGCCCCCCACGGCGAGCCCGCTCGAGCGGTCCATGTCACGGTTCGTGCCGGTCCTATCCGGAAGGACATCACGGTCCTGGGCGACCGCACACTGGAGCCGATGGCCGGCGTCGGCCCGATGAAGCCGACACGCGCCGAGCCGTTCTTCAGCATGCCGATCACCTACGAACGCGCTTACGGCGGTTACGACCCGCGAACACTCGGGTCCAAACGGACCAGATTCGACGAGCGCAATCCGTCCGGGACCGGGTACTGGCACGGGTCGGTCGGCGTCCCCGGCATGCGCCTCCCCAACGTGGAGTCTCCCTCGGTCGGGCCCGAGATCCCGTTTCTCCACCCCCGGCCGGAAGGTGTGGGCGCCGTCGCTCGGTGGTGGATGCCGCGCCGCGAACTCGCGGGCACGTACGACCAGCGCTGGCAGCGGGAGCGGGCTCCGTTCCTCCCCGAGGATTTTGACTACCGACACTTCCAGTGCGCGTCCCCCGGCCTGATCGCGCCAGGCCACTTCCTGGGCGACGAACTGTTCCACATCACCAACATGACCCCCGAAGGCGTTCTGGAATTCCGCTTGCCCGGTCTGTGCCTCGGCTATACGGCCCGCTGGCAACGCCGGGAAGACCGTGGCGTCGCCCCGCTCGACACCGTGTACGTCGAGCCGTCGAGTCGCCGCGTCACACTCGTCTGGCGGCGCGCCTTCGTCTGCCGCCGCTCGTGGAAGGAGTTGATGCAGGTGACGTCCTTTCTCGTGCGCCCGTGGGCCGTCCGCGAGGTGCTCGGCGATTCGGCCCTTGAGCCCCCGGGTGAACCATGCTGGACCTCGCCGTCACCGGCGTCGGCGCGCTGACCGCCGCGGGTGACGCCTTCGAAACCTACTTTGCGGCCCGGGCGGGGCTCAGCCGCCTCGTCGAGATCGCCCCCGACCGGCGCGGGCTGAGCCGAACCGGCGGCGTTCTGCCGGTCCCGCCGTTCGGGCATTCCCACGCCCGCTCCGCCGACGCCGCCGCGCTGGCCGTCGCGGAAGCCCGCGCCGCGGCCGAACTTTCCGCCGCCGCGCGGCTTTCCGTCTATATCTGCCTTCCCGACCCGGCGCGTCCCGACGCCAAGCTCCTCGACGACATCGACTGGAACGGCTCCATCGCCGGAGTACTGCAGTGCCGCGTGGTGTCGACACGAAGAATCCCCTCGGGTGCAGCGGCGGTCGGGCAGGCCGTGCTCGGCGCGGCTTCAGATCTCGAATCGGGCGCCGCCGACGCCGCGGCGGTCGTGGCGTGCGACTCGCTCCTGAGACTCTCGACCCTTCGCTGGCTCGACGACCGCCTTCGCCTGAAGACTGAGATCCGCGCCGACGGAATCATCCCGGGCGAGGCCGGCGCGTGCATGATCCTCGAGCGTCGAGCGGACGCGGTCGCACGGCGGGCCAGGCCCCTCGCGCTGATCGCCGCCGCCGCGAACGCCGAGGAATCCGGCCACTCCGAGTCCCACGCTCCGTGCCTGGCCGTCGGCGCCACCGACGCGCTCCGCCGGGCCGTCGACGCGGCCGGCGGCGTATCGCCTCGCGCGCGCCTCAGCGACATGAGCGGCGAGTCCGCGCGAGCGAAGGAGATCGCTTTCGCGGAGGTACGCGCCTTGACGCGCGCTCCGGAACCGCACCTCCACCCGGCCGACTGCTATGGCGACCCCGGGGCCGCGGCCGGCGTGCTCCTTGTGTCGCTCGGCTCGATCGGCATCTCCCGGGGCGAACTCGCGTCGCCCGTGGTCGTCGAGACCGGGTCCGACGGTCCGGCTCGCGCCGCGATCATTCTCACGCCGATCCCCCAGACGCCGATCGCGCGCCCGCCCACCGGCGCGCACGATGTCCGCTCGACGCCGGCCCTCGCCGCGACGTCGCGCGCGCTCGCGCGCGAGCACGCCGAAGAAGCGGCGTTTCTCTGGACGCTCCGCGATCGTGCCGCCCAGGACTCTCGATGCAATCTCGCGCAGCGCGCCGACCTCGACACCCGACTCGCGTTTCACGTCGAGGGCGCCGGCCTGAAGCGGGTGGTGGGTGCCGCGGACCTGCTCTCCGACGAGCCAGGGCCCGGCGAGTTCTTCGCGGCAACCTGCCTCGGGCTCGCCCAGCCCTCTCACGCTGAACCGATTGTCGACCGCATCGGTGATCGTGCCGCGGGGCGGGCGGCGGCATCCGCGCTCGCCTGGCTCGGATCGTCAGCTGTCTCGCGTGTCGCGCCCGCGTGGCTTGCGCACGCATCGCCCGAGGTTCGCCGCGCCGCGGTTGCCGCGATCGCGAACACGCGCCACGAACTCGCCGGTGAAACCCTCCATCGCGCCATGAACGACCCGGAACCGCCGGTGCGATCTCGCGCCCTGCGCGCGGCGGGGCAACTCGCCGCGAGCCAACTCGCGCACGCGGTCGAGCGCGCGCTCGACGATCCGGACGCCGGGTGCCGCTGCTGGGCCGCGTGGTCGGGCGCGGTACTCAACAACGCTCGCGCCGTCGGTCTCCTCCGTAAGGAGGCTGAAGCCGCTTCACCCTGTTCGATGCTGGCCGCCGACACCTCCTCGCGTCGCATGACGCTCGCGGACGCGGCGCAGTGGCGGGCATCGCTGGCCTCGCGGCCGTTCACCCGTCGCGTAGGGATTGTCGTCGCGGCGGCCGCGGGCGATCCAGCCGCGCTCCCCTGGCTTCTCGATCTCTTGAACGACCGCGTGCTCGCGCGGGCCGCCGCGGACGCGTTTGTCACGATCACCGGGCTCGATCTCACCCGCCCGGGATTCGGGGGAGGGCCACCCGCTGACCATGCCGACGACGACGAGACGCCCCCCGACCCCGACGATCACCTCCCCTGGCCCGTTCCGAGCGCCTTTCGCACCTGGTGGAGGTCAAACGAACCTCGCTTCACCGCTGGTGTGCGCCATCTCTGCGGGGTGCCGATGACCGAGGAGTCGCTTCGCGCCGCGCTCGCCGACGGCACCCAGGCTGTGCGTCGCGCCGCGGCCCTCGAGCTGGCCATGCGCCGCCTCACGCCGGTGCTCGTCGAGGTTCGCTCGCGCGCGGACCGCGCTGAAACCTGATCGCCGGGCCGACGGCCGTTCTCGCCCGGTCGCGCGCCAACCGGGCGCACATGCCGCTGGTGCTCAGTTCAGCACCCCTCCACAAACCGCTCCGCGAACAGGTCGAAGTCATCCCCGATCACGAACCCCTTGTGATCGATGTCGGCCCGCGGGTCGCCCGCGTCGAAATCGGCGACGTATGAGTCGAAGTCGTTGCCGTTCACGAACGGGTTCTGGTCGTAGTCGGCGAGGCAGAAGAACGCGACAGTCGCCGCCGCGGCACGATTCACCTCGTTGTACGACCTGCGGGCGATGGACTCGCCCATCGCCGGCAACGCCGAGTTCCAGCGCGGCCGGCTCCTGCGCTCGGGCGGTCCGCGCCCCTGACGGACGTTCAGAACCGCATCGAGAACCCGAGCACCAGGCCGTGCTCGATCACGTCCCACGTGAACTTCTCCGAGCCCTCGCCGTCGGAATAGTCCCACCCCACCGCGCGGTACCCCGCCAGGACCGACGACGGCAGGCCGAAGACGTGGAAGTCGAACCCGACGAGCGCCGTCGCCGACCACGTGAAGTCCGACGCGACCCCGAACCCGCCGATATCCCCATTCACCGCCGCGTGCCACTGCTCCGCGAACGGGAGCACGAGCTTGGCGCCCACGATCGGGTCGACCCAACTCTTGCTCCCGGACCGGGGCGGTTCCACGGCTGGGCGGATATCAATGTCGAGATCGGAGTACCGCCCGCCCGCGTACGCGTCGAGCGTGATGTTCAGCCTGTTCTGCGCGGCGTCGCCCGAAGGCTCCCAGTCGCCGACCCGGTACATCGCGCCGAAGTCCAGGATCGTCTGTTTGAACTCGACGTCCACGTCCGCGAGCCCTTCCGGCCCGGTCTGGTTCTCGATGGTGATGTCCGCGTAGAACCCGTCCAGGAAGACGCCGAATCGCCGGTACCCCGCTTCGAACCGCGCCGACAGCGCCACGATCGTGTCGGACGCGTCCACGATGTCGAGGAACGACTCGCCCACGTTCACGGTGGTTCCCCGCGCGCCGATGTCGCCCTCGACCCCCATCAGCCAGAAGTACGGCGCGAACTCGAACCGCCAGGGGCTGATCTCCTCTCCCGGCGCGCCGGCGGAGTGCTCGGAGCCCTTCATTTCATCGTTGTTCTGCGCCAGCGCCGCCGGGCAGGCGCTCCAGATCACCAGCGCCGCAACCCAACTCGCCGCGGCACCGTTGCTGCGGAAACGCCTTGACCCCAGCACACCCATCGCGAGCCTCCTCTTCGGTTCACCGCCGGCGCTCAAACCATTTTGACCGGAACACGGCCACGGCAGCCTACCCGTCACTCGCTCGTGTCCTCGGCCACCACCCGCCCGTTGAGGGGCTGCGTCGGCCGGTTGTTCCCGCTCATCACCCGCCGGAAGGCCGCGATCTGCGCCCCCGACATCCGCACCGGCTCCTTGATCACCGCCCACTTCACGCCCTCGGTCCCGGGCGGCGTCGTGAACGAGCCGTCGTACCGGTACGAGCGCCGGTCCTTCGGCAGCAGGTCGTCGGCGTCGACCGACGCGTCCATCCGGTGTGGCGAGCCCACGCTGACGGGGATGTTCCTCCACACCGGGTCGAAGCCCGCGTTGTGGGCGCCCTCCTCGATGAGCACGCCGACGACCGCCACGTCGCCGTTCGAGGCCTTGTGCACGAGGTGCATCTCGGCCCGCGATGCCTTGCCTCGCACGCGATGCTCGCTGGGGGAGTGGAAGTGGAACTGCTGGAGGTGGTACCTCTGGCCGTCCAGCTCGATCCAGCTCCCCGGCGCGTAGTTCACCTGGACCGTGTGCCCGTTGTTCACGATCTCGACGGGCACGGTCTCGTAGTGGAACGCGATGTCGGGCAGGTCCTTCGCCTCGGCCGCCCCGATGTCGATCGGCGACTGCCGCTTCCCGGTCGCGCACCGCGCGTACTCGGGCGAGAGCGCGCCCCAGTGCGCCGGCCCGATGGCTCCCTCGTACCCCCAGTGGGGCGTTGCGGGGTGCTTCGGCGCCGCGCAGCCCGCGAGGGCGAACACCGTGCTGACCCCGAGGCTCACCAACGCCGATCGTGATTGATCCATTGCTTGTTCTTCCTACGTGCGACACGAAATCGCCACTTTTTGAACCCCCGACGGCGGCGCGGGCAAAGCGTGACGGCCCGCAGCCCCACTCACCGCCCAGCGTCTGTCGCAGCGGACTTTCCCGCCCCGCCCGGACCGGCAACGCACCTGAACCCCGTGTGAGAAAGGCCGGTGTCCGGGCTCGTCGCCATCCTCGCGCTCGGCCGGTAGCTTGCGCAGTACGAGTCGTTGCACAGGAACGACCCGCCCCGGACCACGCGGACGACCGGCTCGTACGGGTTCCGCGCGTCGAACGACCTCGAAACACCGCGGGGATTCACCGCCACTCCGGCCGCGCCCAGCTCGGCCACGCGCATCGGGTATGTCCCCTCGTGGTACAGGTCGCTGCACCACTCCCAGACGTTCCCCGCCATGTCGTAGAGACCGTACCCGTTGGGCGCGTAGCTCCTGACCGGCGCCGTGCGCTCGAAGCCGTCCTCGCTCGTGTTCGAGTTCGGGAAGTTCCCCTGCCACGTGTTGCACCGGCCGGGCGCGATCGGTTCGTCACCCCACACGTTCACTTTCCCGTCCATCCCGCCCCTCGCGGCACACTCCCACTCGGCCTCCGTCGGCAGGCGCTTCCCCGCCCACGCCGCGTACGCCAGCGCGTCCTCGAACGCCACGTGCACCACCGGGTGATGCTCTCGCCCGTCGATCGTGCTCCCCGGCCCCTCGGGGTGACGCCAGTCCGCGCCTGTTCTCCACGACCACCACTGCGCGTGGTCGCGGCAATCCACCGCGTGCTCGGGCGGCGTGAACACCAGCGATCCGGGCAGCAGGTTCTCGTCCGGGGGCTTTGGAGTTCCGGGCGCAACCTGCTTCTTCAACTCTTCCCAGTCGATGGGCCGCTCCGCGACCGTCTTGTAGCCGGTGGCCTTCACAAACGCGGCGAACTGCACGTTGGTCACTTCGGTCGCGTCCATCCAGAAGCCGTCGACGCGAACGCGGTGCACCGGCGACTCGTCCGGACGCGCCAGGGGGTCGGTGCTCCCCATCGAGAACTCGCCGCCGGGGATCCACACCATGCCGTCACGAGGTTCGCGCGCCGGGGCGCCGCTGTCCTGAGCCCATTCGCCGCGCCCCGCGGGGGCGTGCCCCAGGCCCGCGCCCTCGCGGGCAACCCACATCCCGACGCACAGCCCGGCCAGGCCGAAAACGACAGCGCTCTGTTGCACACCCACCATCAGCCGTTTCACCCCTGCGCGAGGCGCTCTCGCGGCCCTGCGCCGAGCCAAAGGTACAGGCGTGTCCCTTATTCGTCAACCGGACCGAGAACCTGCGCACCGCTTCCCCACGCCGCGCGGCCGTTCCTGCGGTGGCGCTGCGCGGGCCGCGCCCCCGGACCCATGTAAAGCCCGGCCTGTGCGTCACCGATTCATCCGGCGCCATGCCCACGCGCCGACGCCCAGCCCGCGCCCAAGGCGCGCGCTTCGAATCCCTCGAAGCGCGTTCGCTCTTCTCGTGGTCCGCCCAGGAGGTCTACCTCCTCGAACTCGTTAACCGCGCCCGCTTCGACCCCCTCGCCGAGAGCGCCCGCCTCGGCGTGGACCTCACCGCCGGACTCTCGGCCGCCGAACTCTTCCGTCTTGCCCCCAGCGAACCCCTGGCGCTCAACTCGATCCTCACGGACTCGGCGCGGGCCCACTCGCAGGACATGGCCGCGCGCGAGTTCTTCGCCCACATCAACCCCGACGGCCTCGACCCCACCCAGCGCGCCCAGAACGCCGGCTACTCCGGCCAGGCCGGCGAGAACATCGCCGCCGGGTACGTGGACCTAGACGCCGCGCACAAGGCATGGCTCGAGTCGATCGGCCACCGCAAGAACGTCCTCAGCCTGCACGAGGACTTCACCGCCGACTTCCGCTACACCGAGTTCGGGGCGGGGATCTACTTCCCCGGCGGGGGCGCGCCCTACTCGAGCTACTACACCCAGCTCTTCGGCGTCCCCTCACCGCAGACGACCTACGTGCTCGGCGTCGTCTACGACGACACCGACAGCGACGAGTTCTACTCCGTCGGCGAAGGGCGCGCCGGCGTCCGGATCGACATCATCCCCGACGGCGCCGAAACGCCCACCGCCTCGTACACCACCGACGCCGCCGGGAACTACCAGATCGCCCTCGCCGCCGGCCACTACACCGTGGTCTTCACCGACCTCTCGACGAGCGCGACCTCGTCCAGCCTCATCACCATGCAGGGCCAGAACGTCAAGCTCGACGCCCACGGCGAAGACCTCGCGGTGGACACGTACTCCCCCTTCACCGCCAACCCCGCCGCGGTCGCCAACGGCTCGACCCTCCCGGGCGACATGCTCACCGTCGTCACCACGGACCGGGCCGGGCGCTTCATCACCTACACGCAGGACGCCGAGGGCACCTGGTTCTACACCGACGTGTCCAGCGCGACCGGCGCCCCGCGCCCCATCGGCCAGATCACGACGTGGACGCGCGAGGGCGACCCGACCACCTACGGCGCGGCACCGTCCTCGCAGGGCCTCATCCTCTACACCCGCGACGACACCGGCTCGTGGTCGTACCGCAACATCACCGCCGAGGTCATCGGCTCGACCAACATCACCGGCGCGATGACGACCTACCTCGACGGCGAGGACCTCGCGCACGTCGCGGGCATCGACGCCGCGGGCCACCTCGTGCTCTACATCGAGCTCCCCGACCGCTCGTGGACGTACACGAATCTCACCGCCGACCACATCTACGCGCAGGGCCAGACCCCGCCCGACCTCGCCGGCCCGCTCATCAGCTACGTCACCTCGTGGGGCGGCCAGAACATCGCCGGCCTCGACGAGGACGGCAACATCCAGTCCGTCTGGTGGGCCCCCGGCCTGGACCTCTGGCGGACCGACAACCTCTCGGCGATCACCGGCGCCCCCCCCATCACCGGCGGTCTCAGTGTCTACCTGACCGACTGGGGCGGCATCAACCTCGCCGGCGCCGACATCTACGGCAACGTCACCGTCACGTGGTGGGTCCCGGAGTTCGGCGGCGACTGGCTCACCACCGACCTCACCGCCTCGTTCTCCGGCCCGGCCCTCGCCGCCGACAGCATCAACAGCTACACCACCCCGTGGGGCGGGCTGAACGTCATGGGCCTCGACGCCGATGGAAAGATCGTCGTCTACTGGTGGGCCCCCGGCATGGGCCCCTGGGAAGTCGCGCCCCTGACCGACGCGATCGAGGGTGCCACCGCTCCCGGCGGCGCGATCCGCGGCATCACGTCCGCCGAGGGCACCATCAACCTGCTGGGCATCCGCGAGGACGGGCACGTCCTCCGCTACCGCTGGTCGATCGGCGGTGAGTGGCAGGTGGACGACCTCACGATGATGGTGTGAGCCTGCGGGGAGGCCGGGCCGCCGCGGCGATCGGAACTCCGCCTGCCCCGCCCGCGTACATTCCGCCGCCATGCTCTCCCTCGCCGCGGAGCGTGCCGCCCCGACCTGCTACGGCTGCGGGTACTCCCTCGAAGGGCTACCCCTCGAGGGCCGCTGCCCCGAGTGCGGCGAGCGCTATGTCGCCGGCGCCGTCCCCATCTGGCTCGATTCGCACGCGGCACCTCATTGCAGCCGCTGCGGTGAGCGCCTGGCGGGCCTGCCGCGCAGGGGCAACTGCCCGGGCTGCGGCGCGTGGTACACCTGCTCGCGCCTGGTGATGGCCCCGCCTTCGCGGCGGCGGCGCATGGCGGTGAGAGAGTGGCTGGCGAAGTCGCTTGCCAGGCTTATCCCGTCCTTCCGAACTCTCGCGATCCTGACCTTCGTCCTCGGCAATGCCGCCGTGGTCGCGGGCCTGGCGTGGTACGCGTGGAGGAAGTTTCTCAGCACAACCGGCGCGGGCGGGTGGAACTGGGGGTGGTGAGGGGGGAAAGAGGAACGAAACGCGCCGCGGACTGGCGTTCCTCGCCGAACGCCCGCTCCGGCTTCCGCCTGCTGCCGATGGGGTTCTTCGAGCGCAACCCGGCGTACCCCGCGGCGGACGGGAGTCGGCGGTGAACAAGGGAATGCACGAAGTTCGGGCACGCCAATCGAAAGCGAGAGCGGGTCAGGGTAAAGATGGCGCGACCGGCTCGGGATCAGCCCGGGCTACCTCGAGCGTCTGGAGGCCCAGTAGGCCGCGGCCCCGAAAGGGATGAAGGCCCCCGGGGGCGTGGGGAGGGTGACGATGTAGACGGCTTGGTCGTACGTGAAGGGCGGCTGGTGGTTGGGAGAGAACTGGACCATGAAGGCGAGCTTGTTGCCATCGCGCCCTTCGGGGCTGAAGCCGACAGACTGGATCGTCT
>CAZCPB010000131.1:0-11398 GCA_964500365.1 uncultured Phycisphaeraceae bacterium
AGCCGGCCCCAGGCCTTGGTGGTGTCGTACCAGCGGTCGGTGAACTCGACGTGGCAGACCAGCCGCGCGGGGCCCGAAGCCGGGCGCTGCACGTGCGTCAGCGGGTAGATCCGCAGGTACGCCGGGGCGAACGGGTCGGAGGGGTTCCAGTGCACCGGCGGGGCGGTGTCGCCGGGGCCGACGCAGCCCGCGGGCAGCCCGCTCAGCGCGGCGATGACGGGCAGGGCGCACACGGCGTGCGAAAATCCGGGGCCGCGCCGCAGTCTCCGATCGAATCGGGTCATCGACCCAGTTTACGAGGATCTCGCCCCCGAGCGTCGCCCCGCGCCCGGGGGTTCGGGTCTACGCCGGCCGGCGCCGACGAGCGGCCCACGCAAACGCGCCGAACGCCGCGATGGACGCGGGCGCCGGCACGATCCCCTCGATGGCATCGATTTCCTGGATGAACGAGGGCAGGCCGAAGCGCATCCCCACGTCGTTGGCCGTGTCCCAGGTCACGCCGCCGTGCACGAGGAACGACGCCGTGAGCACGCCGCCGGCGGCGCGTTCGAGGACCCAGATCTCGCCGCCGTCGAACTGCCCGTTGGCCCGGACGCTGAAGAGCGCGTAATCGCCGACGTGAAAGAGGTCGGTACCGAAGGCGTGGTCGAGCATCATGAAGGCGTCCACGTCGATCCCTTCGGTGGCGCCGATCGCGGTCTCGATTTCGAACGTGGTCAGGTACGGCCCTGCCGCGCTCCAGACCGAGACCCCTCCGTCGCCGAGTTCGGACCAGTGGGTGGTGTCGCCGACCGGTCCCCACAGCTCGACCCCGCACACGTTGGCCGGCGGGGCGACCGGGTTGATCACCGGCGCGGTCACCCACACGCCGGCGCTCGAGCCGAACGGCGAGCTGTTGCGGTAGAAGAGAGAGGCCGGCGCACCACCCACCGTCGGGTCGATCCCGGGCCCGCCCGGGAAGAGCGTCGTGCGGAGCGACACGATGAGGGCCGCGCGGTCGGCGATCACGTCCTCGATGAACGCGTCCGCGACATTGGCGATGGCGTCGAGTTCGCCCGTGCCGTACACGAAGGTGTCCGCGGCGGGCCCGAAGGCGGACCACCCGACGACCTGGCCGGTGGTCGGCACGCCCAGCGCGTTGGTGTTGGGCTCGGAGATGTATTCCTTGCCCGGGATGGTCGGGGCAGGCGCCACCTGAGCGTGAACGGCCGCGCCGCCCACGCATATGACGAGCGCACCGACAGCCACGCAAAAACGAGAAGACCTCATCTTGTTCCTCCTCGCGACTGGAACGTGAACGCGGGCAACGACTGGTCGTCGCGCAATCGGCCCGGAACGGCCGTGCTCGCCCGCCGAAGCCGCGAGCAGCTTGCGCACGATCAATCGAAGCCCGAATGCAAACTAACGCGATGTCCCGACAGCCACGAGCAGCTCTTCGCGATTTCTAACAAATGTTCGCCGCTGTCAGCCGAGCGGGGGACACGCAAGCGCTTTGATCCGGGCCGCGACGCTCTCCCACTCAATCAATGTCATGTGAGATTCAGCCGGGCCTGTCAATACGGAGACCGCCGGCCCCACCGGCCCCCACACTCCCGGGTCCGTCGGCCCGAAGAGCGCCACGGTCGCCACGCCCAGTTGCGCGGCAAGGTGCGTCGGCCCGCTGTCGCTGCCCACGAACACGCGTGCGCCGCTCACGACGTCCGCGAGTTCGTCCAGCGAATGAAGGAACCGCCCGCCGGCCGCTTCAAACGCCGCGCGTTCGCCGCGTGCGAGTCGTTCTGCTTCGACTTCGCCGGCGATCAACTCTCCAGGTCCGCCGCGATCCCGCGCCATCGTCGCCAGTTCGAGCCATCGCTCCATCGGCCACCGCTTGTCCTCCGACCCCGCGCCGACGTGCATCACCACGGGCCCGCCCGGGTTCTCGCGGCGGGCGGGGAGCGCGCGTGGGTCGCGTTCGCTGAATTCACGCGCAACGGCCCCTGTCGGCGGCGCGGCGGACTCGATCCTCGCCCCGGGAAACATCCGCGCGAGATTGATGTGCCACGAAGTCCGGTGTTCCTGCGCCGAATCCGGCGGGGCTTTGGCGGAGGAACCGCCAAAGTCGCGGCTCGGCGCACCCACGTGATCCACGACGAGCGCCACGCCCTCAACGGGCACGACGCTCGCCCCTTCGCGCCACAGCGCGCTGAAGCGCGCACTCTCCGCGTCCGCGCACGCGATCCCGAGTTCCCGTGCCGCGAGCCTGCCCTTGGACGCGTCGGTCACGAGCGTGACCGAGTATCCGTCCGCGCGGAGCACTCGCAGGCGTGGCCAGAGGAGCACCGAATCTCCGAGTGCGCCGCGATGAAAAACCCAGGCCGTGGTCATTGAAGCCACCTGATCACCGCGATCGGGAGAGGCTCTATCAGTCCCATGAGTCCCATGACCCATCGATCCTACCGATCACCGCCGGCCTCCCTCGCGACCTGCACCGCGCGCAGCGCCCGCCGCTCCAGCACCGCTGCGCGGCTGGGCGTTGTTCCTCGCGCGCCCGCGATCTCCGCCAGCGTTCGCGGCGGCGTGCCGTCCCAGCCGAAGCGCGCCGCCAGAAACTCGCGCTTGTCTTCGTCGAGCTTTGCCGCGTCGTCGCGCGCCCTTTCGCCCGGCTCCAGCCACCGCTGCCACGGCGCCACCGACTGCGTCCAGTCCGGGATCCTCACTCCTTCCAGCAGCCTCGTCGCGGCACGCCCGGCCGGGCGTGTCCCGCCCTCGAGCCCCTGCGACTTCATCCACCGTGCGCACGCCCGCGCCACCGCCAGGCCCGCCGGCGCCGCCAGCCGCCCGGGCGCACCGCGCGCCGGGCGCTGCGGCTCGAACTGGTCCACCGCCTCGCCCAGCCCGCCGACCGCCGCGCCGAGCAGCGCGGCCAGTTGCGCCGAGTTCAACCCCGGCAGCTCTTCCGGCGGCCCGCGCAGGAGGCTTTCGAGCGTCTCGATCACGAGGTGCATCTGCGGGCGCATGAGCTCGGCCTTCAGGCGCGCCGCCCAGCGCAGGCGCGTCTCGATCTCGTCGAGCGCCGTCGCGCCGGGGTGCTGATCGTCCAGTGTCTCGATCGCCCGTGCCGCGCTGTACCGCAGGAAGTGGTACGCCAGCGCCCTGGCGCGCTCCTCGGCGGGCGGGCGCGGGTCGCGCGGGCGTGCCGCGACGATCAGGCGGAGCAGGTCCGTCATCCCCGGCGCGCCCAGCCCCTCGCGCGCGGCCGGTGCGCCGAGGATCACTTCCGCCGCGTCCTTGCGCTCGAACGCCGGCGAGCGCCACGTCTCGAGCGCCCCCGAGGCGGCGAGTTCGACGAGCAGTTCGCGGCGGGAGAGCGCCGCCGCGCGCAGGACGCCGCGGGCCGTGACGCCGGCGCGCTCGGCGATCTCGCGGGGCTCCGTGCCGCGCGAAAGGGCGCGGAGGTAGTCCCGCCCGGCGTCGCGCTTCACGCGGGGCGGGGGCGGCCGGCCCGCCGCGGCACCCTGGCGGAGGAGCAGCCCGCGCACGGCCTCGTGCGAGCGGCCGAAGCGCTCGGCGAGCCTCGCGGCGGTCGTCGAGATCGACCAGCCGAAGAGCCGCCGGTAGCGGGCGGCGCGCCGGACCATCCGCTCCTCGGTGTCGGGGTCGATACGGGAGAACGCGGCACCGCGGGCCAGTTCGCGGGCGTGCCCGGACTCGAATCGTTCGACGACCCCGGGCGCGAAGACGAGGGACGCCCGTGCCCGCGAATCTTCGACGCGCCGAGCGATGAGCCCGCGCTTCCTGAAGCGGTCGATGGTCTTGCGGCTGACCTTCCATCGCGCGCACAGCTCGGCAACGCCCGGCATCCCGGCGCGCCGCGCGTGCTCGACGGGCACGTGCGCCCCGCGGCTCAGCCGCTCGGCGAGGGCCGAGAGATCGGCCAGGAGCGCGCCGCCCCGGATCGGGCTCATCGCGCCCGCGGCACGGTCGGCCCGGTAGCCCGTGACCCGGAACATGACCCAGTCGGCGGGGTACTCGGCGGCGGGGTCGATCTCGCCCGCGAGCTCCTCCACGCGCTCGACCGCCCGCAGCAGCGCCTCGGGCGGCGCAAAGCGGAGCTGGTCGGCGATGTGCTCGACCGCGGCAACGGCGATGGTGCTTAGGCGCGGCACGGGGGAGTATTGGGGGAATGTGGGTTGGGAGATCGGATATGCCGGATGCCGGATGTCGGATGTCGGATGTCGGATGTCGGATCGGGTGTACGGTTCTCGCTCGGCCGTACAATTGGGCGGCCTGCGCAGGAGATTGTGCATGTGCGGTCACCAGCGCGCTCGTAGTGCATCGCTCCGCGTGCCCGTCACCTGCGCGCGTGCGGGGCCGCGCCGCGGGGCACGATCTCTTCGCGTCGCCGTGATTGGCGCGCTCGGCAGCGCGGCGCTGCTCGGTGGGTGCAGCGGCTGGCTCGGCGCGCTCGAGGGCCTGAAAGATCTTGATCCCGACCACCAGACGGCGACGTGGATGGAGCGGTGGGTGGAAGACGGCCGCCGCTGATCCTTACCGGCGCCTTGTGATTGGGGCTCAGGGCAGTTCGTTCGAACCGGCACGACAGGCTTCTTGCGCGCCATGCCCGCCGCTCGTCTTCCGGGTCAGGGCCACCTGGAGGCAACACCCGGACCGTCGGAATCCGTTCCATGGAACGGGCCGAAGACGGGCAGCGCGCTTTCGGCGAGCCAGGCCAGGGGGCCCGGCAGCGTCGAGAGTTCGTGGTTGACCTGGCACGCGTTGGACGTCACGGCGATCTCGCTCAGGTCAACGTCGGACGCGACGGCGGGCGCGTCGGGGTCGCTGGTGGCGCCCAGGGAGATCGCCAGCGCGAGGTTGCGGCGTCCGCCGGCGCGATCGCCCGCGCCGAGGTACGCGGCGGCGAGCCTGAAGCGGCCCATGGCGACCTTGCGCGAGTCGCGCCCGTAGGCCTCGGCCATGCGCGGCAGAGCCTGCTCGATTCGTTCGGCGGACTCGGTGAAGCGGCCGAGGCGCGCGAGGGCCTCGGCGTGGGTGAGGAGCGCATCCTGGGTGCGGGCGAACATGGGCCCGTTGCGCTTGAGACGGACGTCCGCGGCGGCCGCGGCGTACGGCTCGGCCTCGTCGGCCTTTCCCTCCTTCAGCAGGAGCAGCGCGATGTACACGCGGGTACGGGCGGCGTCGAAACCGCCGTCACGACCGGCCGCCAGCAGCACAGAGAGTTCCTCCTCGAAGAGGGCGCGTGCTTCGCGGTCGCGACCCTGTGATTGCTTGACGCGCGCGGCCACGTCGAGGGCCCAGGCGCGGTGGGCCGGGTTTAACGGCGGTTCGCGGAGGAGGCTCTCGACCGCGGCGGCGGCGGCCGGAAAGTCTCGGCGCGCGACGTGCACCCGGCAGAGCAGCTCGTAGCCCGGGGTGCGTTCTTCGGGCGCGGTCACCGCGAGCGCGCCGTTGGCGTGGACAAGCGCTTCTTCGCGCCGATCGACGAGGAGGAGAGCCAGGGCGCACGAGCGGCGGAGGCGGGCCAGGCGAGGGCCGGCGGGGTCGTACACGCCCTCTGCGAGCGCGACCGCGCTGACCCAGTGGTCCGCGGATTCCTCATGCCGCCCCGCGGCGCCGGCGAACTGAGCGCGCAGGGCGTGAAACTGGGCACGCGAGAGCGGGTCGGCGGGTTCGGGAAGCCTGGTAAGCTCGGCCTCGAAGAACGCCAGCATTTGCGCCCCCGTCATGAGGGGGCTCAAGCGCATCCAGTTGGCGACCTCGGTGGCGGCGTCGCTGACGGCCTCCGTGATGGCGCGCTGAGCGGCGGTCTGCGCATTGGCGGCCTGGCGCGCCTTGACCTCGCTCTCGACGGCCAGGACGAGCGAGCGGTTCTGGCTGGAGACGCGGACTGCCTGGGCGATCGAGACGGCGGTGAGGGCGATGATGAGGAGCAAGGCGGTTCCCGCGGCGGCGCAGGGGAGCTTGTTGCGGCCGACGAACTTGGCCGCGGCATAGACGCGGCTGGGCGGGTGGGCGGTGACGGGCCGGCCCCGGAGGAAGCGGCGCACGTCGGCGGAGAGAGCATCGACGGTCTGGTATCGCAGCGCGGGGTCGCGGTGGATCGCCTTGAGCACGACCCAGTCGAGTTCGGCGGGAACACCCGGGCGCACGAGCGACGGGCGGCGCACGGCGCCGGCGCGCACGGCGTCGATCAGTTTCGGGAGCGAGAGCTCGCGCGAGAACGCCTCGCCCCCGGTGAGGAGGCGGTAGAGGAGCGCGCCCAGGCTGTAGACGTCGGTGCGCGTGTCGGAGTCCGGCGCGTTTTCGAGTTGCTCGGGCGAGGCGTAGGCGGGGGTACCGGCGAAGACGGTGAATGTCGCGGCTTCAGCCGCACGCGCCTGGAGCTCGTCGGCCAGTCGGGCGATGCCGAAGTCGAGCACGCGCGGGACTCCGGACTCGTCCACCAGCACGTTGGAAGGCTTGAGATCGCGGTGGATCACGCCTCGCTGGTGCGCGTGGGCGACGGCGTCGCACACCTGCGCGAAGGCGGCGAGGACGGTCGCGTGCGGGTGAGCGGCGCTCGCGCCCTGCCGGTCCGCCCAGCGGTCGATCGGCTCGCCCTCGACGTGCTCCATCACGAGGATGGGCGAACCCTCGACCTCCTCGGCGCCGTGCACGGTCACGATGGAGGGATGATGGAGGCGTACGAGCGCCCTGGTTTCCTGCTCGAAGCGGGCCCGGTGCCTGGTGCCCGTCAGGTGCGGCGTTGAGAGGCGCTTGATCGCGATGATGCGCCCGGTGCCGGGCTGGACGGCCCTGAAGACCACGCCCTGGCCGCCGCGGCCGATCTCTTCGAGCAGTTCGTACGGCCCCAGCCGTCCGGGCGCGGGGATGGCGCTCACGGACTCGTGCGCGCGTTGGATCCAGCCGTCGGGGCTGAGAAAGCCGAAGGCCGCTTCGAGCGCGGGATCGTCGAACCCGGTGCTGTCCGCCGGGGACTCGTCCGGGGCATCGTCTCGGAGGACCGGCTCATGCATCGACGCTGTCTTCCTCCCGGACCTGGCGGGCGATCTGTGCCTTGAGATACCCCTTCATCCGCTGCTGAACCTTGTACACCGCCGGCTCCGTCAGGCCCGTGGAGCGGGCGATCTCCGGCACCGGAACGCCGGCGACCGTCGCGTCAAGGACTTCGACGCTGGTGGCGTCGACCCGTTGGCTCACGGCCGCCAGAGCCATCCGGTAGTGATGGTTCATCCACTCGCGTTCGAACACCCTGTCCGAGGCCTCGGCGTCAACCCAGGCCCCCCCGTCTGCGGGGACTAGCGGCCATCCGGCCGGCTTTGGACGCTCCGACCACGCGGAAAGTCCGGATCGCGCGCAGCGGAAGAGATAATCGCGGAAACGACCCTTCGCCGGGTCGTACTCGAAGCCCTTGAGGCCCTTGAGCAGGCTGGCGAACACCACCTGGATGATGTCCTCGCAGTCGGCGTGCTGAACGCCGAGCGAACGGCAGAATCGCAGGAGCAGTTCCCGGTAGCGGCCCTCGAACTGGGCCCAGGCCGCGGCGTCCTCGCTGTCGCGCACCCTGAGCAGGAGCGTGGCGCTGGTCTTCGTGGAGGTTGCGTTGGTTCCGCGCATGACCCGTGCGGGCGCGCCGTCACTCCGGCAGAAAATCGCGCGCACAAGTGTCCAGACTACCAGACACGGGCGCTAGTCCCAAGAGCCCCGACCGGATCGCCCGGGAGAGATCCCGCGGCCGGGGTTTGCAGAGTGCGTCGATGCGGGGAACGGAGCAGGGTGCGACGGGGGTGTCCCGGAGCGCTCTCGTGCCCTCCGGCCGCCGCGACGTTCCAGGGAGTTGATCGATGAACCGCAAGAATCCCCGCGTGATCGCCGGACTCGCCGCCATCGCCCTGATCGCGACCGCCGGCCTGCTCGTGGCCGGTCCCCTCGACCCGCCCGCCGGGCCGATTTCGTCAACGTACAAGACGCTCACGGAAGTCGAGCCGCGGATCGCGGTCAGCGCGACCAACACGCCGGGCGACGCCGACAGCCTGTTCAGGATCACGCAGCCGGGGTCGTACTACCTGACGGGGAACATCACGGGCGAGGCCGGCAAGCACGGGATCGAGATCGAGGCCAGCGGCGTGACGCTCGACCTCAACGGGATGGACGTGCAGGGCGTCGCGGGAGCCTTCGCCGGCGTCGTGGCGTACTCGGGTTTCGCCGACATCTCGATCGTCAACGGGTCGGTGCGCTTCTGGCCCGGCGCCTTCGGGGTTGTTGTTGACGGCGAGCGCGGGCACGTTGAGAGGATCCGGGCCTCTTCCAACCTGGGAGGCATTGACGTGGGCAGCGGCTCGGTGGTGTCCGAGTGCATCGCGGAGGGCAATTCGTCGGACGGCATCCGCGCAGCGTCCAACTGCAGGATCAGCGATTGCACCGCAACGGGGAACCTCGTCAACGGAATCAAGGGGTTCCTGGCCACGAGCGTTACGAACTGCTCGGTGACCGACAGCGGGTGGAACGGCATCGAGGTTTACGATGGCAGCGTGGTCACGAACTGCTCGCTGCGCGATATCGAGGAAACGGGCATCAAGGTCAATGACGCCTGCGTGGTGACGAACTGTTCGGTCGAACTCAGTACCCCGTTCCCGGACGCCGGGATCAGAGGCCGACACCGGTGCACCATCACGGGATGCACCGTGCGTGGCGGCCTGGGGATTGTCGTGAGCACGGGGTGCACGGTGTCCGGGTGCACGGTGACCGGCATCACCGCGGGCGACAGCTGCACGATCGCCGACTGCACGAGCGACGGGAGCAACACCGGCTCTGGAATCGTGATCGGCGCAAGCGGCTCGGTCATCGGCTGCGCCGCCAGCTACAACTCCGTTGGCGGCATCATTACCGGCGCCCGCTGCACGGTGACCAACTGCACAACCAACAACAATCAGGGCGCGGCGGGGATCAACGCGGGGACGGGCTCCTCGGTCACGGGCTGCACCAGCGGCAACAACGCCGGCGACGGCATCGTCGCCAGCACGGAGTGCCACGTGCGCGGCAACACGTGCCAGGCCAACGGCGTGAACCCGGGAACGGGCGCGGGGATCAACTGCACGGGCTCGCTCAACCGCCTCGAGGACAACGTCTGCACGGGGGCGGACTACGGCATCTTCGTGGCCGGGATCCGCAACGTGATGACGCGGAACACGTGCGGCGGCAACCTGGCCAACTGGAGCGTCGTGGCCGGTAACTACGGGCTGGTCGTCAACCCGTCCACGACGACCGCGATCGTCGGCAACACGGGCGGGGCGACCATCAATACCGACCCCAACGCGAATTACACGTACTGAAAACCGCCGCTATTGAACCGGATTCTCCTGGAGTCCAACCATGAACCGTGCATTGATCGTCTCACTGGCCCTTTTCGGCGCGGCCCCCGCCGCCCTCGCCCAGCTCTCCAACATCGACGAGTACAACAAGTACTGCTGGAGCGAGAACATCGGCTTCCTCAACTGGCGGGACGCCGACTCGGCCGCCGCGGGCGTGCGCTTCTACCCCACGCACGCGCGCGGCGCGATCTGGGGCGAGAACATCGGCTGGATCCGCCTGGGCAGCGGCCCGGCCGACACGTACCAGTACACGAACATCGACGGCCTCGATTACGGGGTCAACGTGGACCCGTTCACGGGCGAGCTCTCGGGCTTGGCCTGGGGCGAGAACATCGGCTGGGTCAACTTCGGCGGGGGCGCGATGGCGACGCCCGCCGAACCCGCCCGGATCGATTCCAGCGTCGCGCCAGGCCGGCTCCGCGGCTACGTCTGGGGCGAGAACGTCGGCTGGATCAACCTGGACGACGACAGCGTGT
Organism: uncultured Phycisphaeraceae bacterium; assembly: GCA_964500365.1. Lineage (GTDB taxonomy): Bacteria > Planctomycetota > Phycisphaerae > Phycisphaerales > UBA1924 > CAZCPB01. Next base: position 9,848 of record CAZCPB010000131.1, read on the forward strand.
ACGTCGGCGTCCAGTGCCTCGCCGATTTCAACGGCGACGGGTTCGTCACCGGCGAGGACTTCGACGAACTCGTCGCGCTCTTCGAGGCGGGCGACCCCTTGGCGGACATCAACGGGGACACGTTCGTGACCGGCGAGGACTTCGACGCATTCGTGCAGCGCTTCATCGACGGATGCTGAGAGACGGCGCGGCGGACGCCGCTCATCGCCTTGCCGCGCCGCTGCGCGTCGCGTCACTCGCCCAGCCACGAGCCGCCGGGGGCGCTGGTCAGTGCCGATCGTGGCCGCGACACCAACCTCCGGCGACGGGCCGTGAACGCGGCGGGCACAAGGGCCAGGGCCAGTGTCGACGACGCGGGGATCGTGGCGATCCACGCTCTCGTGCCGACGCCCCGGTGCGTGCCATACCCGGTAATGGTCAGCCCGTCGGCGGAGATTCCGGTCGGCTTCATGAACCGCCAGTCGGCGGCGGGCAGCCCGGCCGAGACCAGGATCGACTGCAGGTCGAGCATACCGGTAGCCTCGGTCCAGACGAACGGGTAGTCGTCGCCGTCGGCTCTTCTGCTGTCACCAACAATGACTGAACCGTCGGCGTTGGTGGCGTACGCGTGGCTGTACCGCACTACAGGGTCGAGGCTGCCAAGGTCGGTGAAGCCGTCGGCCTCGGTCCAGCTGAACGCGATGTGCTCGCCGGCCTTCTCAGCATCTCCGACGGCCACGAGCCCGTCGCCAGAAACCGCCCAGGGCAGGGCTCGGTGACCGCTCGGAGTCAGGCCCAGCGCCGTGGTTCCAACGCCGTCCTTCCAGATCCAGCCGGTGTGAGCAAAGTCGGAGCCGACGACCACGCTCCCGTTGTACGAAATGCTGTACGCCTCGGAGGCAAACCCGGTCACGCCGGGGAGACTCTGAAGACCGCCCGCGGCGGACCAGCGGAAGGCCTCGCCACCTGTGAATCCGGCGATGTACGTGCCGTCGGCCGACGCACAGTTTGCACCCGCCTGCTCCTGAGGAAAGGGGAGTTTCGGGGCCCCGTTCTTCCAGTAGACCGCGGTCTGGCCGTTCTGCGAATTCCTGGCGGCCCATCCGGCGATGGTCGATCCGTCGGCCGAAATCCCCTTGGCGATGCAGTTCAAGAACCCGTTCTCGGTGATGAGCGTGCTCGATCCGCCGGACCGGGTCCAGCGCACCGCGTACTGGGTTCCGAGTGGTGATTGCCCCAGGCCGCACACCGTGTTGCCGTCCGCGGACATCCCCGTCGCCCACATGTAGTACAACGGCGCGGGCATCGGGATTGTCTCAAACGTCAGAACAGTCTCCCCGAACAGGGGAGCGGGGCACAGCGCGATCGACGCGGCGAGAACAGCGGTCCGGGCTCCGGTGTTCATGTCTCCAGCATACAGCGCACTTTCGGTGTTACCCACTAAAGCGGAGCCCGCCCGTCGCTCGGGCGCGTGCCGCGATTCGTCATCGACCTCGTTCGAACACGAACGCCCCGCCCGTGTAGTCCGCGGCAACCTTGTCCCCCGGCCCGAAGTCCCCCGCCAGAATGCGG
>CAZCPB010000132.1:0-11357 GCA_964500365.1 uncultured Phycisphaeraceae bacterium
AAGAAGGTGTCACGCGCAACTTCACCCGCACCGACGGCGTGTTCGAGCGCGACCCGGCCTGGTCCCCCGACGGCCGGTGGATCGCGTACTTCAGCGACGAGAGCGGCGAGTATGAACTGTGGGTCCGGCCCTCCGATGCTCGCCCGCCGGAGAAGAAGTCTGACGACAAGGGCTCCGAGGGCAAGGGTGACGAGGAAACCACGGACAAGAAGTCCGATGACGCCAAGGCGCCCGAGGGAAAGAAGGACAATGCGGGCAAGACCGACACCGCGCCGGAGCCCAAGCCCGAGCCCCGCAAGCTGACCAGTCTCGGGGCGGGCTTCCGCTACGACCCGACGTGGTCCCCGGACAGCAAGCACATCGCCTTTCACGATCAGGCAGGGCGGCTGTACCTGACGGCTGTGGAGTCGGGCGAGACGAAATTGATCGACACGGATCCGTGGGCGAACGCCCCGGGCAAGTCGTGGTCGATCGACTCGGGCTGGCTCGCGTACGCGCTGGCCGAGGACCGGAGCGCCCAGACGTGCATCTGGCTCTACAACGTGAAGGACGGCACGAAGACGCGGGTCACCGACCCGTTTTTCGCCTCCGACTCGCCCACCTTCGACCGCAAGGGCGAATTCCTGTACTTCGCCTCGAGCCGGGATGTGTCGTCACCCATCTACTCCGATCTCGACACGACGTTCGTTTACACCGACTCGCAGCGGCTTTACATGCTCCCCCTGCGCAACGACGTGAAGAGCCCGTGGCTCCCCAAGAGCGACGAGGAGGAGTTCAGGAAAGACCCGTCGAAGAAAGCAGAGAAGAAGGACGAAAAGAAGGGCGACAAGCAGGACGAGAAAAAGGACGACGCCAAGAGCGGCGACGACGACAAGGACAAGAACGGCAAGAAGGAGCAGGCCGCGCCCGACGACGGTGTCAGCGGCGCGTGGTCCGGCCAGGCGACGGGCGCCGGAGATGGCTTCCCCCCCGGCGGTGTCGCCTTCACGCTCAATATCAAGGTGGGCGCCGACGGCAAGGTGACGGGCAGCGTCGTGAGCGTGATGGGCGCCGGGGCGATCTCCTCCGGCACGTACGACAAGGCCAGCGGCCAGCTCACGTTGTCGATCTCGGTGGGTGACGCAGTCGCAACCTTCACCGGCACCATGAAGGACGGCAAGGGCAGTGGCACGTGGTCCGCGGGCGAAGCACGCGGCGAATGGACCGCCACCCGCACCTCCAGCGTCGCCGGCGACGGGGAAGCCTCGCTATCGAAGAACGACGAGCCGCCCAAGGAAGTCAAGATCGACCTCGAGGGCATGGAGCGGCGCGCTATCCAGTTGCCCGTCGAGTCCGGCGCTTTCGGCGGCCTGGCGGTCTCGCACGACCACAAGCTTCTCTACGTCCGCCGACACGCCCGCGGCAGCGGCGACCCCCCGGCGATCAAGATCTTCGACCCCGCCGACGACGCCAAGGAGGAAAAGACCGTGGCGCCCGGCGTGGGCGGGTTCCAACTCTCGGCCGACGGCAAGAAGCTCCTGGCCTTCCGCGGCGGGTCGCTCTCGGTCATGGACCCCGCGGCCGGCGGTGGGAAGTCCACCAACGTCCCGACGAACGCGATGAGGGCTTCGGTCGATCCGCGTGACGAGTGGCGCCAGGTCCTCATGGATACGTGGCGACTCCAGCGCGACTTCTTCTACGAGCCCACCATGCACGGCGTGGACTGGGCCGCCGTCCGAGACCACTACATGGCGATGCTCGACGACTGCGCCAGCCGCGAGGACGTGGCGTACGTGCAGGGCGAGATGATCAGCGAACTGAACGTCGGTCACGCGTACATCACCAACCCCGGCGACGTCGAGGACGCTGTGCCGCCCGTTGGGGTCGGGCTCCTGGGCTGCGACTTTGAACTGGTCAAGGAGGGCGCCAACTCGGCCTACAGGATCGCGAAGATCTACGAGGGCGCACCGTGGGACGCCGACGCCCGCGGGCCCTTGAGCCAGCCGGGCGTTGACATCAAGGTCGGCGAGTACGTGCTGGCGGTCAATGGCGTGCCGGTGGACGCGTCGAAGGATCCCTGGGCCGCGTTCCTGGGAACCGCCGACCAGCCCACCTCGCTCACGATCGGCAAGACCCCCTCGCTCGACGGTGAGACCCGCGAAGTCCTTGTCAAGCCGGTCAGCGGCGAGGCGGGGCTTCGTTACCGCGCCTGGGTCGAGCGCAACCGTCAGTACGTGGAGAAGAAGTCCGACGGCAAGATCGGGTACATCTACGTCCCCAACACCGGCGTGGACGGCCAGAACGAGCTCTACCGCCAGTACTTCGGCCAGCGGGCCCGGGCCGGGCTCATCATCGACGACCGGTGGAACGGCGGCGGCCAGATCCCCAGCCGATTCATCGAGCTGCTCAACCGCCCCATCACCAACTACTGGGCGCGCCGGGACGGCAACGACTGGCCGTGGCCGCCGGACGCTGCGCCGGGCCCCAAGGCGATGCTCATCAACGGTCTGGCGGGCTCGGGCGGAGACTGCTTCCCCTGGCTCTTCCGCTACCACAAGATGGGCAAGCTGATCGGCACGCGCACCTGGGGCGGCCTGGTCGGGATCTCCGGCAACCCCGGGCTCATCGACGGCGGGTCGATCTCCGTGCCGACCTTCGGGTTCTACAAGATGGACGGCACATGGGCGGTCGAAGGCCACGGCGTTGACCCGGACATCGTCGTGCTCGACGACCCGGCGAAGATGACCGACGGTGGCGACCCGCAGCTCGACGCCGCGATCGAGCAGGTCATGGCCGAGATCGGCACCACGCCGTTCATCCCGCCGAAGCGTCCCGCGAGCCCTGACCGGCGCGGTATGGGGATCCCGCCCGAGCAGCGCTGAGCCCGGAGCAGCATGCACTAGGCGGCCCCGATGGCCGCGCAGCGATGTCCTTCAACGCCGGCGCCGGCGGCGTGCCGATAATGCAGCCGATGCCCGCCGGCAGCGTCAGCACGTCGCTCTCCACCCTCGACTGGGCGGTGCTCGCGTGCTACCTCGCGCTGGTGGTCGGCACCGGGATCTGGTTCTCCCGCCGCAAGCAGGCCGGGACCGAGGACTACTTCCTGGCCGGTCGCCGCATGCCCGTGTGGGCGGTCGCGATCTCGATCATCGCGACGTCGATCTCCGCCGCGACGTTCATCGGCGGGCCCGAGCAGGCCTTCCGCTCGAACCTCACGTACCTGTTCTCGAACGCGGGCGGGCTGATCGCCGTCGTGATCGTCGCGATCTTCTTCATCCCGGTGTTCTACCGCCACAACGTCGGCACGATCTACGAACTGCTCGAGATCCGCTTCGGCCAGGGGGCGAAGTTCGCGGCTTCGGGCGCGTTCCTGATCGGGCGCGTATTTGCCAGCGGCGCGCGGGTCTACATCGCGGCGATCCCGCTCTCGATGCTCTTCTTCGGCGATACCGGGGCCACGCCGCCCGACTGGCAGCTGTGGGCCGCGATCGGCGTGCTCACGCTCGTCGCCGTCGCCTACACGCTCGCGGGCGGCGTCGAGAGCGTGATCTGGACGGAGGTCTTCCAGACCGGCGTGCTGCTGGTTTCCGTGATCGGCGCGCTGATCGTGCTCTTCATGAAGATCCCCGCCGACACGGGCCAGATCATCGACACGCTGCGTCACGCGGGGCCGGAGGGTTCGTCGAAGCTGACGCTCATCGACACGTCGCTCGACTTCTCCAAGCCCTACACGCTGCTGTCCTGCGTGATCGCGTTCGCGCTGATGGGGCTCGCGTCCTACGGCACCGACCACGACCTCGTGCAGCGCATGCTCACCTGCCGCAACGCCGTCGCGGGTGGCAAGTCCGTGGTCGTCGCGATCCTTGCCAGCCTCCCGATCGTCGCGTTGTTCATGGCGATCGGCCTGCTCCTCTTCGTGTTCTACCGCCGGCCAGACGTGATGGGCGCCGCCGCCCCGGCGTACCAGACCAGCGATTCGCGCCAGGTCTTCCTGACGTTCATCCTGAAGGAAATGCCACGCGGCATGAGCGGCCTGATGATCGCCGGCCTGTGCAGCGTCGGCATCTCGAGCCTCGCGTCCGCCCTCAACGCCATGGGCGCGGCGTTCGTCCGCGACTTCTACCGGCACGGCGCGCCGGGCCGCAGCGACCGGCACTACCTGCGAGCAGGAAGGATGTCGGTGGTGGGCTGGGGTGTTGTCCTCGGCGGTTTCGCCTGTCTCTGCGTGATCTGGCAGCGCGAGAGCAAGCAATCGCTCATCGACTTTGCGCTCAGCGTCATGACCTTCGCCTACGCCGGGCTGCTGGCCGTCTTCATCACCGCGATCTTCACGCGCCGCGGCACGAGCGCTTCGGCGGTCGCGGCGCTCGTGACCGGCTTTGCCGCGATCGCGCTCATGCAGAAGCCGGTGTGGACGCGGCTTTATGAACTCTCGACCTGGACGGAGCACACCCAGGGGGCCGCGGTGGAGCGATCGCTCCTGCCCGCGATTCCGCCATGGGACGGTCTTGCCTACCCGTGGCACCTGGCAATCGCCGCGAGCGCGGCCCTGCTCGTGTGCATTGCGCCGAGCGGGAGTCGAGGTGTGGGGCGGGTCGAGCCATGACCGCGGCCGCCACCGCCCCGCTGCTGTTCCCGCCGCCGCGTGTGTGCGAGCGGCTCGAAGGCCGGGTCGCGGTGCCCGGGCGTGCATCGCTGAGCGGCGATGTCGACCGGGCCGCCGCGAGCGCTGCGCTCGGCGATGCCGTTGCGCTCGATCCCGGCGAAACAGGTGAGCCGTTCCGCATTGCGGTAGATGCCTCGGCCCGCGACCTGCCGCCGGAGGGTTATCGGCTGCGCATCGTGCCGGACCCGGAGCGGATCAGAATCCACGCGGCCGGCCTCGCCGGCGCGCTCCACGCCCTTTCCACCCTCCGACAGTTGTTCCGCCAGTACGGGCGATCGCTCCCCGCGCTGCGGATCGAGGATTCGCCCTGTTTTCCCTGCCGCGGCGTGATGCTGGACGTATCGCGCGACCGCGTGCCGACGATGGCCGAGCTCCTCCGCGTCGTGGATCAACTCGCGGAGCTCAAGCTCAACCACCTCCAGCTCTACACCGAGCACACCTTCGCTTACGCGGGGCATGAAGAGGTCTGGCACGGCTCGTCGCCTGTCACGCCGGCCGAGGTGCGGGAGCTCGACGCGTACTGCCGCCTCCGAGGCATCACGCTCGCGGCGAATCAGAACTGCTTCGGCCACCTGGCATCCTGGCTCCGACACCCGCGCTACGCCCATCTCGCCGAGATCGAAGGCGCCGACACCCTCTGGAAGTTCTACGACTTCGATCGCCGCGGGCCGTTCAGCCTGTGCCCGACGGACTCCGGCTCGCTCACCCTCGTGCGGGATCTTCTCTCGCAGTTGCTCCCCTGCTTCTCGTCCGGCCTGATCAACATCAACTGCGACGAGACCGCCGACGTGGGGCAGGGACGTACTCGCGAGGAAGTCGCCCGGCGCGGCAGGGCCGCGGTCTATTTCGATTTCGTCCGCGCGGTGGCCGAGTCCGCCCGATCGCTCGGCGCACGCCCGATGTTCTGGGCCGACATCGCCCTCAGCCACCCCGAATCGATCGGCCTTATCCCCGAGGACATGATCTGCCTGGCCTGGGGCTACGAGCCCGACGCGCCGTTCGGAGACTGGTGCCGCCGACTTCGCGAGATCGGGCGCGAGGTCTGGGTCTGCCCGGGGACGAGTTCGTGGCGCAGCATCACGGGCCGCACATTCGAGCGACGAGCCAATCTCGCCGCGGCAACAGACCAGGGTCGGTCCGGAGGTGCCGAGGGCTTCCTCGTGACAGACTGGGGCGATGTCGGCCATCGCCAGCAGTGGCCGATCTCGCTGCACGGGATCGCGCACGGCGCTCACGCGGCTTGGACCGGCAGTGGCGATTCACCCGATCCGAGCGCCGAATCGCTGCACGTGTTCGGGGATACCTCGCTCGGAGTAGCGTCCTGGCTCGACGAAGTTGGAGATGCGGACCTTCCGCTTCGTCAGATCGGCGGCCGCACTCAATCCGACGGGAAGCCCTCGCGCCTTCGCAACGCTTCGGTGTTGTTCAACGACCTGCACCCTCCCTTCGAAGGGGCCGATCGCGTCGGAGATGTGAACGAGTGGTCCGCGGTCGGCGACCACCTCGCCGAACTCTCACGCAGGTTGCCCGGGATTCAGAACGCGCAACTCCGGGATGAACTGAATCACATCCTCGCCGTTGCCTCGTTCGCGGCTGAACGGGGCGTGATGCGCCGCTCACGCGGCGCGTCGGGCGCTGAAGCCCGGCTGGCCGCCCGACTCCGCGAGATCCTCGCCGAGCACCGCCGGCTCTGGCTGCTCCGATCGCGACCCGGGGGTCTGGACGATTCCTGCCGACACTACAGGGACCTGCTGGGTCAATTCGAGCACGTCCCGTGAATCTCTCGCCCCGCCGCGGACCGAGTATCCTCTAAGCCGCGCCCGGCGACCGCCCGCAAGGAGTGCCCGACGCCCATGCCCGCCCGGAACGTGATCGGCTGCATGACGGGAACGAGCTTCGACGGCCTCGACGCCGCGCTCGTTTCGATCGAAGGCGAGGGTCTGGACATGACCGTCAGGGTCGTCCGCACCCTGAGCAAGCCGCTGGGGACCTGCGGCGCCGATCTGCAGCGCCTCGCCCAGCAGCGACCCCTCACCAGCGCCCAGATCGCGCAGGCCTCGGCCGATTTCGCGTCGCTCCACGCGGAGGCGTGCAAGGAACTCGGCGCCAAGACCAGGATCGACCTTGTTTGCGCCCACGGGCAGACGGTCTTCCATCACCCGCCGCTCTCGTGGCAGCTCCTGAACCCCGCCCCTATCGCCCGGGCGGTGGGCGCCCCCGTGGTGTTCGATCTGCGCGCGGCGGACCTTGCCGCGGGCGGGCAGGGAGCACCGATCACCCCCATCGCCGACTGGGTGCTCTTCCGGAAGCTCGACTGCTACTGGGCCGTCGCGAACCTGGGCGGATTCTGCAACGTCACGTTCGCGCCGGGCGGCTCCGGGAAGAAGCGCAAGGGCTCCGCGGCCGAACAGCTCAAGCAGATGGGTGGGCTCGACGTCTGCGTGTGCAACCAGTTGCTCGACCAGATCGCCCGCGATGTGCTCAAGATGCCCTACGACAAGGACGGCGAGCACGCCGCCGAGGGGCGAGTCAATGAAGACGCACTCTGGGACCTGTCCGGCGTGCTTTCCCGCCAGACAAGGTCGGGGCGGTCGCTCGGCACGGGCGACGAACTCGGCGACTGGGTCGGCCGTTTCCGCAAGAAGCTCCGTCCCAACGACCTTGCCGCGACGGCGTGCGAAGCGATCGCGCAGGCGGTCGCCCAGCGGATCGGCGATGTGGACCGGATCCTGCTGGCCGGGGGCGGGGCGCTGAACCTTGCGCTGCTGAAGGCGCTCAAGGCCGCCTGTTCCGGCGAGGTCGAGCCGACCGACGAGCACGGTGTGCCCGCGACGTACCGCGAGGCGGTGTGCATGGCCGTGCTCGGCGCGCTCTGTCAGGACAAAGTGCCGATCACGCTCTCGCAGGTCACGGGGTGCAAGGGCGCGCCGCCGCTTTCGGGCGCGTGGGTGTACCCGTGACGGGCCCGGGCCGGCCCCCCGACCGCTCCGCGCTCGTCACCGAGCAGCGCAACCCGCGGTCGATGAATCTGCACTCGCTCTCCGTCCCCGAGTGCGTGGACCTGATCGCATCCGAGGATGCCGCCGCATTCGAGGCGGTGCGGAAGGCCGGGCCCGCGATCGCGGCGTTCATCGCGGCGGTCGAGCCGGGTTTCGTGGCGGGCGGCAGGCTCGTGTACGTCGGCGCGGGGACCTCGGGGAGGCTCGGCGTGCTCGACGCCTCCGAAGCCCCGCCCACGTTCCAGGTGCCGCCCGACCGCGTCATCGGCATCATCGCCGGCGGGGACGGCGCGCTCCGGAAGTCGAGCGAGGGAATGGAGGACGACCCGAAGGGAGCCGCCGCTGAACTCGATGCGCTCGGGCTGACGCCGCACGACGCCGTGCTGGGAATCGCCGCCGGCGGGACGACCCCGTACGTCCGCGGTGCGCTCCAGCACGCTCGATCGCTTACCGCACCGCCGCGTACCGGCCTGGTCGCGTGCACGCCCGTTCCCCACGAGCCGTGTATCGATCATTTGATCGTCGTCGAGACGGGGCCGGAAGTGCTGACCGGCTCCACCCGCATGAAGGCGGGCACCGCGACAAAGCTCGTGCTCAACACGATTTCGACGACGCTGATGGTGCGCGCCGGCCGGGTCTACGAGAATCTCATGGTGGACCTGCGCGCCACGAATGACAAGCTCCGCGATCGCGCGGCGAGGATTGTGACCACGCTGACGGGCCTGGCGCGCGACGAAAGCCTGTCGCTGCTGGAGCGCGCGGAGTGGGACACCAAGACCGCCGTGGTCATGCACGCGCGGCGTGTCGCCCGCGAGGACGCCCGGAGGATCCTCGCTTCGGCCTCGGGCCGGCTCGATCGAGCGCTCCGCACGTTGTGACCGCGGCCCCCCGTTCCTCAAGGCACCGGCCTGATGGGGTTGACCCACGTGCCCCCGAGGAGCCCGCCGAGCCCCTTGATCGCGCCGGTTGCCACGCCGAACGCCGCGTCCCAGATCAGACCGCCGCCGCCCGCGAAAATCAGCGCGATGAAGAGCAGCCCGATGATCGCGCCTTTCTCGGACATGATCAGCCGCTCGTAAGCGGGGACGAAGTTGGCCAGGATCCGCGAGCCGTCGAGCGGAGGCACCGGCAGCAGGTTAAAGAACACCCCCATGGTGTTGATCATCGCCCCGGTCCACAGGAAAGTGTGAACGTTCTGCACCACATGCGCAGCCAGCCCGGTCTGCGGCCCGACCCTCAGCCACATCGCGTCGCCGACCACGCAGCACGTCGCCAGCCCGAGATTGACCGCCGGTCCTGCCGCGGCGACCAGGGCCTCGGCGTACCGCCCCCGGAACCGGCTCGGATCGATCGGCATGAGCCCCCACGTGAACCCGAAGAGCGCGAAGCACAGAAGGCTCATGCCCCCCATGTGCACGAGGGGGTTCCACGTCATGTGCCCGGTCTCGATCGGCGTGCGGTCGCCGCAGCGTATGGCCGCGACGCCGTGCCCGAGCTCGTGCAGGATGATCGACCCGATCACCCAGAGGACCCAGGACCCCAGCAGCACCGGGTTGATGCTCCACCACGTGCTCACCCACCAATCGATCAAGCCAACCTCCGCGCCGCGGCGCCGTGGCCCGCCGAGGGGCGCGGGCGAGCGAATAGACTACCGGGGATCGTTCACCCGTGAAGGAGGCGAAGACATGACCACCGCCGCCGTCGTACTCTCGGGGTGCGGGTTCAAGGACGGGAGCGAGATCCACGAGTCGGTCTCCGTGCTGATCCACCTTTCGCGGGCCGGGATCGCGTACCGATGTTTCGCCCCCGACAAGCCGCAGACCGCGACGATCAACCACGCCACCGGCAGGCCCGAGCCGCAGGCTCGCAACTGCATGGTGGAAGCCGCCCGCATCGCCCGCGGCGAGATCGCCCCGCTTTCAACGCTCGACGTGGACGCATTCGACGCTCTCGTCTTTCCCGGCGGCTTCGGCGCTGCGAGCAACCTCTGCTCGTTCGCCGCCGACGGCGCGGAGTGCTCGACCGACCCCGACGTGGCCCGTGTGATCAGGGGCTTCCACGGGGCGAGGAAGCCCATCGGCCTGGTCTGCATCGCGCCCGTGCTCGCGGCCCGGGTGCTGGGCACCCGTTCCGGTGGGCCGGGGTGCACCGTCACCATCGGCGGTGACGAGAAAACCTCCGAGGCGATCGCGGCGATGGGCTCCAGCAACGCGCCGCGCCGGGTCACGGAGGCCGTGACCGACAGCGCCAACCGGATCGTCTCAACCCCGGCGTACATGTGCAACGCCCGGCCCCACGAGGTCTTTGAGGGCGTGGGCCGGATGGTGGAAGGGCTGGTCGCCTTGCTTGGCGGCAAGTGACCCGGGATCGGCCGGCGGTCCGTTCCGTTGGTCCCGGCGCGCGGGCCTCCGAGTCGCTACGCTGCGCGCGGCCTGCCGCCGTCCTCGCGGCTGAAGCCTTGCCCGTCGCGGAGACCTCACCCGGCCATGCTCGTCACAGAGAACCGGCCCCCACGCAGCCTGCACTGGCTCCACGCGGGGCCCCTGCTCTTCGGTGACTGGGGCACGAGCCGGTTGTACGTGCTCGGGCTCGCGTTTTTCTATGCGGCCCACGCCTCGGCACTCTATCTGGCGGCGATGTCGGTCCTCATGGCGGGCGTGGCCTGGTGCTACACCATCATCTGCCGCTGCTTCCAGCACGGCGGCGGCGTGTATGCGGTGGCGCGCCAGATCCACCCGATGCTGGCCGTGTTCGGCGCCACCCTGCTCCTGTGCGATTACATCGTGACCGCGTCGCTTTCGCTCCTCGACGGGATGCACTACTTCGGCCTCGGGCACGACCGGCACGTACTGGCCGTCGTGCTCTGCGTCGCGGCGATCATCGGCATCGGGCTGGTCAACTGGTTCGGCGCCCGCAACGCCGGGCGTTTTGCGCTGATCGTGGCGATCGCGGCGATCGCCACCTCCACGGTCATCGCGCTGATGTGCCTGCCCTACTTCAAGAAGGGCCTCGAGTCCATGTCGTGGGGGCACGCGAGCGTTTCGTCCCCGGGGGCGCGCTGGAGCACGCTCGTCCACATCGTCCTGGCCCTGTCGGGCGTCGAGGCGGTGGCCAACATGACCGGGCTGATGAAGCCCCCCGTCGCCAGAACCGCCAAGCGCACCATCTGGCCCGTGCTCATCGAAGTGGTCGTGCTCAACCTTGTCTTCGGGATCGCTCTCTCCGGCCTCCCCGGGCTGGTCCCCGTCGAACAGCCGGACCACGTCACCTACCAGCAGACCGAAGGGGCGCCCCCGATCCCCGATTCGACCAAGGCGTACCGCGACACCGCCGTCAAGCTCATCGCCGTCCAGTCCGGGACCGCCCTCGGCGGCGAAACCCTCGGTTCGATCATGGGCTGGGTCTCGGGGATCGTGTTCGGCCTGCTCCTGCTGTCGGCCGCGAACACAGCGATCATGGCGATCGTCTCCGTGCTGTACTCGCTCTCCCAGGATCGGGAGATCCCGCGCCCGTTCTCTCGCCTGAACTATTCGGGCGTGCCGTGGATCGCGCTCCTGATCGCGTGCGCGGGCCCGGCCGTGCTCCTGATCGTCATGAGCGACGTCGCGGCTCTGGCCGACCTTTACGCGGTGGGCGTCTGCGGCGCGGTCACGATCAGCGTTGTCGGGTGCGTGATCAACCGGCACCTCCCGATCACGAGGGCCGAGCGGATC
>CAZCPB010000133.1:0-11351 GCA_964500365.1 uncultured Phycisphaeraceae bacterium
GCGTGCGTACACCCGGCACGTGCCGGGAGTCTATCGGCGTCCCGGCGCCGGGGCTCAACTTGGTAGCCGCTCCTGAGCGACTCGGGAAGGCGCATCGGGCGTTATCACGGACTCATCCGTCGCGTCCGGCGTCAGGAACGGCGATCGGCTTCCTTCTCGGGCGTTCGACCGCCGGTGATGCGCGCGACCATCGCCCGTTTGGCGGCGTCGAACTCCTGCTGCGTCATGCGGCCCTCGCGCAGCGCTTCGCGCAGATCGTCGAGAAGCCCCGCGCCCGCTTCGTCTGCCCGTTCCTCGCGGAAGAGCCGCTTCCGCAGCGCCAGGACGATCAGCCCCAGAATCATGACCGCCGCGATGAGCAAGCCCACCGCGACAAGGCCCGACGTCGGAGAAAAAGGCTTGGCCGCCTCGGCCGTCGTGCCGCGTTCGGTGTGCCCTGACGCGGGCGACGCCGAGGAAACGGCGTCTTCCGACGGGGGCGTGGCGGTCGCGTCAGGCCTGCCCGCGTTCACTTCATCCGCGGCTTCGGGCGCGGGAGGTGGTTGAGGCGGTGCTTCGGCCTGGGTGTGCCCGATCATCGAGCGAACTCCGGTTCACACGCCGCTCGAACCGATCGAATTGCGCAGCGGCACGAGCAGGGTCGGCACGACGCAGGATTCCACCAGTTCCTCGCCCCGCCGAGCCAGACGCGCCAGCACCCCGGGCAACTCCTTCAAGTCCTGCACCGCCCCGAATTTCCGGAGCGTGAGGTACACGCTGATCGGATCCTGCGTCCGATCGGGGTCGCGCGGCACGGAGTGACCGGACGCTCGAGTCTTCACTTCGAAGTACACCTCGACGTCGGACTGCGACCCGAACGAAACCCCGATCAACGGCTGGCAGTCGATCGCCCTGGCCTCTTCCGCGTCCAGCAGGCGTGCCATCGGCGCGCCCGCCCACAAGGCTTCGAAAACGATCGAGTCGTGGTTCCCGGAAGCCATCAGGTCGAAGCCGTAGAGCAGCTCGACGTAGTCGACGTCCAAGGGGCTCACGTTGAGATAAAAGGGCGCCGCCTCCAGCACGAGCCTGTGCAGGCCATAGGCGGCTTCGAACGACGGCGCGTTCACCGACCCGGAGCGGATGTTGTTCGATCGGACCGCGACCCAGCGGTGCGGAAGGTCGGACTGCGGCGACTCGAGCGCGAGTTCCTCGCGGTAGCGGCGGAACGTCCCCATCGCAGGGTACTGCTTGCGGACGCGCTCGAACATCTCGAGCACCGTCTCGCGTCCCCGCGGCAGTTCCATCTTCACGCTGAGCTTCAGATTCACGTAGGAGTCCGAGCAGAGCGCCCGGTAGCTGTCGGTCATCGCGCACGGCTCCTCGGCGGGGCGCCGGAGCACCGGCGCCGAAACTCCCGCGCGTCCGTCGCGGGCTGAAAGGATAGTCAGGCGATGGCGGTTCCCGGCCGGGGCGAGCGCGTGAGATACGCCAGAATTTCCCGCGTACTTGACAGGTCGGCGACCACCTCGTGCGCTCCGGCGGCCCTCAGCGCCTCGACACCGAAACTTCCCGTCCCGACAGCCAGGCACTCGCACCCGTTGGCCAGCGCGCACCCCACGTCGTGCGGCGTGTCGCCGACGATGACCGTGCGGAGCGGGTCACGCCCCCGCGCCGCGCGAAAGCGGCCGACGCCGACCGGGGGCAGGTGCTCGCGGCGCGGGGGCCGGTGGGGCGATTCGTCGCCCCAGACCGCGATCCGGAACCCCGCCGGGTCGATCCCGCACGCGCGGAGCTTCATCGCTCCCGTGTCGGCGAAATTGCCGGTGAGCAGACCCACCGTCACGCCCTCGATGGCGTCGAGCGCGCCCAGGAGATCGGAGACCCCGGGGAGCGGGCGCGCCGGCGCCGTGAGGAGCAGACGCCCCAGGTGCCGCCGGTAGCCGTCGCGCATCGCGCCCAGGTTCGTCGTGGTCGCCGCGGCCCCGTTGGTCAGGAGAAGCTCCTCGATGATCAGCGGGTCCAGCCGACCTGCGTACTGGACGCGCCGCTCGTCGAACCCGTCGCCGAAAAGTTCGCGCCCGGCATCGCCCATGGCGCGAACGCCGACGCCGCCTGTCGTGATCAGCGTCGCGTCAATGTCGAACAGGATGAGCACAGGCCAAGGCTAGGGGGTCCGTGGCGGGCTCGTTCAACGCACGATCTCGAACCCCGATTCACCCTCGACGGGATTCGCCGGTGTGGATTCCTCGGCTCGGATCAGCCCAGCCACGCGTTCGCGCAGGGCCGTCAGAAAGCGCCCGACTTCACCCCCGGTCCCCTGGACCTCCATCGCCACCGACCCGTCCGGTTCGTTGCGGACCCAGCCGGTGACCGTGTACTCGCGCGCCAACGCGCGGGTGGTCGCGCGGAAGCCGACCCCTTGAACCCGCCCTGTGAATCTCACGCACCATCGGACCATGGTCCTCGACCCTCCCGCTACCTTCGGCGTCCGGGACAATCAGAGCAATCCGTGCACCGCGGACCGAGAATCCGTCCCGCGTCACAATAACCCGGCGGTGCCGCGCCCGCCGTGCGCCGCGGGGACGGAGTTTTCCGGACGGACCCTGGTTTCCCGATCCGCACTGCCGGATTGGTTGATCCAGCCGGCATAGGTGCTAGCCTTGAAGCGGGTCGGGGCGCGCTCGCACCTCCGGAATCCTCGGGCTCAGGCCACGACGGCCGCTCATGCCCGCACGGACTTCTCCCTGAAACGAGCGCCGCGCTCGGCCGTGCCGCCCGGTGCTCGCGCCGGAACATTGCGTGCTCTTTCGCCGGCCCATCGCGGCCGGAGTCTCACGCGGCACGGTTCGAGTGCACACGCCGTGGCCCACCGGCGGACGCGCCGCGGACACCCCGCTCGCGGGGCGTCGCGGGGCGTGGGCGGCAGCAGCGGCGCACGGCAGCGCCGTGACCGGAGGCAATGTTCGCCGTGGCCGACCTGTGGTCAAAGAACGACGACGCGAGGCGCGTGCGCGACGCCAGCGACATCGTGCGCGTGGTGGGCGAGCACGTCGCCCTCAAGGCCCGCGGGCGGGAGTTCGTGGGCCTCTGCCCCTTCCATGACGACCACACGCCCTCGATGAACGTCATCCCCGCCAAGCAGATCTTCCATTGCTTCGTGTGCGGCGCGGGGGGCGACGTCTTCAACTTCGTCCGCAGGTTCCACGGGATGGAGTTCCGCGAAGCCCTCGAACTGCTCGCCCAGCGGGCGGGGGTGACGCTCACGCCGCGCCGGGCCCGCGCGGCCGGCGAGAGCGAGGACGAGATCTCCGCCGCGGACTTGCGCCGGGCCAGCGCCGTCGCCCGCGACTTCTTCCAGGCGATCCTCAGGCACGCCGAGCACGGGGCCCCGGCCCGGGCGGTGATCGAGAAGCGCGGCCTTTCCCCCGAGGCGGTCGAGCGCTTCGAACTCGGTGCCGCGCCCGACCGGTGGGACGGGCTCGTCAAGACGCTGGAGGCCAAACGGCTCGACCTCAGGCCGTTCGCGGAACTCGGCCTCATCCGCCCCCGCGACACCGGCGGTCACTACGACGCCTTCCGCAACCGGCTGATGTTCCCGATCTTCGACCGGGCCGGGAACCCGATCGCCTTCGGCGCCCGGCGCATCGACGACGCCGACGAGCCCAAGTACATCAACTCCAACGACATGCGGCTCTTCAACAAGAGCCGGACCCTCTACGCGCTCTCGCACGCCTCGCGCGAGATCCAGCGAGCCGGCGTCGCGGTGATCTGCGAAGGGTACATGGACGTCATCGCCTGCCACCAGGCAGGAGTGGGCAACGTCGTGGGCGTCCTGGGAACGGCGCTCACGCGCGAGCACGCGCGCACGCTCCGCCAGATCTGCCACACGGTCGTCCTCCTCTTTGACGGCGACGACGCCGGCCAGCGTGCGGCGGACCGGTCGTTCGACGTGTTCTTTAGCGAGGACTTGGACGTCAGGATCGCGACCCTCTCGTCCGTGACCGACGCCAAGGACCCCGACGAACTGCTCAAGCGCGAGGGCGGGCGTGCGCTCCTGGACTCGGCGCTCGCCAGAGCCTCCGACGTGATGGAGTACCGCTACCGCAGGCTCGCGGCGAGCCTGCGCGGGAGCGGCGCGGCGGAGACCAACCGGATCGTCGAGGACGACCTGCGGAAACTGGTGGACCTCGGCCTGATGAACGCGCGACCCGTGCGGCGGCAGCTCATTCTCAAGCGCCTCTCCGAGGTCGCCGGGGTGGACGCCCGTGCGATCGTGGCGGCAAGGCCCGCGGGGCGCGCCGGGCCGCGAGCCGTCCCCGGCTCGGCGTCCCCGGGAAGGGAGCGAGTTCAGTTCAGCCTCGCCGAGCACCTGCTCGGGTGCGTGCTGTGCGACCCCGCGCTGTGGGAGACGCTCGAGTCCGCACGTCGGGAAGCCGTGCTGGCGGCATGCTACGGTTCGCCCACGTTGGCCGGGATCGCCAGCACAATCCGCGAAGTCTCCGGGCGCGGCGAACCGCCCGCGCTGGGCGCGGTGCTGGCGGATCTCGAGGACATGGCGGCCCACGAAGCGGCGGTCGCCCTGGCCTCCCACGTCGACCGCATCACGGGGTCGAAGGCCGAGAAGCTCCGGTCGCTGTGGGCCGATTCGCTCGCCCACCTCCGCCGGCGCGAGCTGAAGCCGGAGCCGGCCTCGGCCAGCGACGGCGCGCCCGACGTCTTTGCGCGTGTGCAGTTGAAGCAGCGGGAGCACGCGGAGCTCGGCGCCAACCGCCGGCTGCTCCCGCGCCCCCGCGTCTGATCATGGTCCGACCCGGCCCGCGGAGCGGGCCCCGGAGGAACGACGGTGGAACCGACCAGCGGAACGTTGATCCCCGAGTCGTTGAAGATCAAGGAGCACGCGATGATCTGCGATCTCCACCCCGCGGTCAGGGAGCTCATCGAGCTGGGCAAGCGCCGCCTGTGGCTCAGCTACGAGGAGCTCAACAACACGCTCCCCGACACGATGATCGACCCCGAGCGCCTGGACGAGCTTTTGGTGCTCCTGGACCGCCTGGGCATCGAGCTGGTGGACGAGCTCGAGTTCCGCGCCCGCATTCACCGCGAGGCCATCAAGCGCGCCGACGACCCGGGCCTGGTCGAAACGACCAAGGTCCGCGGGCTGCTCTCCAAGGGCCTCCGCGCCATGAGCGTGGCCGGCGGGGAGCGCCGCGCCGAGAGCGCCGCGCTCCAGGCCAGGCTCTCGGCCGCGCGCGACGTGGCGCCGCTCGCCCGCGCCGCCGGCGACGCCCCGGCCGAAATCACCGACGACGAGCTCGCCGACGCCGAGAGCCTGCGGCGCGAGATCGAGGACGCCGCCGGCGACGACGCCACCGGCAAGCGCATCGACGACCCCGTCCGCATGTACCTCTCGCAGATGGGCTCGATCCCCCTGCTCACCCGCGACGAAGAGATCCGCCTGGCCAAGAAGATCGAGATGACGCGGATGATCTTCCGGCGCCGCTGCCTCGAGAGCGACTACGTCGTCTCCCAGGCCGTCGAGACGCTCAAGCTCGTCCAGACCGGCGAACTGCCCTTCGACCGCACCATGCGCATTTCAACGGCCGAGAGCAACGCCAAGGACAAGATCGCCAAGCGCATCCCCGGCAACCTGGCGACCATCCAGAAACTCCTCGAACTCAACCGCAGGGACTGGGATGCGATGGAGAAGGCCCGGGCGCAGGGGCCGGCGGGGGACGCCGAACGCCGCGCGGTCCACGACCGCATCGTCGTCCGGCGCCGGCGCATGGCCGCGCTCACCGAGGAACTCAGCCTCCGCACCGGGCGCATCATCCCCCTCATGCGCAAGCTGCGGTCGATCGCCAAGAAGATCGCGGAACTCGAGAACGGCATCCGCAAGGCCGAGAAGAACCCGAAGCGCTTCGACCCCGACGATATCGCCGTCATGCGCGAGGAGATCGACGGTCTCCGGGCCCTGGTCCTCGAGGAACCCGAGAACCTGATGCGCCGCATCAAGCTGCTCTCCACGGTGTTCTGGGAGTACGAGCAGGCCAAGCGCGATCTCTCCGGAGGCAACCTGCGCCTGGTCGTCTCGATCGCCAAGAAGTACCGCAACCGCGGCCTCTCCTTCCTCGACATCATCCAGGAAGGCAACACCGGCCTCATGCGGGCCGTGGACAAGTACGAGTACAAGCGGGGCTACAAGTTCTCGACCTACGCCACGTGGTGGATCCGCCAGGCCATCACCCGCGCCATCGCCGACCACGCCCGAACCATCCGCATCCCGGTCCACATGATCGAGACGATGAGCAAGCTGCGGAACATCCAGAAGGAGATCCTGCAGAAGACCGGCTCCGAGCCCACGATCGACGAACTGGCCGAACTGGCCGGCATCAGCCCCGCCGAAACCAGACGGATCCTCAAGATCAGCCGGCATCCCGTCAGCCTCGACCGGCCCGTGGGCGAGAGCGAGGACTCCTACTTCGGCGATTTCATCGAGGACGAGCGCCAGGAAGCCCCCTCCGACGCCGCCGCTCAGGACATGCTCAAGAACCGCATCGAGCAGGTCCTGAAGACCCTGACCTACCGCGAGCGCGAGATCATCAAACTCCGCTACGGCATCGGCGACGGCTACACCTACACGCTGGAGGAGGTCGGACGCATCTTCAAAGTCACGCGCGAGCGCGTCCGCCAGGTCGAGGCCAAGGCGATCCACAAGCTGCAGCACCCCGTCCGCGCCCGCAAGCTCCAGGGTTTCGTCGACGGCAGCGCTCTCCGGCGCGCCCTCCCCGAGCAGGAGAAGACCCCGAGCTGAACCCGTGCCTACCGTTCGCCCGTGTCGTGATGGGGAGTAGCCCCGGGGCCCTTCGGGCCCTCGACGCGACGGTCGTCAGCACGGGCTCGCCGGACGCGGTCCCCGGCCGTCGCGGGCGCTGAATGGCGCCGGGGCAAGACCACCACGGTCCGATCGGCCCGGCGCCGCCGCGCGACGCGGTGCCGGGTGCGCGCCCCGCGGTGCGCGGACCCCGGTGGAGCCCCTGATGCTCGCCATGATCGAAGCCCCCGCGGCGCCCCTCTCGTTCTTCGAGTCCGGGCGCGTGTGGCTGTACGCGGGCTTCATGCTCATCGTCTTCGCGTTCCTCGCGGTCGATCTGGGGATCTTCAACCGCAAAGCCCGCGTGATCGGGGCACGTCGAGCCCTGGGCTTCACCGTGGCCACCATCGTGATGGCCCTTTCGTTCGCGGGGTTTGTCTACTGGGCCTACCAGCGTGACTGGCTGGGGATCGCCGGGCCCCGCACGGGCGAGGCGCAGGACGCCGCCGTCCGGTTCATCACCGCGTGGCTCGTCGAGTACTCCCTCAGCCTCGACAACATCCTCGTGATCGCGATCATTTTTCAGCACTTCCGCGTGCCGCGCGAGTACCAGCACCGGGTGCTGCTCTGGGGCGTGCTGGGGGCGCTGTTCTTCCGCGGCGTGATGATCGGGGCCGGGGCGCTCCTGGTCCAGAGCTTCTCGTGGATCCTGTACGTCTTCGGCGCGGTGCTCCTGCTCACGGCGATCAAGCTCCTCACGGGGGGCGGCGCGCCGCCCGACCCGGAAAAGACGATCGCGGTCCGGGTCGCGCGCCGGCTCTTCCCCATGAGCGCGTCGTACGACGGGGAGCGGTTCTTCACGCGCTCGGCGCCCGAGCACCCGGGCCGTCGCGTCATGACCCCGCTCTTCCTCGTGCTGTGCGTCATCGAAACAACCGACATCGTCTTCGCCGTGGACTCGATACCCGCCGTGTTCGCGGTCACCACGGACCCGTTCCTGGTCTTCACGTCCAACGTCTTCGCGATCCTCGGCCTGCGGTCCCTCTACTTCGCGCTCGAGGCGGTGATCAACCGCTTCCGCTATCTCAAGGTCAGCCTCGTCATCGTGCTCGGCTTCATCGGCCTCAAGATGCTGCTCTCCTGGCTCGTGCACATCGAGCCGGTGCACTCCTTGATCGTGGTGATGTTCACGCTGACGGTCGGCCTGGTCGCCTCCATCGTCCGCAACCGCCTGGAGCGATTCGAGGGCATGCTCTCACCGGCCGACCTGGCCGGCTCGGCCCGCGTGGCCCTGCGGTACGCGCAAAGAACCTTCGTGTTCGTGATCGGCGTCACCGTTGCGGTCGTGGGCGTGGTGGCGGGGCTGGTCCCAGGTATTCCCGGCCTGCCGCTGGTGATCGTCGGCCTGATCATCCTCGCGACCGAGTTTGTCTGGGCGGCCATCTTGCTCAGACGCATGAAGCTCAAGGTCACGCAGTTCACCGACCGCGCCCGCGCGGCGGTCGGGATAGCCCCGGCCGTGCCCGTGCCGCCCGAAGGTCACGGGCCCCGGCCCCCGGGAACCGCAACCCCGGGCGCCGTCAGCCGGTAGGCTCTCTGCGATGAACCCCCGTCGGCGACCGGCCCTGAGCCTTGTTGCGATCATCGGCGCGACCGTCGCCGCCCTGGGCGCCTGCGGCGGCCCGCCGCCGGGCGATTTCCTCTCGGCCTGCGCCGCCAGCGCGAAGACCAGCCGCACGAACGCCGCGGGGACGATGATCGCGGCTTTCAAGGCCGGGCAGATCACCGCCGAGGACGCGATCAACGCCGCGCACGACCGCCTCGAAGCCGGGGAGGACGCAACCCAGTTCGCCGGCGCGGTGCTCGACATGCTGCTGACCGTCGAGGACAGGCTCCCCCGGGGCGCCGAGTTCGAGATCTTCTGGATGCGGGTCGGGCAACTGGCGTTCCGCGCCGCCCTCACAGCGCACAACAGCGGCAGGCCCGACGAGGCGTACGGCCTCGTGCTCGCGGGGCCGAAGCGCTGGCAGACCGAGCCCTACTGGCTTCGCTCGCCGAACCACGACGCCCTGGCATCGATCGTGCTCGACGAGAACGGTGAGCGAGCGCGCGCGATAGCACGCTTGCGCGAACGCCCGGTCCTCGAAGGGGCCGCGCACGACGTGTACGAAAAGCTCACGGGCACGAAGTGACGCGTGCCTTCGGTGGAGTCAGGCGATTGCGCGCAGCTCGCGCTCGGCCTGCAGCCAGTCGGACTCGGGCCCGCCGGGTGAGCCTGTCACGCGCCGCCGCAGATAGATCTCGTACGCGCGCCGGCGGACCTCGTCCGCGCTCGGGCGCTGGCCGGCGGGCGACCCGGCGGACTGCTTCACCTCCACAGGGGGCGCGACGACTTCCTTCGTGCTCACGGCCGCGGCGGTGACCGTTGCGCTCGATGGCGCGCCGCCAACGGCTCTGCGGGTGTTGCGCGGGGTGATGGCCATGGGACGACCTCCGTGTGCGTGCGTCGCGTTCCGTGCTGAGGGTCACACGGACGACGCCGCGTGATGATTCGTCAGCGTAGGCGGTGCGCACACCTCGCTCAAACCCGCGAGCGCACCCGGTTGAATTCTTTGCGCAGCCACCGTCCGCCTTCGCAAGAGACGCCGTCGGCGCTGACGATGGCAGGGGCCGGAAACGAGCCCGCCGCCGGGGCTACTTGTCCGCGACGTTCAACGACCGCCCGACGCGACGCTTGCGATTCATCATCTGCCGCCCGTGACGGGTCTTCATCCGCGCGCGGAATCCGATCGATCGCTTGCGCTTGAGGCGGCTGGTGCGGTGCGGGTAGTGCATCGTTCAAGATCCTGCGTGTCGGCGTTCGGTATTCATTCGAGGCAAGACGGCCCGACCCAGGAACGGGCGGGGTCAAGTTTATCCACCCGGTTCGCCGCGGGCCAGCCCTGCGTCGTCTCCGGGATTTCCCGGCGGCGCTACTGAATCCGAACACGCTTAAGAAAGGCTTTCAACCCTGCCGATGACGGGGTATTCTGGTGACGAGATCGCGGCGCTCCGCGCGCCGCGACGCGGGCTTGCCGGTTCGCGTTTGCTCGCCGGTCGTCGGAGGACGGCTGCGCGAGCGTCCGCGTACTTCCCGCGCAGATTTGTTCCCTTGCGGCGCACGCAAGTCACGCCGCGTCATGGTCGTATGTGCCGGGCGGCCGCCGCGCTCGGGGCCCGCGACGGGGATCAGCCGGACGCATGAACAATCACCACCTCCACGAGGCACAGCTCGCCGTCGGGTATCAGTTCGGCGACGTCTCGCTGCTCGAAACGGCGCTCACCCACGCGTCGGTGGCCGACTCGCGCCTCGAGTCCAACGAGCGGCTGGAGTTTCTCGGCGATGCGGTGCTTGGGCTGGTCGTGTGCCACCGGATCTACGAGCGCTTCCCGTCCCTCCTCGAAGGTGAAATGACCAAGATCAAGTCGCTCGTCGTCTCGCGCCAGATGTGCGCGGACGTCGCCCGCGAACTGGACCTCACTCGCTTCCTCAACCTCGGCAAGGGCATGCAGACCGTGGGCGAAGTCCCCGCGTCGCTCCCCGCCGCGGCGTTCGAGGCCCTGGTCGCGGCAATCTACCTCGACGGCGGGTTCGACGCGGCGCGGTCCTTCCTGCTGCCGCGGATCGATCCACTCCTCGACTCGGCCGCCCGGAGCGGGCACCAGGAGAACTACAAGTCGGTTCTGCAGCAGCACGCCCAGCAGCTCGGCGAAGGGCCCCCCGTCTACCGCGTGCTCGACGAGAAAGGTCCCGACCACGCCAAGTGCTTCAAAGTCTGCGTGGAGATCGGCCTCCGCCGCTTCACGGCGAGCTGGGCCCAGTCCAAGAAGCGGGCCGAGCAGATGGCAGCGCTCAACGCCCTCAGATTCCTCGGCGTCATCGAGGAGGGCGACGGGTGCGTCCGCGTTTCCGAAGATCACGCGGACGAGGGGGCCTCGCCCCCCGAAACCGTGGCCTGAACGCCTGTTCAGCGCGGGTCATCCCCCGGCGATTCGCCGGCGCCCGCGATGGAAGAAGACATGGTCAGATCGAGCACAACCGGAAGGTGATCGCTCGCCTCGGTGTCGAGCCGGCGAAGATCCGCATCGGAGAGCGCCCGCGCGCTCAGCCGCGCGGTGTCGAGCACGAAGGCCTCTGCTTCGGGCACGCTCGACCCGCTCCATACGATGTAATCGAGCCGGCCCGGCGTGAACTCCGTCCCCGCGTCGCGCCAGGTGTAGAGCGCCGAGTCGCCCAGAACTTCAGCCTCCGCGATCTCGAGGTCCGACCCGTCGAAGTCCGCGCCCCGCCGCAGCACATCGATGGGCGGCCGCGACCCGACCAGGTTCAGGTCGCCCCCCAGCACGCGAACCGGGGGGAGTCCGCTCTGGGCCTTGATCCACTCGGCCACCGCCGCGGCCTCCGCCAGACGCAACGCGTCCTCCGGCGAGTCTTTCGAGCCGCAGCACTTGAAGTGCATCGAGGCCAGGAGCACATCGCCGCGCGGCGTCATCTTGCTGAGCGCCAGCTCGACGATGCGAT
>CAZCPB010000134.1:0-11349 GCA_964500365.1 uncultured Phycisphaeraceae bacterium
TCTTGACCTTGCGCAGGCGGCCCATCCAGTCGTACACATAATCGTAGTCCACCCCGTCGTTCCGCTTCATTCTCTTGCGCTGCGCGGTCAGAGCGAGCAGGCGGACCGTGGGCCCATCGCGCGATGTTCCCGGCGCGTGGTTTCCCTCGGCACCGGTCGACCAGGAGTGGCAATCGATCCGGGCCAACTGTTAGATGGCAAGAGCACAACCCCTCTGTCCTCGCGGACTCGGACATCTCCCCCGCGGGGCGCGGGGGAGAAAGCATGACTGGGACACGCGTGGCCGGCGCTGGCTCACCCCCTCTGCAGCTTCTCGATGATCGCCCCCTCGTCGGCCCGCACATACAGGCGGTTCACGCCCACCCACCCGAGCTCGGTGTAGGGGAACATCGACATGAGCTGGGGCAGGCCGGTCCCCTTGCTGCCCTGGTTGTCCTCGATGAGCATCACGCGGGGGCGGTACTTGTGCAGGTCGAAGCCGTCGAGGAGCGCCAGTTCCCCGCCCTCGACGTCGATCACGGCGAAGTCGATGGGGCCGGTGTGGTCCTTGAGCAGGTCGTTCATCGTCGTCAGGGGCACGGTGACCTGCGTCTTCGTGCCGCCGAGGGACTTGACGGTGTCGAGGTGGTGCTGGGTGGTGTTCATGTAGGAGAACATCTCGGCCCAGCCCTCGCCGTGGACGACCTCGAAGGTGGTCGTGCCCGTGCTGCCGCGCTTCGAGAGCGCGGCCTGCACGACGCGGCTGTTGGGGCGGGCCTTGCGGCACTGCTCGCAGCGGTCGGGGAGAGCCTCGACGAGCAGGCCCTTCCAGCCGATCGATTCGAAGGCGTAGCTGACGCTTAGCGAGACGCCGTCGTAGGCCCCCACTTCGATGAAGAAGCCGTCGGGCTGGGTCTCGAAGATCTCCCAGAGGATGGTGTCCTCGCCGAACTGGGAGCGGAACTGCACGGGCATCGCGGGCTGGCGGCCGCGTTCGCGGAGGCGCTCGATGGCTTCCAGGGCGTAGACGCGCTTGCGGAGCCGGACGTTCTCCTGCTCGAGGGCCTTGCAGAACTCGTTGACCTGGGCGAGGGGATCGGGCCCGCGCTGGACGCGAGGGTCGGGCATGGGTGTCTCCGTGCGGGGTCGTCCGGCGCGGGGGCGCCGGGACGCAAGCGTAGTGCGGGTCTCACTCGTTGCCCGGCCAGCCCGCCCGCAGGAACTTGCCGTCGCGGTGGAAGACCTCGCCGTCGGCCTCGATGGTGCCGCCCTCGCGCTTCTTCGCGGCATCGGGGCGGAGGTCGCAGACCATGTCCCAGTGCAGGGCGCTGTCGTTGGAATTGCCGCTCTCGGGGTAGCCGGCCCCCACCGCGGCGTGGAACGTGCCGCCGATCTTCTCGTCGAAGAGCGTGTCCTTCGTGAACTGCTGGATGGCGTAGTTGGTGCCGATCGCGATCTCGCCGAGGGTCCGGGCGCCGTCGTCCTGGTCGAGCATGGCGATGAGGTAATCCTCGTTCTTTCGGGCCGAGGCGTCCACGACGCGCCCGGACTTGAACCTGAGCCGCACGCCCTCGACCTCGCGGCCCTGGTAGACCGCCGGGAAGTTGTAGTTGACGTGGCCGTCCACGCCGGTGGGCCCGGCGAAGACCTCGCCGTCGGGGAAGTTCTCCTTGCCCGCGCAGTTGATCCACGTGGCCTTCGAGACATCCACGGTCAGGTCCGTGCCGTCGTGCCCGTCGCGGGCGGGCGCGCGGAAGCGGAGGACTTTCTTCGTCTGCAGGAACTCCCGCACGTGCTCCTGGCGCTCGTGGAGGCACTCCCACGCCGCGACGGGGTCGGGCAGGTGGAGGAGCCCGGCGCGGAAGACGAAGTCCTCGTACTGCGTGAGGCTCATCTCGGCGTCCTGGGCCGAGCCGAGGGTCGGGTAGGCCGTGCCGCACCACCGCAGCCCGCCCGGCTCGCTCGTGCGCGCGAGGGCGGCGCGTTCCATGAAGCGCTTGAGGTAGGGTCGTCGGGCGGCCTGGTGCAGCGCGACTTTCTTCGGGTCGATCCGGCTCAGGAAGCGCGTGTTGATCGGCGACCACACGCTCAATCGAACGTCGATCTTTTCGAGCCGCTCGAGTTGCATGAGGGGCTGGCGCGCGACCTGCTCGTCGCTGCCGTGCTGGAGCAGGATTTCGGTGAGCGATTCGCTCTTGGGCTCCCAGTACGGGTGCGCGCCGGCCTTCACGCAGGCTTCATACAACGCCGCGGCGAGCGGGAACGCGTCGGCCTCCGCGGCGATCTCGACGGCGTCGCCCGCTTTCACACGCGTCGAGTAGCCCACGATCACGCCGGCCAGCCGGTCGAGTCTCGGATCACGCATGGCATCCTCCGGGTCAGTGCCGCCCGCCCGCGACGGGAAGAGGCGGGGATTATGGCATGTTCGCCGCCTGCCGCGCTACACTTGCGGCCCGGTTCGAGCCGGACCTGCCGCGGGAGCGTCCCGCACACCCACTTTCGGAACCCCGTCCATGTCGAATCCCCAGCGTGCCTTCGTCGGCGGCGCCCTCGCGGCGTCGCTCGCGGCGTTCATCGGCTTCCAGGCGGCCAGCGGCGAGCCCCGCGCAGCGGCGCTCGCGCCGCGCGCGGTCGAGACGTCGCGGGTCGCGGTGTTCGACGTCCTGTCGGTGTCGGAGAAGCTCTTCCTCAGCGACCGTTATTCACCGGAGCGCGACACGCGGGTGAAGGCCAAGCAGGACGAGATCGGGGCGATGGAGGAGGGCGTCAAGGACGTGATCGCCAAGCTGCAGGGCACGCCGCAGAACTCGCCCGATTACCAGGGGCTGTACGGCGCATACCAGACCAAGCTCAACGAGGTGAACGCGGCAAAGCAGCGGGCCAACGAGGAGCTGAGCGCGTTCAGCACCGAGCAGTTCGCGGCCTGCTACAAGCTCGCGATCGACACGGCCAACGACCTGGCGCGCAAGAACGGGTATACGCACGTCATCGCGTCGCGTGTCGGCCCCCTCGAGTTCCGTTCCAAGGAACTGCCCGCGGCCCTGCAGGAGGTCCTCGCGCGACCGGTGCTCATGAGCGGCGCGGGCGACGACCTGACCCCTGCGGTGATGGCCGAGCTCAAGCTGGACCAGGCCCCCGCCGCGGAGGCCAAGCCCGATGGTGCCGAGGGCGCGGCGCCGGCCGACAAGAAGTAAGCGTCGCTATCCCGGATTCAGCGCTCGCGCCGGGGGTTCTCGGCGGGCTTGCCGTCCACGTACCCCCACACCGTGACCGGCACTTTGCGCACGCCCCACTTGCGGGCGGCCTCGTGGGTCGGGAACAGGACGTCGAGGCGCCTGCCCTTGATGGCCCCGCCGCAGTCGAGCACGGGGACGATCCGCTCGGAGTCGTAGCCGGGCACGGTGATCATCGACCCGTACGCGAGCACCCGTGGATCGGCGGCGACGAGCTTGAAGCCGTTGGTCTCGACGGAGTGGAGCGTCGCCGTGATGCCGTCGGCGGAATCGCCGCACGAGCGGGCGTCGGGCGAGTACGCCGTGACGACCATCGAGATGACCTTGACCGGCTTCACGGGGCGGCCGTTGAACCACCGCACGTTCGGGTCCGTCGAAAGGGGATCGATCGGCGGCTCCGCGGTCGGTGCGGGCTGGGCGGGGGCCTGCGCGGCGGGCTCCGCGTGGGCCGGGGGCTCGGCGACCACGGTCGTCTCGAGCAGCGGCCTGATCTCGATGGAGGGCCACCGGGCCGTGGTGGCGGGGCGTTCGACGGTGACGATCGTCGTATAGTCGGCCGCCCGGACCGCGCTCACGCTCGCCAAAAGTGGAGCCGACCGGGCTTCCTTGGCGATAATCGCTGAGTAGGCCACCAGCGCCAGCATGGCGGCCCCCGCGGCCCCCGCGGCGCCCTTGAGCGCGAATCGGGCGGCGAGGCGAGACGGCGAAAGAAGCGAAGCGTCCTTGCTGATCTTCACTTGACTTCTCCCACACTCGGATCTGGGCGGTCGTCCCGTGGAGGGGTGCGACCGGCGGGGCCTTGCTGGTGCCGTTGTCGAGCCGCTTTTCGGACCGGGCCAAGCGTAGGTGCGGGGGCAGCGCCCTCGCCGATGACTTGAAGTCTATCGCCCCCCTTAAGTCTTCGCACGGCAAGGCCTCGGCGGCACCGTCGATTCAGGACACGCCGTTCCGCTTAATGCGTTTGTATCGCGGGCGCGGGCGGGTTATGGGGCGCAACATCTGGCTTGCGGCGTGGACGGCTTCCGGCCCACACTCTCATCCGGAGAATGTCAGGTGATCGTTTCGACCCCATCCCAGTTCCTCCTGGCGGCCGCCATCGGCGGGTTGGCCGGGCTGATCGGGGGGCTGGCTGGGATCGGCGGCTCGCTGATCATGCTGCCGGCGCTCGCCCTGATCTTCGGGTTTGACGATGCCGCGCGGTCCGAGCAACACGCCTTTCAGGCCGCGGCGATGATCGTCAACGTCGTCGTCGCCCTTCCCGCGACGTGGCAGCATCGGCGGGCCGGGGTCTTCCGGAAGGACCTGCTTTCCTGGGTCGTTCCGGCCATGGCGGTCATGATCGTCGCGGGCGTCATGCTCTCCAACCAGCTTCACGGACGGACGCTCCAGCACATCCTGGCCGGGCTTGTCGGCTGGGACTGCGCCGTGAACATCTACCGGCTGGTCCGCAAGGTTGACGAAACGCGGCTCGGACCCGAGCGCACGAGCCCCGGGGTGATGCTCGCGGCGGGCGGCTCGGCCGGGCTGGCCGGGGGATTGGCGGGGATCGGGGGGGGCGTTCTGGTGGTCCCGATCCTCCAACTGGTCGGGCGCGTGCCGCTCAAGCAGGCGATCGCGACGAGTTCGGCCGCGATGTGCGTCTCGAGCGCGATCGGCGCAACGGTGAAGCTGGGGACGCTCCGCGAGGTGGGTCGGGGGATGACCGAGTCCATCGTTCTGGCGCTCCTCTTGTCGCCGGGCGCGATCCTGGGCGCGATGGCCGGCGCGGCATTGACGCACAAACTGCCCGTCCAGACTCTTCGGCTGGTGGTGTCCGTCATCCTGCTGGCGGCGGCGGTCAAGCTGGCCGTGGGTTGAGGGAGCGCGGCCGTCGTTTGACCACGCGCAGGACGCCTGATACTTTGCCCGTCCCTATTGTTCGGCCTGCTTCAGGGCGGCCACCCGTCGCGAGGTCTCCGCAGGGGAACCGGTGCACGCGGCGGTCGTACCGGGTCGGTCCGCGGTCGGCCCGACGAGGTCACTCCCCCCTCCGCCGCGTTTGCGAGGACTTTGAGTTGCTGATGCCGACCGATCGAACCGCCACGAAAACCGGAGGCTCACGTCGGCCGGCGCTGGGCCGCGCGCTGCGGGTGCTGATGGTGGGCGCGGCCTGTCTCGGGGCGCTTCCCGCCGCGGCTCAACAGGGTTTGCCGCCGGGGCTCCCGACTCAGACCACGGCGCCGACGGGCGCGGACGTGGAGGCGATCAAGAAGTTCGTCGCCGATCGCAGCCCGGACCTTTCGGGTGGCGGCGACGGGCCGATCGGTGCCGCCGAGGCCGCCCGCATCAAGCGAGCCCGGACCGAGCTTCTCGAGCCCCTGGCCGACGACCGGGTTTCTCCGCTCTTCCGGATCGAGTACAGCCGGCAGTTGGAGCCCGTGCTCTCGAAGCTCGCGGCCGATCCGCGGGACCAGGTCGCCGTGCCCGCGCTCCTGATCGCGGGCGAGCTGGCGACCGAGCAGGGGGTCGCGATCGCCGAGAAGCAGCTCGCGGCGAAGCTGGCGGTGATCCGGTTCGCCGCGGCATCGGCGATCGGGCAGACTTTCGAGGCGCTGCGGCGTTCGTCGCCCGCGCTGGTCGAGAACCGGGTGGCGCAGATGATCGACACGCTGTCGCGCCGGCTCGACGCCGAGAGCGACCCCCTGGTGCGGGACACGCTGGCCAGGTCGCTGATCGCGGCGATGCAGGTGAGCGAGCCGCCGTTCCAGGCGATCCCGCTCAGGGCGATGGACGCCCTGGCGACGAAGGTCGGGGCCCGCCTTGGGGCGGACGTCGAGAAGCTCTCCGCGGAGGAGTTCGAGCTGCTCCTGGACACGGGGATCACGACGGGGATCGCGCTGCGCGGCATGCTGACGAACGTGAGCGCGAACCGGCTGCTGACGGACGATGCCCGCCGGGTCGCGGCGGGGTACGCGGGGGACCTGCTCGGGCTGATCGGGCGGGCGATCAAATCGAACCAGCACCTGGTCCCGATCCAGCAGGCCGACGACGAAGAAACGCGGGCGGCGAAGGTCCTGGCGCGGGTGAACGCGTCGAAGGGCGCGGCCCTGGCCGAGGCGATCTTCGCCCTCGTGCAGACCCGCTACACGGCGCAGAACCTGGGCGAGCTCGTGAAGTCGGCGGCCAACACCGACGATGCGCGGTTCCTGGTCGGCTCGGCGCAGATCCACGAGCAGCTCGGGCGTCCGCCCTTCAACTTCCCGGCCCAGCGCTTCGCCGGGCCGCGCTAAGCCCGCGCCGGCGTATCATCGCGCCGCGTGGTGCGCCTCCTGCTCCCCTTCGCGCTGCTCGTCGCCGGCCTGGCGATCAGTTCGCTCGCCGACCGGGGCCGCCCGCGGGCCGATCTCACGTTCATCAACAAGAACGACGTGACGACGCTCGACATCCAGCGGATGAGCTGGATGCAGGACCTGCGGGTCGCGCGCCTGGTGTACGAGGGGCTGGTGCGCAACGACATCTTCTCGTGGGACTACGCGGTCCAGCCCGGCGTCGCCGAGCGCTGGGACGTTTCGCCGGACTCGCGCGTGTACACGTTCCACCTCCGCGCCGAGGCCCGCTGGTCGAACGGCGCGCCGGTGACGGCGGGCGACTTCGTCTATTCCTGGCGGCGCGCGATACTCCCCGACACCGCGGGGGACTACACGCGGCAGTTCCAGCTCATCAAGGGCGGGCGCGAGTTCTTCGCCTGGCGCCGGGGTGAACTGGACCGATTCGCCGCCGACCGCGCGATCCCCGACCGCGCCCGCGCGGCGCGCGAGCTCTGGGAACTGACGGAGCGCCGGTTCGACGAGACGGTCGGTCTCCGGGCTCTCGACGCGCGCACGCTCCGGGTCGAACTCGAGAACCCGACGCCGTACTTCCTCGACCTGTGCGCGTTCGCGGTGTTCAGCCCGGTCTACCCCGACCTCGTGAAGCGGTACGAGCGGCTCAACCCCGAATCGGGGATGATGGAGACCGAGCAGGGCTGGACCAAACCGCCGCACATCGTCGGCAACGGCCCGTTCGTTCTGACCGACTGGCTCTTCAAGCGGGAGATGCGCCTGGCGAAGAGCCCCCACTACTGGGGGCGCGCCGGCGTCGCGATCGACACGATCTCGATCCCCTCGATCGAGGACCCCAACGCCGCGGTGCTGGCGTTCCGGACGGGAGCGGTGGACTGGATCAGCGACGTCGTCGCGCGCTATACGCCGGAGATGCTCGCCCGCAAGCGGGCGTACTACGACGAGCACCGCGCCGAGTACGAGTCGCTGTGCGCGCAGGGGCTCGACCCCGTCGAGATCGACCGGCGCCTGCCGCCGGACCCGCGCCTCGGGATCCACGTGTACCCCGCGTTCGGGACGTACTTCCTGAATTTCAACTGCTCGGAGCGCCTGCCCGACGGGCGTGAGAACCCCTTCCACGACCCTCGCGTGCGCCGGGCGTTCTCGATGGTCGTGGACAAGGCGACGATCGCCCGCGACGTGCGGCGGCTCGGCGAACCCCCGACGGCGACGCTCATCCCGCGGGGCTCGCTCGCGGGGTACACGTCTCCGGCGGGGATCCCGTGCGTGTCGGACGGCGCTACACCCGCCGAATCGGCGGCGATCGTGGCCGAGGCCAGGCGGCTGCTCGAAGAGGCCGGGCACCCGGACCCCGGCGCGTTCATCGCGGTGGACATCCTCTTCACAAAGGACGGCGGTCACGACGAGATCTGCCAGATCGTGGCGCGGAACTGGCAGGAGCGCCTCGGTGTGCAGGTCACCCTCACACAGAAGGAGATCAAGGGGTTCCGCGACGACGCCCGGCGGCACAACTTCATCGTCTGCCGCGGGTCGTGGTACGGGGACTACGGCGACCCGACGACGTTCCTCGACATCTGCCGGACCGGTGACGGGAACAACGACAGGAACTACTCGAACCCGGAGTACGACCGCCTGCTGGACGAGGCGGAGAAGGAAGCGGACCCCGCCGCGCGGATGCGGCTGCTCGAAAGGGCCGAAGCGGTCCTGCTCGGCGATGCGCCGCTCCTGCCCATCTTCCAGTACGCCGCGATCTACGCCTTCGACCCGCACAGGATCACGGGCATCAGTTCGCACCCCAGGACCGACCAGAACATGTTCCTTGTGGACGTCTTCGGGGACGGGAAGGGGACGGACGTGCCGAGAATGCTCCCGGCGCGGCCGGGGCGCTCCTATTGAGGGGTTGAGACGTGCTGTCGCTCATCGTCCGACGCCTGCTGCAACTACCTCTGATTCTGGGCGCGATCTACACGATCACCCTTGCGCTGGCGTGGGCGGTCCCCGGCAGCCCGCTGGACCGGCCCGAGGGGCGGCGGCCGGTGCCGGAGATCCAGGCGGCGATGGAGCGTCAGTACCGCCTCGACAGCTTCTGGCGGTTCTACTGGTCGTACCTGGACAGCGCGAGCGGGGTGAAGTTCGTCCGCGAGTCGTGGAGCGGTGCGGCGGCGGAGCGTGAAGCGCACTTCCGGGAGGCGGGGGTCGAAGCGCCCCCGCGCCGGGTGTTCGACCTGGGACCGTCGCTGATGTACCGCGACCGCAACGTCAACGAGATCATCGCCGACTCGCTGCCGGTTTCGATGAAGCTGGGGCTGGCGGCGATCCTGCTTGCGCTGATCCTGGGGCTGGCGGTCGGGACGATCGGGGCGCTGAGGCCGGGCTCCCCGGCCGACCATCTGACGCTCTCCCTGTCGCTGACGGGGATCAGCCTGCCGAACTTCGTCATCGGCACCGCGCTCGTCCTGGCGTTCCCCGTCTGGCTGGGGATCGGCAAGGTCGCGGCGACGACGGGGGGAGGGGTGTCCGCGCTGCCGGTGATCACGCTGGCGCTGCCCTTTGCCGCGTACATCGCGCGCCTCACGAGGATGGGCCTGATCGAGCAGCTTTCCTCGGATTTCGTGCGGACCGCGCGGGCCAAGGGGCTGCCCGAATGGAGTGTCATCGCGCGGCACGCGCTCCCCAACGCGTTCCTGCCGGTTCTGAGCTATCTTGGCCCCGCTACGGCGCTGGCGATGACCGGGTCCTTCGTGGTGGAACGGGTGTTCACCGTGCCGGGGATGGGCCAGCATTTCGTCAACGCCGTGCAGAACAAGGACCTGTTCCTGATCATCGGCGTCGTGCTTGTTTACGCGACCCTGCTGGTCCTCTTCAATCTGGCGGTCGACGTCCTGAGCAGGGTTCTTGACCCGCGGATCTCCTGAGCGGGGCGGTCGGGGCCG
This sequence comes from uncultured Phycisphaeraceae bacterium, assembly GCA_964500365.1. GTDB lineage: Bacteria > Planctomycetota > Phycisphaerae > Phycisphaerales > UBA1924 > CAZCPB01. The sequence continues at coordinate 9,466 of CAZCPB010000134.1, forward strand.
TTCTTCCGGCTCGGGCAATACCGGACGGCATTGATCGTTCGGCTTGGGGGCCGGGCCCTCCGATGTATACTTGCGCACGCATCGTCGCCGCATTCCGGCCCGCCAGGACCCACGCCCCACAGGAAGGAATCCCATGAATGCGAGAAGTACCCGGTCTTGCTCCGGCCTGCTGGGCAGGCTTGCCCGCGCATCGCGCGTGCTGGCCGCGACGGCGATTCTCGGCGCGGTCACCGCTCCGGCTATCGCCCAGGGGCCCGGCGGTCGGGGCGGGTTCGGCGGGGACGTGCTGCAACCGACCGTGAATTCGCGCGAGATCGACCGGCTGAACAAGACGCTGAGCCTCGACGAGGACCAGCAGGAGGCGGTCAAGACGCTCTTCGAGGCGTACCAGGAGCAGTTCCGGTCGCGCTCGCAGGAGCTGCGCACGAAGGTGGACCGCGTCCGCGACGAGTTCCGGGACAGCCGCGACCCGGGCGTGTGGCAGGGGATCCGCGGGGACTTCGAGAAGTTCCGCCCGGTGCGCGACGAGATGGAGAAGGCGTTCCTCGACGACGTCAAGCTCGTGCTCCGCGACGATCAGCAGGCGCAGTGGCCGAAGTTCGAGCGGGCGCTTCGGCGTGCGCGCGGGCTGAACCGGGGCCGCATCAGCGGCGAGCGCGTGGACCTGATCGCGATCGTGGACCGGGCGCAGCTGCCGGAGGACGCCAAGCGCCAGGTCGAGCCGGTGCTGGATCTGTACGAGCAGGACCTCGACCGCACGCTTTCGGCGCGGATGGAATTCGAGCAGAAGCAGATGTCGAACTTCTTCGAGGTGATGCAGAGCGGCGACATGCAGGAGGCCCAGAAGCTGCTGGAGGAGGGGCGCAAGCTGTCGGTGGCGGTGCGCGACGTCAACCGGCGGTACGCGCGCCAGATCGAGGATCTCGTCCCCGAGGCCGCTCGTGAAACGATCATCGCCGAGGTGAAGCGCCAGAGCTTCCCCCGCGTGTACAACGACACGCGAGCGCAGCGGTATGTTCGCGCGGCCAGGGAAATGACGGACCTCAGCGAGGACCAGAAGGTCGCCGTCGAGGCCCTCGCCGCGTCCTTCGACCGCGACATGGACGCGGTCAACGACCAGCTCGCGAAGGCTCAGGAAAAGGTTGAGATGACCGTGACCGCCGAGAACATGATGTCAATGTTCCGCGGCGGGGACGGCGGTCCGCTCGACGAGCTGTACGACAAGCGGCGCGACATCGGGAGCAAGACCGAGGACGAGCTCCGCAAGATCCTGACCCCGGACCAACAGGAACGCCTGCCGCGGGGCGACGACAACGACCGGGGCGGGTGGCGCCGGCGCGGCCCCGGCGGGGACGACGACGGGGACCGCCGCCAGCGGGCGGTGCCGCGGAACCGCGGGGCGGCGCGTGAGGGGACGACCTGACCGGGGCGTCCGAAGAAAGCACGAACCGGCCCTGTCCCGAACGCATTCCTGGACGGGCGGTGCCGCTCTGCGCATCATGACAAACAACCCCGGTGCCGTCCGAGGCGTTCCTGCGGCCGGCGGGGCAGGAGAAGAACCATGCTGAGCCTCCGTTCCGTCGTGGGTGCGGCCATGATCTCGTCCGGAGTTCTGGGGGCGGGCGTGGCCGTGCTCGTTCCCTCGGCGCCGGCGTCGGCGCAGTTCGAGTTCTCCGGATCGCGCGGCGGCTTCGGCGGGGCGGAGATCTCAAAGTCGAGCGTCGAGCGCTACGCCAAGATCCTCAGCCTGGACGCGGCCCAGAAAGACGCCGCGATGATGCTGCAGGAGACGTACGCCGAGGCAACGCGCCGGGCCAACGAGGAAATGCAGCAGGCGATGAAGGCGGTCAACGAGGTTCTGGAGGAAGTCCTCGCCTGTCCCGA
>CAZCPB010000135.1:0-11290 GCA_964500365.1 uncultured Phycisphaeraceae bacterium
GGGCGATGCGGCTTTCCCAGGTAGTCGTTGGCCTCCTTCAGGATCGAGATGTCGATCGCCTGGTCGGCCACCACCCGCTTCAGCCGCGCGTTCTCGGCCTCCAGTTCCTTCAGCCGCCGGGCCTCCTCGGCCTTCATCCCGCCGTACTGGTTCTTCCAGCGGTTGAACGTCTGCTCGCTCACCCCAAGCGCCTGCACGACCTGGGCGACCGATCTCCCCGCCGCCAGCATCGCGTCGGCCTCACGCAGCTTGGCCACGATCTGTTCCGCCGAATGCCTCGTCCGCTTCATCGAGAGCCTCCTGGTCGCGCCCGGCGACCGTCGGGACTCTCATAGTTGCTGGATCAGGAAATGGGGGGCAGGGCACCCCGACGCCACTAACGCGGTGCTTCCCCGGGCGACGCATCGACGGATACCCACTCGCTCCAGGACGAGGGCTCGGCGCCGAGCCTCCGCCCCAGGTCCGCCAGCGAGTCCATTGTCTCCTTCTTGAAATCCCCCTCGACCGGCGGACGCCACGAGTCGGGGATCGTCAGGACCCGCATCTCGATCCGTGTGCCGCGCACCGCGTTCACGTACTTCGCCTGCGCCGCCAGCCAGCGGATCTCGGCGAGCGTCGCCGAGCGGATCGCCGTCGCCAGGCTCGGCCCCACGATCGCCGGCCAGCGCGGCTGGACCGTCCGGGGCGGGGCGTGCGCCTGGTTGTTCACGATGATCCAGTATCTCACGCGCGGCAGGGGCCGGTCGCCGTGACGCTCGCGCCACACGTTCATCAGCCCCCCGGGCGCCTCCGGGTCCAGACGCAGCAGCACGTTGGCGGTCACGCCCCCGTCCACGTAGAGCTCGTCCTCCACCTCGACGGGGGGAAAGACCGCCGGGATCGCGGCCGAGGCGCGCAGCACGTCGCGCACGCGGTCGCGCTCCTCGGGTGTGGTCGCCGCGTCCGCCATCGCGCCCAGGTCCCACACGCGCTGCGTGCCGAAATCGAGGTTGGTCGCCGAGACCGCGAGCAAACACCCCTCGCGCGACCGCTGCGCGATCCGCTCGATCATCGCGTCGTCCACCGCGACCTTCAGATCGCGCTCCAGGCCCGGGGTCTCCATGAACGAAGGCAGGTGCGGCAGGAAAAAGAGCAGCCCCCGCGACTGCACCCAATCCGTGCGCGGGTTGCGGTAGAACGTCTCGACGTGGAGGCTGTCCTCGTCGGTCCCGAGAAATGCGAACGGCGCCAGCAACGCGCCCGTGCTCACGCCCGTCACGACGTCGAACCGGGGCCGCCGCTTCGCCTGTTCCTCTACGCTCCCCCACCCGACCAGCACGCCCGCGCCGAACGCGCCGTAGTCGCCGCCGCCCGACATCGCGAGGATGTCCACGTGCGGCTCGGGCTTGGAACGGTCGGCGTCGTGCGCGGCGAGTTCGGCCGAGAGTCGGTCGCAGAGGCGCGCGATGCCGCTCTCGAACTGGACCCGGGCGCGCTCCTCGTCGGCCGCCTCGCGCTGGCGGAGCTGCTCGTCCGTCCACGCGGGGCGCGACGATGAGGTGCACGCACCCGCCACGACCACAACCACCGCAAGAACCACCGCCGGAGCACGATTCAGCATGGCCAACAGGGTACCGAAATCGTCGCGCGACCGGCGGCGGCCCGAACTCCGCTACCCTCCAAGCCGTGCTGCTCACGCTCTCCACCACGCACAGCCCCGCGGCCGACCTGGGGAGCGCGTGGTGTTCGAGTTTGCACGGCCGCGGGTGGTCATCGTGACGACGCCCAACCGCGAGTGCAACGTGAAGTGGGAGACGCTGGAGGCGGGGCAGTTCCGGCACCGCGACCACCGGTTCGAGTGGACAAGAGCGGAGTTCAGGGAGTGGGCGGAGCGCGTGGCGGGAAGGTTCGGGTACTGCGTCGAGATCAGGGGGATCGGGGAGGAGGACGCGTTGGTGGGGGGGCCGACGCAGATGGGGGTGTTCGTGCCACACGGGGAGTAAGCGATGCTCATTTCTCAACGGCATGCGGCGTCGGGTCGCTGGGCGGTCGTGGATGAAGTTGGAACGCACTCGGTCTGGATGTACCTGACCGAGCCGACGAAGCCGAGGCCGGTGCGGGACGCATTCGTGTTCAGCAGAGTCGAACCGATCTCGCGCGATCAGGTTCAGGGATACGCAAAGTCCGGTGGGCCGCCACCGGTCTGCGTGGAGTTTATTGGAACCGGATGTATCGAGGACCGAGCGCGGCCTCCGATGGCGCTGCGCTGGGCGCGTGATGGAGAGTCGGTTTGCGTCATGGTCGATGGAATCGCGCGGGCCGTTGCGTCAATGCATAGAGAGCGCGGCATGTCACGGGATCTTGTCAAGCCCGGACCATGGGGCGAACCCTGGTGCGAAGCGACCTTTTCCTCGCTGTTTGCCGCCAAGTGACCGTGCATGCAGATCACCGTCCCCGAACTCTCCTTCGTCGTCATAATCGGCGCCTCGGGCTCCGGCAAGCCGTCACTCGCGCGCAGGCTCTTCAAGCCCACCGAGATCCGACACCTGCCGCGGCTGGGTCTCCGACGACGAGAACAGCCAGGAAGCGACCGGCGACACCTTCGACGTATTGCACTACGTCGCCCGCACGCGCCTTGCGCGCGGCCTGCTCACGGTGATCGACGCGACCAACGTGCGGGCCGAGGACCGCAAGGGGCTCGTGCTCCTGGCGCGCGAGTTCCACTGCCTGCCCGTCGCGATCATCATGAACACGCCCGAGCACGTCTGCCGGGCGCGGAACGCCGGGCGCCAGGACCGGCAGTTCGGGCCGCACGTGGTGCGGGCGCACCGGATGGCGCTGCGGCGCAATGCCCGCGGGATCGAGCGCGAGGGGTTCCGCAAGGTGTTCTGGCTGAACTCGGAGGAGGACGCGGCGAACGCGACGCTCGTGCGCGAGCCCTTGTGGAACACGCGGCGTGCTCCAGCCGGCGGTGAAGTGCCGCGCGCCGGAGTACCTGCGGATCATTTACGGGCCGGAGTACTCGCGCCCCGAGAACCTCGAGCGCCTGCGCTCGCGCGGCCTTGGCGCGAAGCGCCACCTGGCGCTGCGCGAGTTCGCCCTGGGCGTCGAGGCGCTGGAGCGGTTCGTCCGGCGCGAGCCGCTGCGGCGTGTGCACGAGTGCGTCTTTGGTGTTCTCGCCCTCGAGAGTGAGCCCGTCGATCCGCGACTCTGATCGCTCTTCGGATCGACTACGCTGCTCCCGCGTCATGAACGCGCCCGCGCCGACACCGCCCGACCCTCTCGAATCCGCCCGCTGCGAGCAATGCGGGTACCCGTTGCGCGGCTTGCGTCCGGCCCCGGGAAACGAGAGCCGTTGCCCCGAGTGCGGCACAACTTTCGACCCGCGCAAGCCGTGGACCCCGCTTCCCTGGCCGTCGAGAGCGCGCCGGGCGTGGATCCTGAGCGGGCCGCTCGTGGCGATCGTTATCGCGCTCATCGGCTCCAGCGCCGCACGCGGCACGCGCGAGCTTCTGGTGTGGCCGCTCTTCCTCGTGTGGGCCTGGGCGATGCTGTTCTTCACGGTCCTGTGGCCCATCATGGCCGCGAACTCGCTGGCGACCGACCGGCTTCCCAAGACCGAGCGGGGCCGGGCGGTGCGGGACACGAGCATCCCCGCGATCGCGGGCAATCTCGCGCTGGCCGGCGCCGGCCTTGCCGCGTTCCTGGCGATGCTGTAACTCTCGGTGAACCGGGCCGTTATCGGCGGATCGAACTTGCGCGGACGTGAACGACGGGCCGGCTCGGCACGCGCATCCATGTTCCGGGGCACGGACGCTCGCCGTGCGGGAAGTATGGAGGACCGATGGCCAAGTCCGTCGTGATCGCCTCGATCGCCGTCTGGCTTGCGGCGTTCGCACGTTCGCTGGTCGGGGCGATCGACGAATTGCCCAAGCCCGCGGCGCCGGCGAAGGAGATCGGGATTCCGTACGACCGCTTCGAGGTCAAGGACGAACTCTCGCGCGAGATCACCTACTACCTGTCCACGCCGCCGAAGGGCTCGGAGGGCCGGCCGCTCCCGCTGGTGCTCTGGATCCAGGGCTCGGGGTGTGATTCGCTGTTCACCAGATCGCCCGACGGGCGGGTCGGCGGCGGGCTCCAGAACCTGGTGCTGAAAGAGGCCAGGGGCCGTTGCCGCGTGATGGTGGTGGAGAAGCCGGGCGTGAAGTTCCTCGATACTTCGGCCCGGCCCGGATCGTGCGAGGGGTGCACGGACGAGTTCAAGTACGAGTACGCCGCCGACCGCTGGGCCGTCGCGCTCGAGGCCTCGCTGCGCCATGCGCTCACGCGCCCCGACATCGACCGGGCCCGCGTGCTCGCGGCGGGGCACTCCGAGGGCGCGAGCATGGCGGCGAAGGTCGCGGCCGACGTGCCTGAAATCACGCACGTCGCGTGCCTCGCGGGGGCGGGAACGACGCAGCTCTTCGACATGGCCCAGATCGCGCGCCGGGAGTACCAGCCGGGCGAGGACGAGGCGGCGCGCGAGGCCCGGGTCGAGGAGGTCTACGCCCAAGCCGCGGCGATCGCCGCCGAGCCGGACAGCGTCGAGAAGTCCGCCTGGGGTCACCCGTACCGGAGGTGGTCCTCGTTCTTCCGGCTCTCGCCGGTCGAGGAACTCAAGAAGAGCCGGGCGCGGGTGTACCTCGCGTACGGCACGGCCGATCGGTCCGTGCCCGTCGAGTCGAACGACCTGGCGCGGGCCGAACTCTTCGCGGCGGGGCGCGACGTGACCTGCGAGCGGGTGGTGGGGGCCGACCACGGCTTCGGCACGGGCTCCTCCGGGGGCGCGGGCGCCGAGGCGTCCGAACTCGGGGCGATCCTCGGGCGCGTGGTGACGTGGTTTCTCACCGACTCGCGGCCGCCGGGCTGACTTCGAGAGCCGGTCGCGACGTGCGCGGGGTTCGGTTCCGGCGCCGGCGCGGAATACCATTGGCCATGCCGACGACCGCCAGGCCGAGCAAACCCGCCGAGCCCGATGTGCGCCTGTACGAGGGCGACGCCGAAGGGCTCATGTCGTCCGAACTGGCCCCGGACCGCGTGACGCTGCTGCCGGGCGCCGGCGGCAAGGTCGCGCCCAACGAGCGGCTCCGCATCATGTGGGGCCAGGACCTGCTCCGCGACCTGGTGGACGGGCGCTACCGCACCGTCATCTGCGGCGTGAACGCGGAGGATAACAGCCACGGCATCATCGCCCAGCTCTGCGAGCTGATCACGACCAGCCAGTGGTCGTCGCGCTCGGTGACGAGCTACGCGAAGATGTTTCAGGAGAGCGTCTCGATCCACGCCGCGAGCGACAAGCAGCCGTACGTCCTGAAGTTCGACCTCGACAGCCTGCTCATCCTCGCGCTCCTGCGTCCGAGCGGCACGGACCACTTCACGATCGACGACCTGTCGCGCGGGTTCACGACCGTGACGAAGATGCTCCGCGAGCGGCGCGAACGGCTCCCGGTCGCGAGCGTGTCGTTCCTGAACGCGCGGGCCAACCGTCTGGTCGGCAGCGGCGGTGCCGAGCCCAGCTTCGAGGCGGTGCTCAGCGCGATGTACGGGGCGGGCTTCCGGGGCGATGTCTATACGTCGCTGCCTATGTGGCGCTACGGGCACGTGGGCGTGTTCCCGAGCTACCCCTTCCCGGCGGGGGTGGACCGAATGCGGGCGGGGAGCAGCTGAGCGGCACCGGCGGGGCGGGCGTGGAGCTACTTGCCGTTTCGCTTGTCGGGCGAGCACCACAAGCGGCCCGGCGTCCTCTTCAGTTCTTCGTTGTATTGAATCTTTGAAACCCACTCGACGTGACCGTCGAGGCACGAGATCGTGTTGCCGCGCCCGGCGACCACCTTGTCGTTCTTCGTGTTGTCGCTGTTGTCGCGGTTCCAGTCGTGCCGGTTGTTGAGGCCCTCGTCCGGATAGCTCGACCCATCGTTCCAACCCTCCTTGGCGGTCTCCCACAGGATGAAGGAGTTGGGCATCATCATGTCGATGCGGAACGAGGCGCGGGCGCCGTTGCGCCGTCCGAACCCGCACACGGCCCCGTTCATCAGGTAGCTGGTGATCTGGGCGGAGCCCGCGAACGGCCCCTTGTGAGCAGGGCACCGGTAGATATCGGGGTGCTCGACGTACTGCCAGAGCGTGCCGGTCTCGCGGAATTCGGCGGTCCAGCCCGATCCGCCCGGTTCGGGCGAGGTGTAAAGCCAGCCGGCCACGCTGATCCCTGCCCAGTTGGGCCAGGGCAGGAAGTCCTTGTTGGTGTTGGCGTACAGCCCGACCGCGGTCATCAGCTGGCGGTGGTTGCTCTCGCAGCGGATCTTGACCGCCGCGGCCTTGGACTTGGCCAGGAACGGCAGCAGGATCGAAACCAGCAGCGCGATGACCGCGATGACGACCAGCAGCTCGATGAGCGTGAAGCCGCGGAGCAAGGTCCGGCGACGGGCCATGCACCCAATGTACTTCTGAACCCCGGTCATCGCCAGCCCAGTCTGTCCGCGCTGTTCACGTTGTGGTCGCCCCTTGGGAACCCACAGCGTGTCCGTGTCCCGGCGCCTATGGGCGTACATTGTCGCCGTGGCCCCCCGGCAGAACGAGAACGCGGCAGACGCTCCAAAGGCCGTTCGGCTGGCCGTGAAGGTCGTTCCCGGCGCGCGGCGCGACGAAATCGCGGGCCGGCTCGGCGATCGGCTCAAAGTCCGGGTCTCGGCCCCGCCCGAAGGGGGCCGGGCCAATGCCGCCGTATGCCGCGTGATCGCGGCAAGTCTGGGCGTCAAGCCCGGCGCCGTCGCGATCGTGGCCGGGCACTCTTCACCGGAGAAGCTCGTCGAAATCACGGGCGTTGAGCCGGGACGAGTTGCCGCGCTCCTGGGCTGACTTCACTTGTCGGGCAGTTCGACGGGCTCGCCGTCATCGCCCGTGATGGGCCCGGGCGTCGTGCCCGACGGGCTCGCCGCCGCCTCCGCCGGCTTGAGCAGGTCTTCCATCTTCGTCAGCAGCTGCTGCACCCTGTACGACGGGAGCGCGAAGGCCCAGCCGCCGAATCGGGCGTTGAGCGCCTCGACTTCCTTCCGGACCTCGTCGGCCGGCTTGTTCGCCGCGGGCGGGGGCTGGTCGCTCGGGGTCGGCTCCGTCGCCGGGGCCTCGGGCGGCGCCTCGTAGCGAGCATCGAACGTGACCCACGAGGTGCCGTCCCGCGTGGACGTGTCCACCGTCAGCACCAGTCCGTCGAAGGTGCGGAAGATGGCGGTGCCAGTCGGAGTCGCGCCCGCGGCAATGTCGGCGACGGGCTTGACGCTGTCGAAGGTCACGAGCGCCACCGCTTGGGCGACGGCCGACGCAGCGCCCGCGTACTTGATCTCGCGCCCGGCGGGCAGGTTGGCGATGATGAACTCGGGGTCGGACTTCTGCGGTTTGGCGAGTTCGACCGCCGCGCCGTCGGCGTGGGAGATTGAGATCGACTTGATGCGGTCGGCGGGGACGCCGTCGAGGCTCTTCTTGATCCAGGTGCCGGGGTCGGGGTCGAGGGCGTAGCGAGGGTCGATGCGGGTGCGGGCCTCGAAGGCCTGGGCCTCGCCGGCGCGCCGGACATAAACGTTCGCGCCGGGCGTGGTCCGCGCGCCGCCGGGGGCCGAGTTACCGACGATGAGAGACGCGACGACCGCGCCCTGAGCGTCCTTCAGGGTTACGAGGCGCGATGTCGAGTCCTTTTCGCCCGGCTCCTGCACGCCCAGCAGCGCGTAGTTCTCGGGCTTCTGGGTCTTGGGCTCGGCGATCGTCATCTCGGCGATCGAGAGCACGGCGTCGCGGACCTTGTCCGGGTCGGCGGGATACCCGCCCTGCGCGGGCACGACCCACCGGCCACCATCGCGCCGGACCTGGGCTTCCTTCTCCGCGCCCTTCACCGAGATCTCGGCGACGTCGTTCGCCTTCGCGCCAAGGACCGGGAGCAGCCGGGCCCCGGCGGCGGAGGGCGCGCCGAGTTCGCCGGCCTTCTCGGTCTTGATGGCCGGGGGGGCCGCGGTCTCCGAGGGGGCCCTGCCGCGCGCGATCCAGAAGGCGACCGCGAGCACCGCGGCGGCGACGAGGGCGAGGATGCCGAGGGTCTTCGGGGTCATGGGGATCCTCGTTGGTCAACGGCGTGGAACAGGAGAACAGCAGAGCGGGAGAAGAGAGAAATTCTATGTCAGCGCCGCTGGCGGGCCCGGCGCGGCCGGTTCGGCCTACTGATCCCGCTTGAACGAGACGCTCTTCTTCCTCGTCATCCTCCACGCGCCCAGCGTCACGGCGACGCCGGCCACGATCAGGGGCATCAGGCCGATGTTGATGATCTTGAGGCGTGTGCCGAGGTCCTCGATGTCGCGCCGGAGGTTGAGCTGGACCGCGCGGAGCTGCTTGCGGGTGGCGAGCATTTCCTCGCGGAGCTTGTCGATCTCTTTCTCCTGCTCCTCGCTGAGCAGGAGCGTCTGGTCGTCGCCGGGGCGCTGGCGCTGAAGTTCGCTGATGCGGTTCTGGGCCTGCTGGATCTTGTCCTCAAGGGCCTGCTCCTCGGCCCGGTACTGCTGCTCGGCGGACTTGGCGATTGCCTGCACGCGGTCGAAGGGCCGGGTGAACTCGCCGCGGGCGCGGATGCTGATGAGGTCGCTGGACCCCGAGAGGTTGTCCACGGCGTTGATGACGAAGTCGCCGTTGTCGGCGATCTTGAGCGCGCCCAGCGAGAGGCCGCTGATGCGCTGCTCCTGGATCCAGAAGCGGTCGTTGAGGAAATCGCAGTCGGCGATGACGACGATGTGCACCGGGCCGGCGGACTCGGCGATCAGGCCTTCCTTTGCGTCGGCAGGCGGCGGGGACGCGGGCTCGCCGGGCGCCGGCGTTTCGGGCGGGCGGCCGTCGGGGAAGGCGGTCTTCAGGACCGCGCCGGGGGCGAGCGACAGGCGTGCCGCGATCGTCAGCGGCGCGCCGCCCGGCACGTATTCGGCCAGAAGCTTCTTGGGATCGGGCACGAACTGGAAGAGGCCGGCTTCGAGCGGCGAGGCCTTGTCCGTGGTCTGAATCAAGGGCGAAATGACGAGGGTCGGGGCGGGCGCCGCCGTCCCGGGCGTGGCCGCCGGGGCCTTTTCGCCCTCCGCCTTCGACGCGGAATCGGCCGGCTGCTCCGCACCGGCCTTCGATTCACCCTCCTTTGACTCGGCGCCGGAATCGGTCTTCGTGTCCCCATCGCCCTTCGCGGTTTCGCCCGCCTTCTCCGGCGCGGCGGGCGCTTCGGCGTCGGCGCCGAGCACGCGGATGTACCCCGGCGTCGCGATGTTCATCCGCGTCAGGACGCCCGTGATCGCGTCCTCCTTGGTGAAGGGCGAGACGGTCTTGCCGTCGAGCTCGAGCCTGCTCATGCTGAGCCACGCGACGTAAGTCACGGGCTCCTGGCGGCCCCCGCCCATGAGCACGGGGGTGGCATAATTGATGTCCGCGGCAATCTTGCCCGGCACCATCTCAACGCCCCAGGTCTCGAAGAGCTTGGAGAGCGAAGAGCCGCGGTTGGCCATCATCGCCGACATGGGGTTCCGCGGGTCGGCCCCCGACTGGTCGGACTCGCAGAGCGGGTCCACCGCGACGAAGAGCTTACCGCCCTTGAGCACGTACTGGTCGATCGCGAATAGCGTCGATTGGGAGAGGCTCTTGGGGTGGACGACCATGAGCACGTCCACGTCCTCGGGGATCTCCTTCACGTCGGCACCGAGGTCGTTCACCGTGAAGAAGCTCTTCAGCTCCCGCATGATCTGCCAGATCCGCAGCGGCTGGTTGGTCATGGGGTCGAACGTCTGGTTCATCGGCAGCGAGCTGATGAGCCCGACGACGCGGCGCTCGGGGTTGGCGAGGCTGTAGAGCACGCGGCTGATGTCGTACTCGAGGAATCGCTCGCTGGTCGGGTCGAAGAAGGGAATGACCTCGCGCGTGTTCACGGCGTTGGTCCCGACCAGGCCGAAATACAGCGTCTCGGAAGCACTCACCGGCAGGCCGTTCAGGCCCGCGGCAACGGCGGCGTCCTCGTCCTCGGAGAAGGGCTGGGGATCGACGACCTTGAGCCGGATCATGCCGCGCGACGCCTCGGCGTACTCCTCGAGCAGCTCGCGGACCCGGGTGGCGTAGCTCTCGACGGCGGGCCGGCCCTGGGCCAGCTTCGACGAGTGGTACAGCGTGAGGTTGACCGGCTCGGTGAAGCTCCGCGCGATCGAGCGCGAGCCCTCCGAGAGCGTGTACAGGTTGCCCTGCGTGAGATCGACCTTGGCCACCCGCCCCCACGCCCCGAAGAGCATGTTCACGCCGAAGAACAGCGCGAGGAGTACGAGCAGGCCGCCGACGGAGATGAGTCGTGTGTTCATGGGTGGTTGGGTGGTTGGGCGTTGAGCCACAGGGAACGAGAGGAACGAACCGTGGTGTGTCAGAACGGGAGCACGCTCCGAATTCCCCTCTTGCTCTCTGTGTCCTCAGTGGTGAGTGCGTCCTATTCCGCTTTCTTCATTTCGATCACAACGGCGTTGGCCGCCAGGAAGACCGCGATCAGCGAGCCGAAGAAGGCCAGGTCCCGGAGCTGGATCACGCCCTTGCTGAGCGCATCGAACCGGGTGAGGAAGCTGAAGGACGAAACGGTGCTCACGACCGGCTCGGGGGCCCAGCCGCGGAAGAAGTCGAGCACGGGGGCGAACCCCGCCAGCAGGAAGCCCAGGCATATCACGACGCTCACGACCAGCGCGATGACCTGGCTCTTGGTGACCGCCGAGATGCACGCCCCGATCGCGAGGAACCCGCCGCCCATGAGCAGGGCGCCGAAGTACCCGGCAAAGATCGCGCCGTTGTCCGGGTTGCCGAGGTAGTTGACCGTGATCCACATCGGGAAGGTCAGCAGGAGCGAGATGCCGATGAACGCCCACGCGGCGAGGAACTTGCCGAGCACCGCCGCGCCGAGCGAGACGGGCAGCGTCAGCAGCAGTTCGATCGTCCCGCCGCGGCGCTCCTCCGCCCACAGCCGCATCGCGACGGCGGGGATGAGGAAGAGAAAGAGCCACGGGAGGAAGTCGAAGAACGGCCGCAGGTCGGCCTGGCCGCGACCGAAGAAGTCGCCGAGCTGGAACGTGAACACGCCCGCCAGGAGCAGGAAGATGACGATGAAGACGTAGGCGACGGGCGTGACGTAGTAGCCGGAGAGTTCACGCTTGAAGATGGGGAGGAGTCCGGTCATGGTTGGTGCTGGGTGCTGGGTGCTGGGTGCTGGGTGCTGGGTGCTGGGTGCTGGGTG
>CAZCPB010000136.1:0-10896 GCA_964500365.1 uncultured Phycisphaeraceae bacterium
CCACCAACACGCCGACGACGGTGGTCGTCAAGCTGCTCTTCACGGGCACGGCCGACTTCCTCGAGTTCAGCGTGCCGGTGGCGGCGCAGTCCTTCGGGCAGCTGAAGCTGCACGAGGCGCCGGAGATCATCATCAACCGCCCGGGCCTCAACTTCTTCTCGATCGAGGCCAGCGCGCCGGTGCCGGTGGTCGCCACGCTGACGCACTACGACCTGGTGCTCGGCGGCGGGTGGACGAGCGGCGGGGTCCCCTTCGGCCTGACCAACGACCTCACGACGATCCCGGCCTGAAACACCGCGGCCGTCGCGGCCGTTCGGAGAGAAGCACGCGGGCGGGGCGTCGGCCCCGCCCGTTTTCTTTCTGGGACTCAGGGCTCGGGCGGCGTTGCGGGCGCTTCGCCCTTCTCGACGGGCAGGCCGGCCGCTTTCCACTCGTCCAGGCCGCCCGCGAAGAGCCGCACGTCGGAGTAGCCGATCTCCATGAGCCTCTTGGTCAGGCCGCGGGCCTCGTAACTGCCCGGGTTGTCGCCGTAGACGACCAGTTCGTCGAAGGCCTCGACGCTGGCGCGGATCCTGGTCCGCTCGGCAAAGTCGAAGAGCTGGTAGTTGACGGCCCCGGGGATGTGCCCCTCGGCGTAATACTTGGGGGCGCGGGCGTCCATGAAGAGAGCCGCCTCGGGGCTCCGTGCCAGCGACGCGTGGAGGCTGCGGACTTCGCCGAGCGACGTGAACTCGATATCGTCGTCCGTAATGCCGCCGCAGCCTCCGAGGGCCGCCGCGCCGAGGGCGCCGATGACCACGATTCGGTTGATTCGCATGACGGGAGCGTACACGCGCGGGGGCGGCGCGGCAGGGGTGCCGTTTGATTCCCGCCGGCGGAGGGCACAAACTCAGCCATGAACCGGTTGCTGACGAGCGCGTTCATCGTCGCCCTTCCGTGGGCCGGGTGCACCTGCGCCGAGCCCCCTGGGGCGGTCCATTCCGCGGAGTCATCGACCACCGCCCCTCGGAGAGAGCAGCACGTCGAGGTCACGCTCGTTCTTTCAAGCACCGTGGCGACGCCGGGGTCGACGGTGACGGTGGGCGTCCGGTTCACGATCGACCCCGGCTGGCACATTTACTGGAACGGCCGGAACGACTCGGGAGAACCGCCCCGCGTCACGCTCGAACTTCCGCCGGGGGTCACCGCGGGGCAGACTCGCTGGCCGGCCCCCACCCGCCACGTGCTCCCCGGGGGCATCCTCGACCACATCTATGAGCGGGAGGCCGTGCTCCTCATCCCGCTCACGGTTGCACCCGGGGCGCGGCCGGGAGAGCGTGTTCGGATCGGCGCGGACTGCTCGTGGATGGTCTGCTCAGACGTCTGCCTGCTCGAGAAGGGACGGACCGAGACGCAGTTGATCATCGGGCACGAGTCCCCGCCCGAGCCGTCGTCCGCCGCGGTGCAGGGACTTCGCCGTTCGGAGCAAAGAGTCCCCCGGGCCGTTCCCGAGGGCTCGAAGGCGCTCCGGGTCAGGCGTGCATCGGAGGCGGCCCCAGGGTCGGTCTGGGTGATCGAGGCGGAGGGGGCCCGGGTCGTCGAGTTTTACCCCGCGGCGGATTGCGCGGGGCTTGCCGACCCGATCGCCGATACCCGCGCGGAGGGCGAGCGACTGACCGTTCGACTTCAAGCGACGCAAGACACTGAAAACAAACAACTTAGAGGCGTTGCCGGCGTCTGGATGAATGCAGAATCATCCCCGGCCTATTATGTGGTCGAACCGGAACGCGCCCGCTAGTTCGGGAGCGGCCCGGGAACGAGTCCGATCACCGGGCGTATCACCTTTACCCCAAGACCCAACTCAGAACCCAAGGGCCGGCGGCGGCGTGTGCCGCTCGCGCGGACCCAGGACAGGTTCCCGCCCTGGAAGGGCGGGCCGGAGAATGTGCCGATGAAATTGCAGAAAGCCTCGACGTTGCTGGGCCTGATCGCCGCCTTCGCCATCGCCGCCCCCGCGGCCCTCGCGCAGAGCTCGGCGCAGCCCGCCAAGCCGGCCGGACCCACGCACGCCAAGGACGAAAAGGTCAAGAAGGCCGACAAGCTGGACGTGGGGCAGAAGGCCCCGCAGTTCACCCTTGCCGACACCGAGGGCAAGGATCACTCGCTGGCTTCGTCGGCGGGCAAGGTCGTGGTGCTGACGTGGTTCAACGCCGACTGCCCCTTCGTCGTCAAGCACTTCGAGACCAACAAGACCTTCACCGAACTGAACAAGAAGTACGGGGACAAGGTCGCGTTCTACGCGATCAACTCCAACGCGCCGGGCAAGCAGGGCTCGGGCAAGGAACGCAACGCCAAGGCCAAGAAGGACTGGGCGATCGGCTTCCCGATCCTGCTCGACGAGACCGGCGAGACGGGCAAGGCCTACGGCGCCCGCAACACGCCCTTCACGGTCGTGATCGCCGCGGACGGCAAGGTCGCCTACATGGGCGCCCCGGACGATGACCGCTCGGAGAACCTCGGCAAGACCAACTACATCGCCAAGGCGATCGACGAGCTGCTCGCCGGCAAGCCCGTCTCGACCAGCAAGACCGAGCCCTACGGCTGCGCGGTGAAGTACAAGGACTGAGCGCGTTCTGCGACGCACGTCCCAGAGGCCCGGGCCCGCGCCCGGGCCTCTTGCGTTACCGGCACCCGGCGCGAATGCCGATGATCGGTGCGGGGCGGTTCCCCGAACATAGGATCCCGCATGTCCGACCTTGCCGCCACGCTCACCTCGGCCTTCGACCTCCTGCTGGTCGTGCTGGGGTTCGGGCTCCTGATCGTGATCCATGAACTCGGCCACTTCCTTGCCGCGCGCTGGGCGGGGATCCGCGTGCTCGCCTTCGCGGTGGGGATGGGGCCGGCGCTGGTGAGCTGGCGCAAGGGGCTGGGGTGGCGGCGGGGTTCGAGCGAGCGCGAGTACCTGGCGCGGGTGAACACGACGGCCGCCGGGGCGACGGCGGTCGAGGACTCACGTTCGACCGGTGAGGCGATCAGCCCGACCGAGTACCGGTTCAACGTCCTGCCCTTCGGCGGGTACGTCAAGATGCTCGGGCAGGACGACGCGAACCCCAACGCCGTCAGCGACGCGTCGGATTCCTACCAGAGCTGCCCGGTGTGGAAGCGGATGATCGTGATCTCGGCGGGCGTGGTCGCGAACGCGGTGACGGCCGCGTGCATCTTCGTGGTGGTCTTCCGCGTGGGGCTTCCGACCGAGCCGCCGGTGATCGGCGACGTAGCGCCGGGCTCGGCTGCCGCGACGGCGGTGGCGAGCAACGCGGGGGCGGCGGGCGTGAGCGTGCCGGGGCTGCGGCCGGGCGACCGCGTGGTCGAGATCGAGGACCGGCGGCCCGAGTCGTTCAGCGACCTGACGCTGGCGACGGCGATGGCGCCGAAGAACGAGGCGCTGCTCATGAAGGTCCAGCGCCCGGGCGTGGACGAGACGCTGCGATTCGCGATCACGCCGAAGGTGGGCCAGGTCTCGGGCCTGCTCGAACTGGGCATCGAGCCGCCCCGCACCGCGCGGGTCATTGATTCCAAGCGGGCCAGAGAGCGCGAGCGGATCGCCGAGACTCTGGGCGCGGCGGGGCTCGAGGGCGTCCGGCCCGGGATGCGGATCGTGCGGATCGGCGACGGGCGCGAGGTGCGCGGGGCGGAGGACCTGCACCGGGCCGCGCGCGAGTCGGGGGGCGAGCCCTTCCAGGTCGAGTTCGCGGACGACACGGGGAAGGTGACCATCGAGGCGCGCCCGCGGGCAGAACTGCAGAACGCCCTCGTCAGGCGGGGCGACAAGACGTACTCGGTCGTGCGGCACCTGCTCGGCCTGACGCCCGTGCTGAAGGTTGACTCGGTCGCGCCCGAGGCAGAAGCCCAGGGCCTGAAGGCCGGCGATGTGTTCGTGCGGGTCGGAACCCTCGAGTACCCGAGCGTCGCGGCGGGGACGGGCGAGATCCGGGCCCACGCGGGCCGCACGATCGGCGCGGTCGTGGCCCGGGCCGGCGCGGACGGGTCCGTCGAGCAGGTCCCGCTGACGCTGAAGGTCGGGGGCAAGGGCACGGTGGGCTTCTTCGCGACCGACACTTCGGACTCGAGCACGCTCCTGTCGCGCCCTCCGGCGGAACCGGGCGAGAGTGCGTCTCCGGGCGCGATGCCCGCGCGCGGACTGAACCTGCTGCCGGGCTCGCGGGTCGAGTCCGTCGAGGGGCGGGCCACCTCGGACTTCACCGACATCCGCGAGGCGATACGCGCGGCGACCGAGCCGGGCGCGGGCGGCGCCGAGGTCACGCTCACGGTGCGACCGCCCGCCGTGCGCGACGGGGGGCGCCCGCCCGAGGAGGTCACCCTGCGCCTTTCGCCCGACGACGTGCAGGCCGTGCACGCGCTCTCGTGGCAGAGCCCGATCAGCCCCGGCGCGTTCGAGCTCGAGGAGACCCTGCTCAAGGCCGAGACGGCGGGCGAGGCGCTGAGCATGGGCGTGCGCGAGACGCACCGCGTGATGCTCTCGGTCTACACGACCTTCGCCCGGCTCTTCCAGCAGACCGTGAAGATCGAGCACCTGAAGGGGCCCGTGGGCATCGCGCACCTGGGCACGAGGATCGCCGACCGCGGGTACATCTGGCTCCTGTTCTTCATGGGGCTGATCAGCGCGAATCTCGCGGTGGTCAACTTCCTGCCCTTGCCGATCGTGGACGGCGGGCAGTTCCTGTTCCTGGTCGCCGAAGGGATCCGCGGCAAGCCGGTGCCGCTGGCGGTGCAGAACGTCGCGACGATCATCGGGCTGGTGCTGATCGGCTCGGTGTTCCTGGTGGTGACGTTCAACGACGTCGTCGGGCTCTTCGGCGGGTAGGAAGATTCGCCACAGAGACACCGAGGCACAGAGAAAAGGCGGCGAACAACAAGGGCAGCGTTCCGGCGGAGGCGCGGCACGCGAAGTCTTCGGATTCCAGAACGCCGCGCCGCGTCCGGGTTCTCGCGCCCGATCTCGTGTTGCCCGGCTTATCTTTCCTGCACCCTTTTCTTCGCGTCTTCTCTGTGTTTCCGTGTGTCTGTCGTGAATCCCTCCGGAGTGGCGCGTGCTCGAATCGGCCCTGGGCCTTGCGATCCTGCTGCTCGAGGGGCTCGCGGTCTTTGCGCTCGCCGCGGTCGGGTACGGCGTGTACGCGCTGACGCACCCGGCGCGCCGGACGTACGCGCACGCGGTGGCGCGGGGGCGGCCCGGGCACCCGGGCGAGATCCCCGGGGCGCCGCGTTCGTACGAGTCGTGGACGTTCCGCTCGCGCGGGCGCGACCTGCCGGTGTGGGACCTGCCGGGCGATGCGCCCGACGGGCCGGTCGTCATCTTCAGCCACGGCTGGGGCGACTCGCGGATCGGGGGGCTGACGCGGGCGCCTGTCTTCCTTGCCGCGGCATCGCGCGTGGTGATGTGGGACATGCCCGGGCACGGTGAGGCCAAGGGGACGTGCGCGCTGGGGACGCGCGAGGTCGAGGACCTGCTCGCGCTGCTCGATCGCGTGGACGACGGGGGGCGGGGCATCGTGCTCTTCGGGTGGTCGCTGGGCGCGGGCGTGAGCATCGCCGCGGCGGCGGAGTACGAGGGCGACGGGCCGGCGAGGGACGGTCGTGCGCTTGTTGGCGATGCGGCGGAGTCAGAAGAACCCTCGCTTGCGCGTCGGGCTCGTCGCGCCCGGGTGATCGGCGTCATCGCCGAGGCGCCGTACCGGCTTGCGCCGACGCCGGCGCGGAACGTGATGCGGCTTCGGGGATTGCCGTACCGCTGGAACGTCGGCGCGATCTTCGCGGTCCTGGGCGTTGACCTGCGCGTGGGCGTGAAGTGGCGCGGCTTCGATCGCGCCGGGCACGCGGTGCGGCTGGCGTGCCCGCTCCTGGTGCTGCACGGCGAGCACGACGCGGTGTGCCCGGTCGCGGACGGCCGGGAGATCGGCGCGGCGGCGAAGCAGGGCGAATTCGTTGAGGTGCGCGGCGGGCAGCACTTCGGGCTGTGGACCGAGGAGCCGGCGCGGGACGTTTGTGCCGCGGCGGTGCGGGGGTTCATTGAAAGACTTCAGGAGCGGCGTTCACCACACAGGGACACAGAGAAGAGCAGGGATTAGATGCTCTTGGGGCGCCGGGCGAGTCGCTTGGCGTGTGTCGCGATTGAAGGCATTGGCCGTGTGGTGAACTCGTTCAGAGTTCCCGCGTTGCTCTTCTCTGTGCCTCTGTGACACTGTGGTGAATCCTCCTCCTACGATCCCCGCATGATCCAGAGCCCCGCCGTCGATCCGATCATGGCGCAGGAGCGTGCCGCGCAGTTCACGAAGCGATCGATCAAGACCGGCGCAAAGATGTCGGGGCTTCTGCTCGCGCTCTCGATGCTCGACCTGACGACGCTGGAGGGGAAGGACTCGCCGGAGAAGGTGCGGGCGCTGTGCCGGAAGGCGTTAATCCCGCACGCGGCGTACCCGGACCTTCCGAGCGTCGCGGCGGTGTGCGTGTACCCGACGCTGGTGAAGGTGGCGAAGGATGAGCTGGCCCGCGCCGGCGGCGCGCACGTGAACGTCGCGTCGGTCGCAACGGGGTTCCCCAGCGGCCAGTTCCCGATCGAGGTGCGGCTGGAGGATGTGAAGCGCGCGGTCGAGGACGGAGCCGACGAGATCGACATGGTCATCAACCGCGGCGCGTTCCTGGCGGGTCGGTACGGGGAGGTCGCCGACGAGATCCGCCGGGTGAAGGAGGCGTGCGGGGGCAACGGCGGGGCGCACCTGAAGGTCATTCTCGAGACGGGAGAGCTGGAGACGCTCGACAACGTGCGGCGCGCGAGCGACCTGGCGATCCGGGCGATGGACGAGGCGGGCGGCGCCCACGGCCACTTCATCAAGACGAGCACGGGGAAGGTGCAGCCCGCGGCGACGATGCCGGTGACGCTGGTGATGCTCGAGGCGATCCGGGACTGGTATCTCTCGACCGGGCAGGTGGTGGGGATGAAGCCGGCGGGTGGAATCAGAACCGCCAAGCAGAGCCTGCATTACCTGGTGATGATCAAGGAGACGCTGGGGGGGATCGGGGCGGAGCGACGGAGCGACGGAGCGACGGAGGGGGAGACGGCCGCGGGGTACTGCCCGTGGCTGACGCCGGCGTACTTCCGGTTCGGGGCCTCGACGCTGCTGAACGACATCCTGCGTCAGATCGCGTGGCTGCGGACGGGGAAGTACGCGGCGGGGCATGACTTTGCGGAGGCGTGAGGGCGATGGGGGCCATCTTCTCCGAACAACTCCGCAACTTGGCACGCGCGGAAGAGTTTCACATGTCTGA
Organism: uncultured Phycisphaeraceae bacterium; assembly: GCA_964500365.1. Lineage (GTDB taxonomy): Bacteria > Planctomycetota > Phycisphaerae > Phycisphaerales > UBA1924 > CAZCPB01. The sequence continues at coordinate 7,327 of CAZCPB010000136.1, forward strand.
CTTCCGCCGGGTGTTGGGCGCAGTGGCCCTCGCGTCCGCGCTCGCGGCGGGGTGCGATTCACGCGGTTCGGCTCCGGCGGGAGGGGATGTGCCGCGTGAAGTAAACAACCCTGCGAACCCGCCCGCGGGCTCGCCGAACGGTCGAACGCCTGCCGCGGCAGAGTTCCGCGGTGAGATCCACACCGGCATTGCCGCGATCGGCGGCGAGCACACAGGCGTCGAACTGATCACCGACGACGGCGCCCGGGTCGAGGTTGACCCCGGCGAGCACCGCGGCGCGGCGGAGTCGCTCGACGGGAAACGCGTCATCGTGAAGGGAACGATGGTGAAGAAGGGGTACGTCGAACGGGGCGAGGTGCGGGTCTTGAAGGCCGAGTCAATCAAGGCGGATGGAGGCGCGTGATGAGCCAGCAGGCCACGGAATCGCGGGTGGACATCGCGGGCGCGGGCTCGAACGGCGAGGCGGGCAGTGCTCGCGATGGACGGGCGGCGCGCGCGGCGGGCGACAGCGGTTCGGGTGGCGCGGGCGCGGAAGGGGTGCGCGCCGGGACGTGGGACTACGCGCCTGCGCCCGAAACCGTGAAGGTGAAGGTCAAGGCGAAGTACGGGCACTTCATCGGGGGGCGGTTTGTCGAGCCGCGGAGCAGCAGGGAAGAGCAGACGAGGAGAACAGGAGAACAGGGGAAGAGGAGGGGGGAGTACTTCGAGACTATCAACCCCGCGAACGAGAAGGTGCTGGCGGAAGTGTCGCAGGGATCCGCGGCGGACGTCGATGCGGCGGTGAAGGCGGCGCGGGCGGCGCTGCCGAAGTGGGCGGGCCTTGCGCCGACGGAGCGGGCCAAGTACATCTTCCGGATCGCGCGGCGGGTGCAGGAGCGGGCCCGCGAGCTGGCGGTGATCGAGTCGATGGACTCGGGCAAGCCGATCAAGGAATCGCGCGATGTCGATCTGCCCCTGGTCGCGGCGCACTTCTTCTATCACGCGGGGTGGGCCGACAAGCTGGAGTACGCGTTCCCGGGCAAGCGTCCGCGCCCCGTGGGGGTGTGCGGGCAGGTGATCCCGTGGAACTTCCCGCTGCTCATGGCCGCGTGGAAGCTGGCGCCGGCGCTGGCCTGCGGCAACACGTGCGTGCTCAAGCCGGCGGAGACGACGCCGCTCACGGCGCTGGTGCTGGCGGAGATCCTGGAAGAGATCGAGCTGCCCCCGGGCGTGGTGAACATCGTGACCGGCGACGGGCGGACGGGCGCTGCGCTCTCGACCCACCCGGGCGTGGACAAGGTCGCGTTCACGGGCTCGACGGAGGTCGGCAAGCGGATCGCGAAGGCCGCCGCGGCGCCCGGCGCCTCGGGCAAGCTCAAGAGACTCACGCTCGAACTCGGCGGCAAGAGCCCGCACATCATCTTCGAGGACGCGAGCCTCGACCAGGCGATCGAAGGGATCATCAGCGGCATCTACTTCAACCAGGGTGAGGTGTGCTGCGCGGGGTCGCGCCTGTTCGTGCAGGAATCGATCCTGCCGGACGTGATCCGCAAGCTCGAGATCCGCATGGCGTCGCTGCGCGTCGGCGATCCGCTGGACAAGAACACGGATGTGGGCGCGGTGAACAGCAGGGCGCAGCTGGAGCGGATCCGGCACTACCTGGGCGTGGGGCCGGAGGAAGGGGCCGACCTGATCGTCCCAGGACGCAGCACGCAGAACGCAGCACGCGCCACACATCCGGGCAGCGGCACATCGGAGAACGGCCCGCCCGCCGCCGCCGCGACGCGCGACGGGCTGCCGGAGAAGGGCTTCTGGTGCCGCCCGTGCTTCTTCACGGGGGTGCAGCCGAGCCACACGGTGGCGCGCGAGGAAATCTTCGGGCCGGTACTGAGCGTGATGAGCTTCAGGACGCCCGAGGAAGCGGTCAGCCGGGCCAACAACACTCCGTACGGCCTCGCGGCGGGCGTGTGGACCGACAAAGGCAGCAAGATCTTCGACATCTCGCGCCGTCTGAAGGCCGGCGTGGTCTGGTGCAATACATACAATAAGTTCGACCCCGCCTCTCCGTTCGGGGGTTTCAAGGAGTCGGGCTTCGGGCGCGAGGGCGGGATGCAGGGCCTGCGGGCGTACGTCGAACTATGAGCAGGAGGGGGAGTGACGCATGAGCATGGCGGGCGCAAACGCCGCGATCTTGGCCGCACAGGCCGCGGCACGCCGGCGGCGTGAGGAGGAAGCCTTGGCACAGTACACGCCGGAAGACCTCGCGGGCGGATGGGAATTCAAGTTCCTGCGCTCTGCGCGCTCCGAGTTCGGGCATCCCGACAGGCTGCGAGCGTACTTGGACGAAGAGGCCAAGGCGGGGTGGACGTTGCTCGAGAAGTTCGACAACGGACGGCTCCGCCTGAAGCGGCCGATCGCCGCGCGGGCCAACGACGGCGCCCTCGGTTTTGACGCCTATCGCACCGCCGTCGGCACGTCGGAACTGAAGCTGGCGTTGATCGTGGTGGTCTCGATGCTGGCCGTCATCGGGCTGGTCATCGGGATCGTCGTGGCTGTCAAGGGGCCGTGAGCACGTCCATCGTGCGCGGCCCGCCGCCCATAGCCGCGCGTGCGAATACGCTGACGCCCGTGGAGCGCTCATCGCACAGCCCCGGCGACCTGCCGGCGGGCCTGCCGGCCCCGATCGATGACGGCGCGTGTCTGCACCTGCGGCGCGCGGCCCTGCCGGCAATCTCCCTTTCTGCGACGAACGGAGGCGCGGTCGGGCTTGCGGGCCTCAACTCCCCCACTGTTCTTTTTTTCTACCCGCGCACGGGCGTGCCGGGCCAGCCACCGTCGCTTGGATTCGAGGGTGAGGACTGGGATTCCATCCCGGGAGCCCGCGGGTGCACGCCGCAGTCGTGCGGGTTCCGCGACCTCTACTCGCGGTTCCGTGCGCTCGGCGTTCAGGTGCTCGGCGTTTCGACGAACACGACGAATCATCAACGCGAGTTCAAGGCCCGGAATCACGTCCCGTTCGAGTTTCTGAGCGATGCCGACCTCGCGCTCACGCGCGCGATGAGACTGCCGACCTTCGAGTTCCCCATCGAGAGCGGCGGACCGAACACGCTCGTGCAGCGCATGGCGTGGCACGTGGAGCCCGACGCCCTCGGGGTGCCCCGCATCGTGAAGGTGTGGTACCCGGTGTTCCCGCCCGACAAGAACGCCGCGACGGTGCTGGCGTGGCTGGAGAAGCGCGCGGCGGTGCGAATCCGGGCGCGCGACGCGGGCGACGATGCGTTCGTGCGCGAAGAACTCGAAAAGCACTGGCACCAGACGCGGATCTGGTCGATCGGGCGCGCATTCGAAGCCGACCGCCTCCCCGCGCTGGTCGCCGAAATGGACGGGCCCCGCGGACCGGAGCGCGTCGGTCTCATCACCTTCGACGTGAACCACGGCAACTACCAGTGCGAAGTGGTCACCCTGAGCAGCCGGCGCGAGGGCGCGGGCGTCGCGACCCGGCTGCTCGAAGCGGCCGAGAACGCCGCGCGGAAGTCTCACTGCACGCGCGTGTTCCTCACGACCACCAACGACAACATCAACGCCGTCGCG
>CAZCPB010000136.1:10906-11272 GCA_964500365.1 uncultured Phycisphaeraceae bacterium
CTTCACAAGGGCAACGTCGAAGAGGCCCGCAAGCGCAAAGCCGTGATCCCGCGTGTGGGGCACTTCGGGATCGAAGTGCGGGACGAGATCGAGTTCGAACTGTGGCTCGAATAAGAGGCGCGACCACGCGTCAAGGCCGCACTCGATCGACCTGCGCGCCCGGCGCCCGTCCGACATCGGGCTCCTTTGAGGCGAATATGATTGATTGATCCCCGGGAGTTCCGCGTGAAGATCGTTGTCGTCGCAACCCTGCTCCTGCTGGCGCTGGCGTGCGGCTACTTTTTCCTGGCGAACTTCGAGTACACGGGCCTGACGCGGGGCAAAGTGGTGTGGGGGACCCTCGGCGGCGCGTGCGTCGTCGGAGCC
>CAZCPB010000137.1:0-4435 GCA_964500365.1 uncultured Phycisphaeraceae bacterium
CTACCCCCTCACCACCCCCCCCGCCTCCTCCACCAGCCCCTCCGCCTCGGCGCGGCTCGGGGCCTCGGCGATGAGCCGCATGATCGGCTCGGTGTTGCTCGCCCGCACGTGCACCCACGCGCGTTTCTCATCGAGGTCGATGCGCACGCCGTCGCGCCGGTCCACGCGGAACTTCGCGAAGTGCGCGGCAAGGCGCTCCAGGCCCGGCGCGGCATCGTCCTTCCGCGATAGGTCAACCTTGCGCTTGACGATCTCGTAGCGCGGGATGCTCGCGACGATCGCCGAGAGCGGACGCCCGTGCCAGCGCAGGAGCGCCAGCGTGAGGGCCATGGCCGAGAGGCTGTCGCGGACGTAGGTGACGCGCGGCCAGATCACCCCGCCGTTGCCCTCGCCCCCGGCCAGGGCCCTTTCCTTCTTCATCGCCTCGACGACGTTCGCCTCGCCCACGGCGGTGCGCACGACGCGGGCACCGAACTTCGCGGCAACGTCCTCGAGCATGCGGCTGGTCGAGAGGTTGGCGACCAGGACGCGCCCCTTCGTGGGGCGCCCGGCGCGCTGCTCGGCCTCGAGCAGCGCGAGCGCCCCGAGCACGAGCGTGTACTCCTCGCCGATGTACTCGCCCCGCTCGTCCACGATGGCCAGGCGGTCGGCGTCGGGGTCCTGCGCGAAGGCGCACGCGGCGTCCATTTCCCGTGCCGCGTCGATCAGGGCGGGAAGATTCTCCTTCACCGGCTCGGGCGGGTGGGGGAAGACGCCGGTCGAGAGCGTCCCCAGGTGCATGGTCTCCTCGCAGCCGAAGCGCTCGAGGAGCATCACGCCCCCCTCGACGCCCGAAGCGTTGACCGAGTCAAGAACGACGGCGCGGTCGGCGCCGAGTTCCTCGACGGCATCGACCCCGATCGCACCCAGCGCCGCGCACACCCGCTCGACGTGCGTCGTCACCGCCGACTCGTTGGGGGCGACACTCCCGACGGCGTCCCACGCGGCGCGGGTGAGCCGCCCCTCGTTGAAGCGGGCGATGATCTCGGCGGCCAGCCCCGCCTCGGGGGCGCACGCCGCGGAGCCGAACTCGTCGCGCTCGCCGGCGACGAGGCACTTGAGGCCGTTCCACGGCTGGGGGTTGTGGCTGGCGGTCAGGACCATGCCGGCGGTGAGGCCGAGCTTGTCGGTCATGACCGCGGCGCTGGGCGTCATGGCGACGCCGAGGTCGACGGCGTCCACCCCCGCGCCGATGAGGCCGGCAAGGGCGGCGTGGAGGACCATCGCGCCGCCGGCGCGCCCGTCGCGGGCGAGTGCAACGGCCTTCCCGCCGCGTTCCCTGACGACCGACGCGAACGCGCCCGCGAAGCGCGCGGCGACCTCGGGCGTGAGGCTCTCGCCCACGACGCCGCGGCATCCCGAAACCCCGAGCATGAGCGGTGCTGGCATCGCCGAGCAGCGTAGCGTCCCCCGGCCCCGGCGGGCCTCGTGCTCGCCCTGCGGGTCCCGGGCGCCGACACGTCCGACACGGACGCCGTCGAGGCGCTGGCCGACGCCGCACGGGCGATCATGGCGCAATGGAGCGCCGGCGTGGCGGCCGGCGCGCCCGTGCTCCGTCCCCTCCCTCGCCAGGCCGATGCCGCGCGGACCCTGAGAGTCAGCCAGCCGGCGATCTCGAAGATGATGCGGCGCCGCGAGTTTGTTTCCCTCGGGCGGATCGAGGCGGCGGCGGCCGAATCGCTCGCCCGGTGCGTTGCCCGCGCGCTGGTTGCGGGGTTCTGACCGGCCGGGGTGATCGCCCCCCTACACTCGCCCGTGTTCGAGATCAGGGTCCACGCCGAATTTTCTGCCGCGCACGCGATCTCGATCGCGGGCACCAAGGAACCGGTGCACGGCCACAACTGGGAAATTGAGGCGGTCGTGGCAGGGGAAACCCTGGACTCGGACGGTCTGCTGTGTGATTTCCACTCTGTGGAGGAAATCCTCCGCGATATTATCGGGCCTTTTCATAACCGGGACCTGAACCAGGTGAACCCGTTTACAAAGGTGAACCCCACGGCCGAGAACGTGGCCCGGTTTATCGCCGAAGAATTACAGGAGCGCCTCGGAGAGGGGCTCGCGCCGCACGCCCAGGTGCGGAGCGTTTCGGTGACCGAGTCGCCGCGGTGTGTGGCGACGTTCCGGTTCTCGTGAGCATCGACGGCCGGGGTTCGGCCCGGCCCTTCTTTCGGCTGCGCGTATGACCGCCCACCCAAGCCCAACGCCCCCTCCCGACCCGACCACGGCGCCGATCCAGACGAGTCCACCGGTTCGCCGGGAGACGCGCCCCGCGGGGCGTGGTGACGGCCGGCCCCGCCTGACGCGCCCGGCGCCGCGCCTGACGATCCAGCCGCCGGGTGACCCGGCCGAGGGGCGGTACTTCAGCCGCGACCTGTCTTGGCTGGAGTTCAACCGGCGGGTGCTGGCGCAGGCGGCCGATGCGCGCCTGCCGCTGCTGGAGCGCGTGAAGTTCCTGGCGATCTTCACGAGCAACCTGGACGAGTTCTTCATGAAGCGGGTGTGGCTGACGAAGCGCCAGGTGCACGCGGGCGTGCAGACGCCGCTGCCGAGCGGGCACACGCCGCGCGAATTGCTCGCGGACATCCGCGGGCTGGTCTCGATGCTGCAGATCGAGCAGGCGCGGGTGTACGAGAGCGAGATCGTGCCGGCGCTGGCGGCGGCGGGGATCCGGCTGACGCGCTACCAGGAGCTCGCGCCGCGGGAGCGGGCGGTTCTCGACGAGCACTTCCGGGCCAACATCTTCGCGGCCCTGACTCCCCTGGCCGTGGATCCCGGGCACCGGTTCCCGTTCATCTCGAACCTGTCGGACAACCTGGGCATCCTGGCGAGCATCCCCGATTCGGCGGAGCGTCCGGGGCGGCCTGGGGGGACGCGCTTTGCGCGGGTGAAGATCCCCGGGACGCTGCGGCGGATGATCCCGGTGGCGCCGCGCCCGGGGGCGCGGCCCGAGTGCTTCGTGCCGCTGCCGGACGTGATCCGCAACAACCTCGACGACCTCTTCCCGGGCGTGACGATCGAGGAGATGGCGCACTTCCGGGTGACGCGCTCGGCGGGGATCCAGCGGGACGAGCAGATGGTCGGGACGGAGCGGGAGAGCCTGCTGGTGTCGGTCGAGGCCGAGCTCAAGCTCCGCAAGTTCGCCCGCGCGGTGCGGCTGGAGATCGAGCCCGACCCCTCGCCGACGCTGCTGCGCCAGCTGATGGACAAGCTGCAGCTCGACCGCCAGGACGTGTACGAGCGCTCGGGGCCGATGGACTACGGCGCGCTGCTCGAGATCGCCGACCTCGACCGCCCGGACCTCAAGCTCAAGCCGTGGCGCCCCGTCGTTCCGGCCCGCCTGCGCGGGCTCAACCCGTCGGACCGGGCCGGCATGTTCGCGGCGATCCGGCGCCAGGACGTCCTGGTGCACCACCCCTACGAAAGCTTCACGGCCAGCGTGGAGAAGTTCATCGCCGCCGCGGCGGCCGACCCCGACGTGCTGACGATCAAGCAGACGCTCTACCGGACGGCGGCGGACTCGCCGTTCATCGAGTCCTTGATCCGGGCGGCGGAGTCGGGGAAGCAGGTGGCGTGCCTGGTCGAGCTGCGGGCGCGGTTCGACGAGGACCGCAACGTGCGCTTCGCGCGCCAGCTGGAGAAGGCCGGCGTGCACGTGGCGTACGGCGTGATGGGGCTGAAGACCCACTGCAAGACGTCGCTGGTGGTCCGCAAGGAGAAGTCGGGCCTGCGGTGCTACGCGCACATCGGCACGGGGAACTACCACCCCAAGACCGCGCAGCTGTACACCGACCTGGGGCTGTTCACGAGCGACCCCGAGATCACCGGGGACGTGGTGAACCTGTTCAACTCGCTGACGGGCCTGGCGCCGACGCAGGGGTACTCCAAGCTGCTGGTGGCGCCGTTCACGATGCGCCGGCGGTTCATCGAGCTGATCGACCGCGAGATCGGCGCGGCGGGCCGGGGCCTGCCGGCGCGGATCTGGGCGAAGATCAACAGCCTCGAGGACCGCGAGATCACCGACAAGCTGTACGAAGCGTCGCGCGCGGGCGTCGACGTCCGGCTCATCGTCCGCGGGTTCTGCTGCCTGCGCCCGGGCGTGCACGGGCTCTCGGAGAACATCCGCGTCCTCTCGATCGTGGGGAGGTTCCTCGAACACTCGCGCATCTTCCATTTCGGCGCGGCCCAGGAAGACCCCGCCGACGGCGACTGGTTCTTCGGGTCGGCCGACTGGATGCACCGCAACCTGAACACCCGCGTCGAGTGCGTCGTGCCCGTGCAGGACGGCGACGCCCGTCGGCGCATGCACGGCATCTTCGATGTCTCGTGGCGCGACCACCGCTGCGCGTGGGAGCTGGGCCCGAGCGGTGCCTACGCCCAGCGCCAGCCGCCCGCGGGC
>CAZCPB010000137.1:4445-11218 GCA_964500365.1 uncultured Phycisphaeraceae bacterium
GGAGGCAGCGTTCCGCACGCTCGTCCGCCGGCCCGCGGGCGCGGAGCCCGATTCGCCCGAGGCGATGGGCACGTTCGACACGCTGCTGAGAGAGGCCGCGGAGGGCCGCCCGTAGCGGGTTCATCAAAGAACAAGGCCCGGGCTGTGCGCCCGGGCCCTTTGAGCCTGCGGTCGTTCGCTCGCCCGGCGATCAGCGGCGGCGGCGGCCGGCGCCCAGCAACCCGAGACCGGCCACGGCCAGGGCTCCCGGCCCGGGCACCACGGTGTACGACCAGTCGATGATGTCCTGGTTCTGGTACGCGCCGCCGGTCGCGGCGGTGAACCCGACCCACGCCTCCCCGGCCGCGAGGTTGAGCGTGCCGCCGAGGTTGACGGCGACGGTCAGTCGCGGCGTGACGAGGTCGTCGAGGTACACGCTCATGGAGCCGGGGGTGTAGGCGATGCGGGCGGTGTGGATCGCGCCGTCGGACATGTCGGGGATCGCGCTCGTGAGCCCGAGCGAGAAGTCCTGCGAGGGGGTCACGACGCCGGTGCCGTTGGTGATGACGCTGATGTGGTTGTTGGTGGGGTCGAGGGCCTTGGTGTTCTGCCACGTGTCGAAGGTCACGGCCAGGGCATTGGACATGCCGTTGAAGCCCATGCCGCCGCCGGTCATCGCGGTCGTGAGGGCCGGGCCGGCGCCGCTGAGGTTCTGGATGACAAAGGCGAAGCCGTCGCCGCCGCCGGCGCCGAGCGGGTCGGCGTAGCCGCCGGGCTCGGTGATGCGGAAGCGGAAGGTGGAGACGAAGCCGTCGGCCACGTTCACGCGGTCGCTCGTCCACACGACGCTGGCCTGGTTGAGCCCGGTGTCGGTGAGGCGCAGGGCGCCGCCGACGGGCGCCGCGGTGTGCACCACGTTCAACCCGGTCATGTCGGTGAAGTCGGGGTAGCTGAAGTCGGCCTGTGCCGCGGCGGGGGCGCCGGCGGCCGCAAGGGCGGCCAGCAGGGCGCCGCGCCGAAATCCGATGGGCAAGGTACGAATCTGAACTTCCATGGCTTCTCCCTCTGAACTTGTGCCAGCAGAGCCCGCCGACCGTGGCGATCGGGGCCGCGCCCCAGAGCCGAACCTGAAATCTCCTAAGTGCAACATGCCACGGCATTTGCGGCGTGCCACCCGGGAGCGCGAGATTCACTGAAAGCCAGCGAATCGGCGGTCCCATAACGCGACAACGGCGGCGCTCTCGGGCGTCGGGGGGCTCGGTTCGAACGCGTCAAGCCGGGCAACGTGCGCGGCGCGTGCGGGGAGCGCGGGCGGGGAGGGTCCGATTTGTCGAGGGCTGGGGCGCGGCGCGGCTGTGACGGCGTGCGCGCAGGATCGGCGCGCTATGGCTCGTCAGGCGCGCGCTCGAGAAGGGTCAACGAGGTTCAAGGCCGGGCACCCGGCTCGATGCGGCGTCCGCGCTGCGCGCGGAGGTACCCGGTGATCGGACGCGATCCGCCGCGCGTGGCAAACCCGGCTGGAAAGGGCGCGCCGCGTGTTTCCGCCCGCCGGCGCGCCCCGAGTCCCCCATCATGGTTACAGGCGCAATCGAGCGTTGCGCGCGCCACCGGACGGCGTGTGAAATCGCCGGACCCCGCACCGGCTATCGAACGAACGCGGCGATCGACAGCGTGATCCCGATCGCGGCGGTGATGACGGTCTTGATGATGGTGGCGGCGAAGCGTCCGATGGCGGCGCCGGTGCCGATGCGGGCGGAGGATTCCCAGGTCTGGTGGGCGTGGGTGCGTTCCATGAGCGCGGCACCGACGCCGGCGCCGACCACGGCGCCCAGGATGGTGCCGATGGGGAAGAGGAGCACGAGGGACCCGCCGACCGCGCCCAGGATGGAGCCCACGATGCCGCCGATCGCGCCGCGCCGGGTTCCCCCGGCCTTTGCCGCGCCCGCGGCGCCCGCGGCAAACTCCAGGATCTCGCCCACGACGCCGAGCGCCGCGCAGGCGACGATGGTCCACCAGTCGAACGTGCCGCGTACCCAGAAGTTGCAGGCGATGGCCGCGGCGATGACGACCCACGCGCCCGGGAGCGTGATGAGCGTGAGCACCGTGCCCGCGAGCGAAACGAGGACGATGACGGAGGCGACGGCCCAGTACACGGCGGAGGGTAGTTCGGAAACGGGGGGCCGGGGTTGCGACGGGGTTCTTTGAGGGGGCGTGGGGCGTTCGGCTCAGCATCCCTGCTCGAACGCCGCGACGAACCCGTCGAAATCGTCGCCGGTGACAAAGCCGTCGCGGTTGAAGTCGGCCAGGCCGGTGCCCTGTTCGAACTCGTAGATGAACTCGTCGAAGTCGTCGCCGGTCACGAAGCCGTCGCGGTTGTAGTCGGAGGGGCAGAACGAAGAGTTAGCGACGGACGTGATGGTGGTGAGCGTGCGCGGGCCCGAGCCGACGGTGATGATGTCGGGGCGGGTGTCGGCGTCGACCATGCCGGTGAGGACGATCTGGGGCGTGGCGGTCGTGACTTCGGAGGGCGAGGCGAGGGTGAGGTTGTTGTCGATGGGATCGGTGTCGTTGCGGAAGACTTTGACGGTGGGGATGTCGGACTCGTTCTCGGCGATGACGGCGAGGTCGAGGTCGCCGTCGAGATCGAGGTCGGCGCGGGCGAAGGAGAGAGGGTTGTCGCCAACGGGGATGAGCGCGCCGTCGAGAAAACTCCCCGCGCCGTCGCTGATGAACACCGTCATCGTGCCGTCCTCGCACAGCGTCGCGGCGTCGGTGCTGCCGTCGAGGTTGAAGTCGCCGGTCACGACTTGAAACGGTCCGGCTCCGGAATCGAAGTCGAGGGGGGCGTCGAAACCACCGCCGTTGTTGACCAGGAACGACATTGAGTCGCCGCCGCGGTTGGACGTCACCAGGGATTGCGCGCCGCCCTTGGTGTTGTCGGTGTCCCATGGGTCCACGTCCACGGGGTTGTCGTCGGTGTTGTGCGCGGTGCGGGTGGCGAGCGAGACGGTGAGGGTGCTCTGGCCGCGCAGGAACGAGACGGTGTCGGAACCGGAGTCGGCAACGGCCACGTCGACATCGCCGTCGCCGTCGATGTCGGCGGCGCAGAGCCCCATGGGGGCGTCGCCGGTCGCGGGCGTGGCGCTCACGAACCACGTGCCGACGCCGTTGCGGGAGTAGACGGTGAGCGTGTCGTCGGCGGAGTTGGAGACGACGAGGTCGCGCCCGTTGTCGTTGGGGTTTGCGGGGTCGAGATCGACGATGACCACGCCGCGCGGGTCGTTGCCCACGGGCAACTGGATGGTCTGGCTGAACGTGCCGTCGCCGTTGCCGATCAGGATGTACACGAAGCCGTCGCTGGTCGTGACGGCGAGGTCGTCGAGGCCGTCGTCGTCGAGGTCGCCGCGGTCGGCGGCGGTGATGGTCGCGTTCACGCTGGAGCTGGCCGAGTCGCCGAAGTTGGGCGAGTTGAAGAGCGACTGGACGTTGAGCGTCACGCTGCCGCCGACCTCGGGGTAGGTGACGCGGTAGAAGCGGCCGTCGGGCAGCGCGGGGAGGAGCGCGGCGGGGAAGCGCGTGAACCCGGGCTTGAACGAGCCGGCGGTGATGAGCGGGAGCGAGAGCGCGTTCGAGCCGTCGGGCAGCGAGCCCTCGGATTCCACGATGAGCGCGCCCTTGAGCTGGAGTTCGCCGGACACGACGAGCTGGTCGTGCGGGCCGCCGTCGTCGCCGCGCACGCGGACGCGCACGGTGGGAAGGTCCTGCAGGAACGGGTCGTCCATCGCGACCTTCGCCATGTTGAGGGTGAGCGTGCCGTAGGTCGTGGGCGTGTCGCCGCGGGGCGCGATTTCGCCGCGGATCGACGAGCTGGAGGACGACGTGCTGGTGATCGTGCCCCGGCCGGAGAGAGCACCGCTGCCGTTGACGACGAGCTGGCTGGAGCCCAGGTTGACCGAACCGCCCCTGAGGATGAGGTTTCCGACGTCGGGCTTCGAGGCCGGGGGCGTGTTCGTCCCGACCTGCAGGAGCCCGGTCGTGAGGGTGCTGCCGGCGCGCACCTCGACGATGCCTTCGCAGGTGGGGAGGACGGAGCCGTAAGCGATGTAGAAGGGCGCCGGGGACGTCACCGCGCCGCCGTTGGAAATGATGACCTCGCCGTGACCCTGGAACCCGATCGTGGCGAGGCCGGTGACGTTCCAGACCGAGCCCGCCCCGTCCACGGTGATGGTGCCGTGGGAGGTGGGCGCTGAAGAGCCGACGCCGGGGTTGCCCGTGAACGCCGCGCCGTTCTCGATCAGCAGCGACCCGGTCCCCACCGAGCCGATGAAGCCCGAGCCAGAGAGCGTGGAGCCGGCGCCGGAGACGGTGACGTGGCCGGAGCCGGCGGTGTCGTCGCCGATGCGCAGCGAGTTGGCGGACATCTGAGCGCCGGCGCTGATCGTGACGACGCCGGTGCTCCCGTCGCCGATCGTCGCCGTGCCGCTGAAGCTCGCGGTGCTGCCGGCGCCGGTGACGGTGAACTGCCCGGCGCCCGTGGCGGTCGCGCCGACCGTGAGCGTCGCGCCGGTGAGATCGGCGCCGGTATTGATCGTGAGCGTGCCGCTGCCGCCGCCGCCGACCGTCGTTGTTCCCGAAACGTTGGCGGTGGATCCTGAACCGCTGACGGTCACCTGGCCGGAACCGACCGCGCTGCTGCCGATCGTGACGCTGCTTGGATTGAAAGCCCCGCCCGTTCCGACGGTGACCGTGCCGGTTCCGCCCGCTCCGACGGTGGCGCTGCCGGCGGCGGCCGTGCTGCCGCTGCCGCTGACCGACAGCAGCCCGGAGCCCGCGGCGTTCTGCCCGACCACGAGCGAACCGGCGTAGAGATCTCCGCCGGAGGTCACGCTCGCCGTGCCCGTGCCGCCCGCACCGAGGATCAGGGAAGAAAAGTCGGCGGTGCTTCCGCCGTCGGTGACAACCACCTGGCCCGTTCCCGCGGCGGACGTGCCCACGGTCGCGGTGCCGGCATTGAGGTCACCGTCGTTCTCCACCGAAACAACCCCGGCACCCCCGGCGCCGATCGTCATGGGCCCCAGGTCAGCGCGTCCGCTGCCCCGCACGATGAACGTCGCGGCGGGGCCCGGGCCGGTGCCGATGGTGGCGTCACTCCCCGACAGATAGTCGAAATCGAACGCGCCCGAGTTCACGATCTTCAGAGAACCCGCGTAATCGGTTCCCGAGATGTTCTTCTGGCCGACCACCAGGCTTGCGCTCGAGGGGGAGTTTCCCTGGAGCGTGAGGTTCTCGCTGCCTGGCCCGAAATCGAGCGTGACCGCGTTGGTCTGGACGAAAAGGGCCTTGCACTGCGACGAGAACGCCGTCCCGTTCATGTCCACGGTGAAGGTCAGAGCGGTTCCACCGGCGCGCTGGTCGAAGTACACGACCTGGCTGTTGTTCGGCAGCATCGAGCCCTGCCAATTCGACGGACTGCTCCAGTTGCCCCCGAATGGATCGATCCACACCGCGTCGGCGAGAGAGGTGCTCGTCCCGGCGCACGCCAGGAGCGTGCCGATGCTGGTCCATACAGCCCGGTCGCGACACACAACACACTGGCGCATTCGGGCGTCCCTCTCGCGTTCACGGGTGCGGGTACACCCTGTCTTCCTAACGTACCAGACCGACTGCAAATTCTGAAGGCCTATTGCGTTCGCCTTCAGGCATGGGAATTCCTTGGGGCCGGCGCCGGGACTGTGCTCGGGTGGACAGGTTCTGTGGGCTCAGCAGCCCTCCACGAACGCCTCGACGAACCCGTCGAAGTCCTCGCCGGTGGTGAAGCCGTCGTGGTTGAAGTCGGCGTCGGGGGTGCCCAGCTCGAACTCGTACACGAACTCGTCGAAGTCTTCGCCGGTGACGAAGGCGTCGCGGTTGAAATCGGCCGGACAGAAGGAGGAATTGGCGACGGAGGTGATGGTGGTGGTCGAGCGGAGACCGGAGCCGACGGTGATGATGTCGGGCCGGATGTCCCCGTCGGCGCGTCCGGTGAGGACGATCTGGGGGGTGGTCGCCGCGACCTCGGTGGGGGAGGCGAGGGTGAGGTTGTTGTCGAAGGGGTCGGTGTCGTTGCGGAAGACCTTGACGACCTGGACGTCGGAGTCGTTCTTGGCGATGACGGCCATATCGAGGTCGCCGTCCAGGTCGAGGTCGGCACGGGCGAAGGAGAGGGGGTTGTCACCCACGGGCACCGGAGCGCCGTTGAGGAAGCTCCCCGCGCCATCGCTGATGAAGACGGTGAGCGTCCCGTCGTCGTTGGCGGTGACGACGTCGGTGTTGCCGTCGAGGTTCAGGTCGCCGGAGATGACCTGGAACGCGCCGGCGCCGGTCGCGAAGTTCGACGGCGCGTTGAATCCGCCTCCGCCGTTGTTCTGGAGGTACGACATCGAATTGGAATTGCGGTTGGAGGTGACCAGGGACTGGCTGCCGCCCTTGGTGTTGTCGGGGTCCCAGGGATCGACGTCGACGGGCCCGTTGTCGGTGGCGTGCTGGGTCTGGGCGGCGATCGAGATGGATGAATTGCTCTGGCCGCGGAGGAAGGACACGTTGTTGGAATCCTCGTTGGCGACGGCGATGTCGCGCAGGCCGTCGCCGTCGATGTCGGCGGAGCACAGGCCGAGGGGTGTTGTTCCCGTGGCGGGGGTTGCGGCGACGAACCATGTGCCGGAGTTGTTCCGTGTGTAGACGGTGAGGGAGTTGCTTCCCGAGTTGGAGACGATGACGTCCAGCCCGTTGCCGTTGGGGTTGGATGGGTCGAGGTC
>CAZCPB010000138.1:0-11199 GCA_964500365.1 uncultured Phycisphaeraceae bacterium
GTAGCTCTCTCGTCGCCGCGCCGGGCACGGCGATTCGGCCGTCCCCGGCGACTCGCAGTCGCACGGCAGGGGCGCGACCACGGGCGAGGGGGGCGGCGGGCAGTCGGGCGTGACGTCGCCGCAGGTGACCTGCGCGCCCGCCACGCCGGGCATCACGACCGCGGCGAGGATCGCAACGTGCTTGAGCATGGAGTTTCACCGCGCGCCGAGCGCCGGCATCCGGTAGTCATCGTACGGGCCCACCGCGCTCGGCGCGCACGCCTCTACCATCGTCCGCGACGGGAGACAGAAGCAGTGAACGGCGGCTCACCGAACTCGGCGCCCGCGGCGTGGCTCCGTGCCGCGCGCGATGCCGAAGTCGCCGGCGCCCTCGAAGACATCTACGCCGCCGTCGCGGCGGAGATCGACCGCCGCGCCCCGGCGTGCTGGGCCTCGGGACGCTGCTGCAACTTCGACTGGGCCGGGCACCGGCTCTACGTCACGGGGCTCGAAGCGGCGTACACCGTGGCTCGCCTCGACCGCCAGCCCACGGCCGGCGCGGGCCTCTCCGCAGCAACGCTCGAGGACGCCCTGGCGCGGGGCGGCTGCCCCTTCCAGGCCGCCAACCTCTGCGGCGTGCACGCGATCAAGCCACTGGCCTGCCGCGTGTACTTCTGCGACCGCGCGGCACAGGACTGGCAGCGGGATCTTTCGGAACGCATGCACGAGCGCGTCCGCGCGCTCCACGTCCGGTTCGCCCTCGAGTACCGCTACGCCGAGTGGCGCTCGCTGCTCGCGGAGTTCATCGCGCCGGGCGCGGCCGGCGCCGCGCCGCCGGGAGATGGACCCGGCGATGATGGGACAGCGCCCGGACTTCGCCTCACCGTTCTGCGGAACACCGATCCGAGCTGAAGGCGCAGGAGATCGCCGAGCGCTTCGCCGGACGCGGGACCGCCGCCCTCGCGCGCGTGGGGCGCGCTGAGCCCCGCGCGCACGCCGCGCAGCACCCTGGCGTGCATCGCGAGGTCGAGCCCCGCGAGCCGGTGCGCCCACGCCCAGCCCGACAGCAGCGCGATCGTGCCCGTCACGCCGCGCCCGTGCCGACGGCACATGACGATCCAGTTGCGGGTGGCCAGCTCGAACCAGCGGGCGCTCTTGCGCCCGGTCGCGGGGCTGTCGTGCCACACGACCAGGGCAGGATCGAACGTGACGCCCCACCCCGCCGCGAGCAGCCGCAGGGCCAGCTCGCAGTCGTTGCGGTACAGGAAGAACGACTCGTCGTACCCCCCCAGGGCCTCCCACGCGTCGCGCCGCACGAGATTCGCGCAGCCCATGACCGGCCAGCGCCGCGCGCCGAGCGATCGTGCCCCACCCCGAGCCCCCCCCGACTCCGCGAAAGGCCACTCGCTCGCGCCCGTCGCCGGATGGCGGGGATGGAGCGTCGCGGCACCCAGCGTCGGGTCGCGGTCGAGCCGTGCGATGAGAGCGCCGACCGCGCCGGGCGCCGGGCGAGCATCGTCGTCGAGGATCAGCACGTACGCGCCGCGCGCGAGCGCCGCGCCGCGGTTGAAGCCCGCGACACCCGAGTTCTCGTTCAGGGCCACCACGCGCACATCCGGGAACTCGGCGCGGAGCGCGTCCACCGTGCCGTCGGTCGAGGCGTTGTCCGCGACGATGATCTCCGCGCCCTCCAGACCCGGATCCGCGCGCAGGCTCTCGATGGTTCGTCGCAGGGCGTCCCGCCGGTTGAAACTGAGGATGCACACGCTGACCGCCGGACCGCCGGCCTCGCGCGCCCGGGCCCGCGCCGGCGCTCGGGGCAGAGGGACGGGCGCCCGCCGGCGCAGCGCCAGCGACGCGACCGCCGGGACGGCCCGCAGCGCGACGAGCCCCGCCGCAAGCAGGCGCGACCACCCGTGGACCTCCCGCTCGACGAACGTCGCGCCCGCGATCTCGATCATCCTGCGTCCGCGGCACCAGGAGTCCGGCCTCCCGTACGCCGGCACGACCGCGACGTCGCGCTCCGGCCCGAGCACCGCGCGCTTCAGGGCGCCCCACACGCCCCGCCGCGAGGGAGAACCCGGAGGCTCGACGGCCGCGTGCCCCGGCCCCAGCGTGACCGCGGGGTGAATCCACGCGCCGTCGGGAACCCGGAGCGAACCGACCGGGCGGCCCTGCTCGAAGGTGATCGTGAAGGGAGCGGGGCCGATCGTGCGCCCCGCCGCGGCTTCGCGCAGGCCGCGCACGTGCAGCGACGCGAGATCGTCGCGCCCCATCATCGCCTGGTTGACGGCGCGGCCGACCGCCGCGAGGGCGCGCCGGAGCCGCACCCGCCGGCCCAGCCCCAGCGCATCGATCGGCCCGAAGGCGTTGCGCGCCCCGTAGAAGCGCGCGCCGGTCGGGAAGCGGTCGAACCGCGGGTGCAGCGCGACCGCCCTGGGGTCGCACGCGATCCGCAGGCCCGTGGTGCGCGCCATGCGGATGAACCACTCGACGTCATCTCCGTTCAAGAAGCGGTCGGGCATGAGGCCCGTGCGCTCGACCGCCGTGCGCCGGACCAGGGCGCAGCACGAGGCGATGTAGTCGCACTCGAAGGGCTCGGGGCGCGACGGGGCCGCCGTCAAGGCGGGCCCGTACACGCCCGTCGCGCGGTCCACGCGCCCGCCCACCTCGTACACCGCGCCGGTCTCGGGGTCCGCCAGGGCCGGACCGACCGCCGCGATGTCGGCGCGGGCGAGAAGCGTCTCGGCCAGGAGCGTGAGTGTCCCCGGGCGGACGCGGGCGTCGCTGTCGAGAAGCCACAGAAAATGGCCGGGCGCCGCGGGCTCTTCCCACCGTGCGATGGTGCGCGCAAGGCCCGCGTTGAACCCGCCGCTGCCCCCCGCGTTGCGGGGCAGGCGCACGACCGCCGCGCGCCCGGCGACGGCACCCTCGAGCGGCTCGGGCGAAGCATTATCGACCACGAGGATGTCGAGCGCGATCCGGGCCCCCGCCACGCCGAGATCGAGGGCGCCCAGGTCGTCGAGCAGGCGCGCCAGGTCGGCCTCGCGCCCGAAGGACGGAATGACGGCCCGGACGACGGCCGCGGGCGGCGCCGGACCAGCCGCGTCCACGACGACCGGCGCGCTCGGGAGCAGGACGGAGTTCGTGGCGGACGCGATGCTCAACGGACCGAGTTTATGGACGATCCACCCTTGGAACCACGGGCTTTCTCCCGAAGGCAAGGGGCCCCGGGCGTTTGGTGCCGGGTTCCGGACGTCCGTGCACCGACCGAAGCGTCCGAGCGCAACCAACCCGGTCTCGCCACGGGGCGTGAAACGTCACTTCCGACGCACTTCGACCTTGCCGCCGGCCACATCCTTGATCGCGTAGCCCATCGCCGCGAGTTCGTCGCGGATCTCGTCGGACTTCTTGAAGTCCTTGGCGGCGCGGGCCTCGCGCCGGGCTTCGAGCCGCGCAACGACGGCCGCGTCGGGCGCGAGGCCGTCCATGAACAGGCCGATCGAGGTCTGGGCCTCGGCAGGCTTCTCGAGTTCGAGCACGCCGAGCACGGCGTCCAGCACGCGCAGCGTCGCGCTGTCGCTCGGCGCCGGCGCGTTCGTCGCGCCGATCCATTTGTTAACTTCGGCGATCGCCGCGGCAATGTTCAGATCGTCGTTCATCGCGTCGGCGAACGCCCGCGCGACCCCGCCCTTGAGCTCGGCCGTCCCGCTCTTTGAAGTATCCGCGCCGGCGCTCGCGTACCGCCGCCACCGCTCGACCGTCCGCCTGGAATCCTCCAGCCCCTGCATCGTGAAGTTCGCGTTGCTGCGGTAGTGCGTCTTGATCAGTTCGAGCCGCAGCGCCGCGGGCTCGATGCCTTTGGCGAAGAGGTCGCGCGCGGTGAAGAAGTTCCCCTTGCTCTTGCTCATCTTCGTCCCCTCGACGAGCAGGAAGCGCGGGTGGAACCACAGCCGCGCGAAGGAGCCCGCAGCAGGGTCGGCGTTGAACGCGCAGCACGACTGCGCCAGCTCGCACTCGTGGTGCGGAAAGATGTTGTCCTCGCCCCCCGAGTGGATGTCGATCAGCGCCTCCCCGTCGGGCGCGACGAAGCCGCCAAAGTCAAACCCGCGATCTGCCGCTACCCCCTCGGTCGCTCCGTCGCTCCGTCGCTTCGTCCCTTCCAGCGACATCACCGAGCACTCGATGTGCCACCCCGGGTACCCCGCGCCCCACGGGCTGTCCCACTTCATGATGTGCCCCGCGTCCTCCTTCCACAGCAGGAAGTCCGCCGGGTGCTTCTTCTGCGACTGGTGCTCCCCCGCGATCCGCCCGCCCGCCCCCTCCCGCAGCTTGTCCAGCGTGTTGCCCGAGAGCGCCCCGTAGGGCGGGAACGACTGCACGTCGAAGTACACCACCCGCGCGCCCGGACCCCCCACCACGTACGCGTTGCCCCGCGAGATCAGGCGCGCGATCACCGCCTGCATCCCCGCGATGTGCTCCGTCGCCCGCGGCATGAGCCCCGGCGTCTTTTCCGCCTCGAGCGCGATCTTCAGCCCGAGCCGCGCGGCATCCTCCCGGAACCGCGCCTCGTAGAACCGCGCGATCTGGTACGGGTCGCTGGGGTTCAGGTTCTCCGCCACGCCCGGGGGCAGCTTCCCGCTCTTCTTGGCCTCCGCCAGCCGCTTCCCCGCCACCGCCATCCGGTCCTCGCCGCTCTCGCCCCCCTCGGCGTCGTCGGTCATGTGCCCCACGTCCGTGATGTTCATCACGTGCACCACGCGCCGAGGCCCCGCGTGAACCCCCCCACCGCCCGTCGCCAGTTCGCACAGCGGCGACTCGATCCACCGCCGGAGCACGTCCGCCGCCAGGAACGACCGGAAATTCCCGATGTGCGCATCGTCGTAGACCGTCGGGCCGCACGAGTAGAAGGTCACCCGCGAGGGGTCGCGCGCCACGAACTCCTCGACCTGCTTGCGGAGGCTGTTGAAGACGCGGAGCGGCATGGCGAGGATGGTAGCGGAGCCCTCCCGATCGCTCCCCCATCTCCCGCCGCGAACCCGCGCGCAATCCACCCGGGCCGGTCTCTCCTTAGAGCAACGACGCGCCCCGGCGCGATAGACTGCCCGCCCCGGCGCACGGACTGTCCGTTCGCCCGCGCCACGAGGCCCGACATGACCCCCAAGTCCGGAAAACCCGGCAGCCGCGTCGCACCCGCCGCGCCGACCCAGGCCGAGGAAGCCGACAAGGCCGACCCCGGCGCCGTCGCCGAGGCCAAGGCCGAGCAATCCCAGTCACAGTCCGGCAAGTACGGCTCCGAAAAGGCCGAGCCCTTCAAAGAGCCGAAGACCGAGGAAGAAAAGCAGGCCCGGCCCGGCTGGATCGAGATCGAGATGGTGGACGAGTCCGACAAGCCCGTCCCCGGCGTCGCCTACGAGGTCACGCTCCCCGACGGCAGCGTCGCCAGCGGCACGCTCGACGAGAAGGGCTTCGCCCGCGTCGAGGGCTTCGAGCCCGGCCAGTGCGAGGTCACCTTCCCCGACCTCGACGCCGCGGCATGGGAGAAGATCTAGCCGTGCCCGTCTCGCACACCGTCAAGCCCGGAGACTGCCTCTCGAGCATCGCCGACCAGCACGGCCGGTTCTGGGAGCAGCTCTGGAATCACCCCGACAACTCCGAACTCAAGAGCACGCGCAAGGACCCCAACGTGCTCTTCCCCGGCGATGTCGTCGTCATCCCCGACCTCGAGCGGCACAAGGAACCGTGCGCCAGCGAGCAGAAGCACCGCTTCCGCCGCAAGGGCGTCCCCGCCAAACTCAAGATCAGGATCCTCCGCGACGATGAGCCGCGAAAGAACATGCCCTACGTCCTCGAGATCGACGGCGTGATGACCAAGGGAAACACCGACGGCGACGGCTTCGTCACCGGCGACATCCCCCCCGGCGCCAAGACCGGGCGATTGACGGTCGGCAAGGGCGACGACATGGAGGTCTTCGACCTGCTCCTGGGGACGGTCGACCCGCTCGACACCGAAGAGGGTCTCATCGACCGCCTCGACTGCCTCGGCTACGACACGTCGGAGGGCCTCGCCGCGGCGCTCAAGGACTTCCAGGCCAGGGAAGGCCTCGACCCGACCGGCACGCCCGACCAGGCCGCCCGCGACAAGCTCAAGGAAAAGTTCGGGGAGTGATCGATGTCCTCCGTCAGCCGCCTCACCAACCTCATCGACTTCTTCAACACCCTCAACACCCGCACCGCGCGCATCGTCTTCCAGAAGTCCCCGGGAAAGAAGGGCTCGGACAAGCGCGGCATCAAGGACCTCGACTTCCAGGTCGTCAAGAACGGCGCCGTCATCCAGACCGGCCAGGCCGCCGACGGCGTCATCGACATGCTCGTCCGCGGCGGGTCCTCGACGCTCCAGATCATGGTCAACGGCAACCCCGTCGCGGAGTACGAGGTCTCGATCCGCACCGCCGCCGTCGAGGCCAACACCCAGCTCGTCGGCCGCCAGAAGCGCCTCCGCATGCTCGGCTACCACGTCGGGCACGACGGCCCCGACGGCAACGGCGTCGGAGCCCCCTTCAACGTCGAGATGGACCGCTCCGTCCTCGAGTTCCAGGGCGACAAGGACAAAAAGATGGACGGCACGCTCGACGCGGCGACGGCGGGAGACCTCGCCGCCGACGCCGGAGCCTGAGGAGACCGCGCGTGGCCATCAAGGTTCAGGTGCAGAGCGGGCTGCCCCAGATCATCGTCCCCGCGCGCGTGGACCGCGCCGTCCGCGGCGCCCCCGCCTTCGACGCGCCCGACGTCGACGACCGCGCGTTCAATCCCCACCTTCCCTCGGGGGTCAACAAGGACGATGCCCGCGGCGCCGTCTTCGGCATGATGCTCGGCGACACCGTCCGCCTCCGCGTCACCCGCGACGACATCGACGGCACCGCGCCCCTCTTCGCCGTCGCAGGCGCCAGCGGCAACCCCCAGTTCAAGGTCGTGGCGCCCCTCGGCGGCGGGCCGATCCCCGCCAGCGGCGAGTTCTCCCTCGAAGCGATCGACGACAACCTCACGCCGCAGAAACTCGAGATCCGCCTCGGCTCCAAGACGGGCCAGGTCGTCGCCGAGGCCAGCCCCCACATCTTCAGCCCGCTCACCCTCAACATCACGCCCCACATCGTGCGGCTCAGCAGGAGCGCCGCGGCACCGGGCGCGGGGGTCTTCCCCAGCATCAACGGCTCGCCCCTCGAAACCGTCCTCGACCAGCTGTTCGACGTCGCCCGCGCCGTCTGGCGGCCCGCCGGCGTCAAGTTCAACGTCGGACCCGCCGTCAAGCACGAGATCTTCGGCACGCTCAACGACGACCGCTCCTCCCTCGGCAACGAGAGCGAGAAGGGCTCCGAGCGCCACATCATCATCCAGGGCCACAAGGCCAAGACCTGCAACATCTACTTCGTCGTCGAGATGACCAACAAGCTCGGCATCGGCATCCGCCCCGACACCCGCCCCCTCGCCAACTTCCAGAACCCCGCGATCATCGTCGCGACCCGCGGCACGCTCGTCACGGGCCCGGACGGGTTCCAGTTCACCCGCCCTTCGACCGGCACCGGGCTCTTCCAGGAAATCGGCAACGACCTCTCCCACGAGATCGGCCACTTCGTCAACCTCGAGCACGCCGACAACGTCCACGGCACCGGCCCCCCCGACACCTACAACCGCCGCATGCTCATGCACGCCAACAACCCGCTCGGGAGCGCCGACATCAACACCGCAGGCCGACCGCGTTTCGACGACATCGGCTACGGACTCACCGCCGCGGGCGGCCAGGGCCACCGCGGCTGCCTCCTCACCCTCAAACAGCACCCCACCCACAACACCAACCCCGACGTCATCAACGCCCGCCGCCGCCTGAAAGACCCCAAGAAGCTCTTCGGTTGAGCCCCACCGTGCGCGCCCCCGGACTCATCCCCTTCGCCCTCGCCGCGATCCTCGCCGCGCCGGTCGCGCCCGCCGCTCCGGCCGTTCCGACGCCCCCGGCCCAACCCCCCGCGCCCCCCGCGCCGACGGAGAATCACGCCGTGGCCGACCTCGAAAAACTCATCCGCGCCCAGGACTGGACCGCTGTCGATGTCGCCAAGGCCGAAGGGGCCCGGTGCATCCCCCGCCTCGAACCCTTCCTCGCCGATGCCGAGCCCAACATCCGCGTCCTCGCCGTCGATTGCCTCGGCGCCATCCGCGGCACGCGCGCCCAGGAACTGCTCGTCCGCGCGCTCACCGACCGCTTCGAGCAGGTCCGCGCCAACGCCGTCTCCGCGCTCCACGATGACCCGCCCCTCGGACGCGAGAAAGACCTCGGCGAGGCCTTCGACCGCAACACCAAGGATCCCTTCGCCCGCCAGCAGATCGCCATGGTCCTCGGCCGTCTCAAGGGCCCCGCCGCGCTCGGAGAGTTGATCGGCCGCACCAAGGTCGATCTCTCCCGCGAGGTTCAGGACGGCATCGCCTCGGCCCGCGCCAAGCTCGACGACGCCGAAGGACGCGAGCAGTTCGCCGAACTCGTCCGCGACGCCAGCGGCCTCCGCGCCGGACATTTCATTGACTTCGTCCGGTACCAGAACGACCCGTGGGTCCTTCCCCTCCTGAGCCTCTGGATCGACCGGCGCGAGATCGCCCAGCGCCTGAGCACGCACGTGAGCGCCGTCGAGCGGCGCACGTGCGACCTCGCCGTCGACGAGACGCTGCGCCTGAACGAGGGCAGGAAGACCTTTTCCTTCCCGCCCAAGCCCGCCGCGCAGTACACCGACGCCGAGATCGGCGAGGTCCGCGCCTACCTCCAGTCGCTCGGCAGGTCGCCGTACCTCAAGCGCTGACGGGCGGCCCGGCTCCCACCCGACGCCGAACCCCCGCGCGGTCCCCCGCGGTCAGCGAACGGCCGTGCATCTCGCAATAGCCGCAACGCCGACCGAGTGGTCGCGCCGGCTGGGGGCGTAGACTCACAGACTCAGGGAGGAGCAATTGATGGCCCGCCGAGCTTGCCCGATCCCGAAACTCGCCGGCTCCCTTCTCCCCCTTCTCCCCCTTCTTCCCATCCCCGCCGCCACCGCCGGCCCCGTCACCTACACCGTCATCGCCCGAAGCGGCCAGGCCGCCCCCAACCTCCCCACGCTCACCTTCGAAGCCGTCGCCGACCCGCGCATCGATGACGTCGGCACGTACGTCTTCTGGGCCCGCCTCGCCGGCGCCGGAGTCACGACCTCGAACGACGGCAGCCTCTGGACCAACCGGTCCGGCACCCTCGCGCTCCTCCTCCGCGAAGACGCCCCCGCCGTCGGCACGCCCGACCGCTACGTCGGCCTCGGCACGCCCGCCTGGAGCGGCGCCGGCCAGTTCGCCCTCACCGCCTCCCTCGGCACCGGCACCTCGGCCTCCCCCACCAACCTCGCGCAGATGATCGAATCCGGGGGCGTCCTCTCGCTCGTCGCCCGCGAGACAACCCAGGTCCCCGTCCTCGGCCTCCTCTCCCTCAACGATGCCGGCACCGTGATCTTCCGCGCCGGCGACGGCTCGGCGCTCTATTCCACGCGATCAGGACTCTCGACCTCCATCGTCACCAGCGCCACGCCCGCGCCGGGAGCGAGCAACCCCGCCGCGACCTTCGCCGTCCTCGGCCAGCCGACGCACAACATCTTCGGCGCCGCCGCCTTCTGGGCCACCGTCACCTACCCCGGCCAGACCGTCCCCGAGTCCGGCATCTGGTCAGACTCCGGCGGCCTCCACCTGGTCGCCCGCACCGGCCAGCAGGCCCCCGGCCAGAACGCCGATGTCGTCTTCGCCGACCTCGACACCACGCCCCGCCTGGACATCGACGGCAACCTCGCCTTCTGGGCCCGCCTCTCCGGCCCGGGCGTGGACGCCGCCAACGACGGCAGTGTCTGGCGCACCATCAACGGCGTGCCGCAGATCGTCGCCCGCGAGGGCACGCCCGCGCCCATCATCTCCGGCACGACCATCGCCGAACTGGCCCGCCACGTCCAGCTCGCCGATTCCGGCTTCATGCTCTTCCGGGGATCGATCAACGGCCCCGGCGTGACCGCCGCGAACAACTCCGCGATCTGGTCCACCGACCCCGTCAAGGGCCTCGCCCTCATCGCCCGCGAGGGCGACCAGGTCCCGGGGCTGCCCGCCGGTGTCCAGTACGCCGTCCTGGGCCGCCCCGGCCTCACCGCCACGGGCCGCGTCGCCTTCACCACCTCCCTCCGCAGCGCCGCCGGCCTCCCGCAGACCTCGACCTTCGCCCTCATCGCCTCCGACGGACGCGCTGCGCTCTTCCCGATCGCCCGCGCCGGCGACCCCTTCACCCTCGCCCCCGGCGACACACGCACCATCGCCCACATCGCCTTCGACCACGGCGATCCCCAGACCGGCTACTCGCAGTTCAGCACCACCGGCACGCTCGTCTTCAAGCTCGCCTTCACCGACAACTCCAGCGCCCTGGTCGCCGCCACCATCGCCCTCTGCCTCGCCGACTTCAACTCCGACGGCTTCGCCAACGGCGCCGACTTCGACGATTTCGCTTCCGCCTTCGCGGCAGGCGACCCCACCGCCGACCTCAACGGCGACACCTTCGTCAACGGCCTCGATTTCGACATCTTCGCCGCGGCGTTCGAAGCCGGGTGCTGACTGTTTGAGATTGCACAGGCGCAAACGAAAAGGCCCGAGCCTTCGCCCGGGCCTTTCAGCAATCATGGATCGATCGTCGCGGGCCTCAGGCCGCCTTGCGGTAGGACCGGCGCGCCGTGCTCGTCCGGCGCGTGGCCTTCGTGCCGACCAGCCGGAGCTTGCGGGCCCGGTTCACGCGCCGCTTGCGCGACGTCGCCGAACGCTTGGTCGTCTTCGACCAGCGGCGGGTCTTGCCCCACGCGCTCTTCTTGGTCGCGTTCTTCCGGGTCGTGCGGGCCTTGCGGCGGCCCGACATGCGGGACGTGCGTCGCGATGCGCGGCTGTAGCGTGTTGCCATCGTGCGTGCTCCAATTGACGCCGAGACGACCCGCTCTTCTGGGTGCCCGGCTGGGTTCCTCGGGGCCCGGCAACACGCCGAACCGCCCGCCGCGCCCCCGCAGGGATCGCAGCATCGTCACGCCATCGGACAATGCACGCGCCCCCATGAGCCAACTCGTCAAGAATCCCGATACAAACTCCCGCCCCTCTTCTCCGCGGCGCCTGGTGGCCTGGTCCCCGGCCGGCCGG
>CAZCPB010000139.1:0-4139 GCA_964500365.1 uncultured Phycisphaeraceae bacterium
CGAGATCAGCCGCATGCACTCCTCGAACGAACCGACCCCGCTCAGGGTCAGCCGCACCGTGCCGGAGTCGTCCACCTGGATCCTGGTTTGCATCAGGCCCCCTCTCGCGATCGCTCGACGAGATACGGCCCCCTTCGTCCACCACACCCTACCGATTCCTGCCGCGCCCCGCAAACGCCTCAACCCCCGCGCCCGATCGCGGCGCGCACACGCGGCCCAAGCGCCCTGACTTCGACGGCCGCGCACTCGCGGATTCCGCCATCCTCACCGGCGCTGGGCACCTCCGACGCCCCGGCCTCGATCGACCCCACGCGAACGCGCTCGCCGCTACCCCTCAGCGTGAGCAGGTCCCCGGAATGCTCGAGCCACTCGACCAGGAGCCGCCGCGGCACGAACGCCGCGTCCTCGCTCGCGCCCTCCGGCCCCGGCACGCCAAGGTCGTCCCACAGCCGCTGGCTGGTGAAGACCAGCGCCCGCTCCCCCGGCAGCCTGAAGATGTACGCCGGGCTGTCGTCGTCGGCGCTCTCTGAAAGCTCCCACACCCCATCCACGTCGAACTCGAGGCGCCGCACCGTGCCCGCATCAAGATCCGCCGAGACCGCCGCCGCGGTGTCCTCCATCCGCAGACTTCGGTCGAAGATCCCCAGCAGCCGGAACCCGGCCCGCGCCAAGACCCGCGGCAGCAGCAGCACCGCCGCCAGCCCCGCCGCGCCCCCCGCGCCGATCGTCACCAGCATCGCCGTCGCCAGTTGCCCCGGCCCGAGCGTCCGCTGGAACACCGGCATCAACGCCAGCGCCAGCACGCCCGGCAGGATCACGACCACCGCCGCGACCGTGAGACACCCCGGCCGCTCGTCAAGGTCACCCCGCCGGATCGAGTCGCGCACGCGCTCGAGCCTCTGACGCTCCTGCTCGGTCAAAGGACGCGTGGACTCGACCACGAACGCCTCACTTCCCCGCCGCGACGGAAGGGTTGTCGCCGGCGAAGCGCCACTCCCTCCCCGACTCCCGCGTCAGCGGCAGGTCCAGCACCCCCGCCCGCACCAGCTCGATCGGGATCGACCCGTACGTCAGCAGCGCATCGTGGAACCCCTTCTCGCTCAGCGTCCCCTCGCCGCCCGCGCCCTTCACCGCCTCGGCCCGCAGAGCCCGCAGCTGCATGCCCCCGATCATGTACCCGCACTGGTACAGCGGCGAATAGTCGCCGCCGATGAACCGCCGCACCTCGCTCGTCGCCGTCAGTCGCTCGTGCCCGACCCGCTCGACGAGGAAGTCGATCATCTCCCCCGGCGTCATCTCGCCGAGATGGAACCGCAGGCTCACCAGGATCCGCGCGCAGCGGTGCATCCGCCAGAACAGCATCCCGACCCGGTCCTCCGGGCCGCGCGGCCAGCCGTTCTCGTACATGAACATTTCCCAGTACAGCGCCCACCCCTCGACGAAGAACGGCGTCGTGAACACCTGCCGGTACGGCCGCTCCCGGCGCGCCATGTACCCCTGCAGGTGGTGCCCCGGGATCAGTTCGTGCGGAGTGACCAGGCGCGAGAAGTGGATGTTGTTCCCGCGCATCGACATCAGCTTGTCCTCGTGCGACATCGACTGCGTCGGGTACCCGATCGTCATCGCCTGCTCGTTGTACGCGGCAAAGGGCAGGTACCGCTGCGTCTCGCGCGAGGACATCTCCAGCCGCCACGTCTCGTCGCACAAGGGCGGGATCGTCACCAGGTCGCGTTCCTTCAGGTACGCGACCGCCTCGCGGGCCTGCCCCGCGACGATCTCGTCCATGGCGCCGGGGGCCACGTGCAGCGTCTTCACTTTTTCGAGGGCCGCGTGCCAGTGGTCGCCGAAGCCCATCTCGTTGGCGGCCTTCCGCATCTCCGCCTCGCACCACGCGAACTCGGCCTCGCCGATCGCGACGAGCTGCTCCGGCGCGTACGGGATGAACTCGTGCTTGAGGTCGAGCTCGAGCGCCCCGCGCCCGATCGGGTCGCCCAGGAGCGGGTCCTCGTCCTTGCCCTTGATCCCAGCGCACGTTTCGCGGAGAAACTTCGCGTAGT
The DNA here is from genome assembly GCA_964500365.1 of uncultured Phycisphaeraceae bacterium. Lineage (GTDB taxonomy): Bacteria > Planctomycetota > Phycisphaerae > Phycisphaerales > UBA1924 > CAZCPB01. Next base: position 2,058 of record CAZCPB010000139.1, read on the forward strand.
CGTCGAGCGCCCCCGACGCCTCCTCGTAGGGCTTCGCGCACCACCACCCGAAGACCGGGTCGAACCCGTCGTAGAACTGGAACCAGCCCGAGAGCGTCCGCCGCAGCGACGAGACCGCCCCCGCCGCGCGGAACGCGAGCACCGGGCTCAACGCGATGGGGCCGGCTTCGTCGGCGCCCTTCTGGCCGGGGCCGTCACTCCCCGCCACGGGCGCGGGCGTCGGCTCGTCGGCTGAACCGCCGGGCGCGCCGACCTTCGCCACGCCGTCCGTGCCTTCCTGGTTCTTTGCCGCCCGCCCTTTCTCGACGCGCTCGCGGACGGCCTTGACCTGCTTCGAAATCTCGGCCAGCACGCCCGCCGCGCCCTGCCCGTCCGCGCTCTTGAGCAGCCGCAGGTCGCGCTCGAGCGCGAGGATCGCCCCGCGGAACGGGAGCGCCGGGTCGATCTCGGCCAGCCGCTCGCGCTGCACGTCGATCCGCGCCCGCTCGTACGCGATCTCCTCGCGCATGAGCACGTAGTCGATCTTCCCGGCCAGGTCGAGCGCGTCGAAGTTCAGGCCCAGGAGCCGGTCGCCCTCGGCGTCGTAGAACTTCGCGAAGCGCTCCAGCCGCTCCCCGTCCCACGGCTGGGAATAGAAGCGGTTGAGGGACCCGCGGTCTTCGCGGAAGCGCGCGATGTAGTCGGACAGGTCCGCCGCGTGCGACGGCGCGCCCGAGGCGCCGATCGTCACGGGCTGGCCCGGCGCGAGCGGCGCGTGCCACGCAAGGGAGGCGAGCGCCGCGCGGAGCGCGGCAGAGCAGAGCACGGAACGGCGCTTCATCGAAGTCTCCCGTGGTTCAGCGCAGGATACCGCGGGCGCGCCGGTCGCCGCAAAGCCGCCCGCGGCTACTCCGGGTCCTTCTCATCGTCCTCGGGGGCGGGGGGCGCGGGGGGCGGGCCGTCGGCCGGCGGCGTCACCGGGGACCGCGTCCCGGACTGGATCACCTCGACCGGCGCCACCTTCTCGAGTTCGGCCTTGATCGCGCCCGCGTCGCCGACAACCACCATCACCATGTGCCCCGGATCGACCGCGCTCTGCACCAGCCCCGTGCAGTCGTCGGCCGTGATCCCGGTCACGCCCTTGACCAGCGAATCGAAGTACTCCGGCGACAGGTTGTTGGTCTCGAGCATCCACACGTCGCCCGCGATGTCCTGCGGCGTCTCGCGCCCGCCCGCGAAGCCGCCGAGGAAATGGCTCCGCGTCTTGTCGAGTTCCTCCACGCTCGGCGGCTCGCTGGCGAACCGCTCCAGCTCTTCCATCACCGCCTTCACCGCCTCGCTCGTCGACGCGGTCTTGGAGAACGTGCTGATGTTGAACGTCCCCGCGAAGCGCTGCGGCCGGAAGCCGCCCCCCGCGCCGTAGGTCAGGCCCTTCTTCACGCGGATCGTCTCGTTGAGCCGCGAGCCGAACGCGCCCCCGAAGTACCCGCCCGACACCACCGCCGCGGGGTAGCGCGGGTCGTCGCGCTTCATGCTCAGCTGCCCGAGGCGGATCTGGCTCTGCACGCTCCCGGGCCGGTCGACGATGTAGATCTTCGTGGGCTCGGGCGCCGGGATCGGCGCCACCGCCACCACGGGCTTCTCGCCCTCGGGCAGCCACGGGCCGAAGTGCTTCTGCGCCAGCGCCCGGGCGCTCTCCATGTCGATGTCGCCCGCGAAGATCAGCGTCGCCATGTCGGGGCGCGCGAACTCGCTCCACCACGGCGCCAGGTCGCGTGCCTTGAGCGCGTCGAGGTCCTTCGGCTCGCCCGTCACCGTCCGCGAGTACGGGTGGTCGCCGAACAGCCGCTGGCGCAGCTCCTTGTCGGCCAGGTACTCGGGCGTGTTGGCCGAGATCGCCAGGCCCGTCTTGGTCTGGCGCCGCAGCTTGTCGAACTCCCTGGCCGGGAACGCCGGGTTCTGGACCACGTCCACGAAGTTCTCGAAGATCCAGGCTTGTACGCCATGCTCCTGCTGGAGAAACGGCAATCCGGCCAGGTGGTCGTCGTGGTAGTGGCTGGGGATCACGGCCTCGACCGTCTTCAGGCCAGCGGCAGCCTTCAG
>CAZCPB010000139.1:4149-11199 GCA_964500365.1 uncultured Phycisphaeraceae bacterium
GCCGGGTTCTGGACCACGTCCGCCAGCAGCGTCACCGCCCGGTCGAGGTGCTCGGTCAGGCATCCGGCCGTCACGGTCGAGGAGTCCTGGCCCGCCGCGCCCCCGAGCGTGATCGCGTACGTGTCGAGCTCGGTCGCGATCTCCGCGTCGCTCCGCGTCGCCGTGCCCTTGGTGAGCAGCGACAGCGCCATGTTCGCCAGCCCCGGCTTGGGCTCCGTCCACGACCCGGCCTGCAGTCCCAGCTGCACCGTCACGTACGGGATCTCGCGGTTGCTCACCACGACCACCTTCAGGCCGTTGGTCAGCTTTTCCACCTGGAACCGCGGGCGCGCGTCGAAGGCCATCAGGCTGCCCCGCGGGGGCTCGTTGGGCACCCACCCCGGACGGGTCACGCCCTTGCGCCCCGGCGGCGGCGCGACCTCTTCGGGCGCGGCGGTGATCGGCGCGTCCTCCTCGGCGTTGCCCTTCTTGCTCATCAGCATGCCGAGCAGGTTCTGCTCGACCGTGATCTTGAGCGCGCGGTTCGGCGCGAGGTACTCGTTGGCCACCCGCTGGATGTCCTCCTTGGTCACCGCCCGGATCTGATCCAGCCGCGCGTTGACCTGCGACAGATCCTTCTGGAGCACCGCCGCCGTGCCCAGCACCGTCGCCTTGCTCGACACCGTCTGCGTCGAGGTCACCGCGGCCGCGAGAAGCTGGTTCTTGCCCTTGAGCAGCTCCTCGTCGCTCACCGGCTCGGTGCGGATGCGCTTCAGGTGCTCGTCGAGGGAGCGCATGACCTTCTTGTTCGGGTCGCCGAAGAGCGACGGCACCGGCGACATCACCGCCCCGAGCGCCACCAGCCCGGCCTGCTCGAACTGGATCGACGCCGCGACCGCGAACATGGCCGATTCCTTCTCCGCCACCAGGTCGCGGTAGAGCCGGCTGCTCTCCCCGCCGCCCAGGATCAGCGCGAGGATCTCGAGCGCCGCCGTGTCCTTGTGCCCGTAGGGCACGCTGCGGAAGATCTCGCCGACGATCGGCGCCGGCGCGTTGGGGTCCTGCAGCGTGATCGAGCGGGCCTTCTCCCGGAGCGGCTCCTCGACGGTCACGCGCGGCGGCTCCTGCCCCCGCGGGATCCAGCCGAACGCCCTGCGGGCGGCCTCCTGCGCGTCCGCGTGCTTCACCGCCCCCGCGATCACCAGGGTCCCGTTGTTCGGGACGTAGTACGTCGTCCAGAAGTCGCGGAGCTCCTGCACCGCCGAGGCCCGCAGGTGCGGGATCTTCCCGATCGGCGACCACTGGTAGGGGTGCACCGTGAAGACCGCCGGCAGCACCTGCTCGAGCAGCGTCCCGTACGGCCGGTTCAGCCCCAGCCGCCGCTCCTCCTCAACGACCTTGCGCTCGGTGTCGAAGCTCTTCTGGTCGATCCGCAGGAAGCTCATCCGCTCGGCCTCGAGGTAGAGCGCGAGGTCGAGCTGGTTCGAGGGCACCGTCTGCACGTACACCGTCTGGTCGAACGAGGTGTACGCGTTGCAGTCCCCGCCCACGCGGTGGATGTTGTCGAAGTGCCCGGTGTTCGAGAGCCGGTCCGTCCCCTGGAACATCATGTGCTCGAACATGTGCGCGAATCCCTGGCGCTCGGGGTTCTCGTCCTTGCTCCCCACGTGGTACCAGAGGTGCACCGCCACCACCGGGCACGAGAAGTCCTCGCACGTCACCACCCGCAGGCCGTTGTCGAGCGTGATGTCGCGGTAGTCGAAGAGCTTCGCCGCCGCGTCGGTCGCCGGGGGCGCCGTCTGCCCGAAGCACACGCCGCCGAGAGATAGAACACCCGCGCATAACGCGACGACCGCACGCACCACTCGCATGGAACTCTCCCTGAAGCCAGCAATCCCGCCGTGCATCAAGCGTAGCGCGCCCGCGGGCATTTCCGAGCGCGGGTCGCTCCCTCGGCCCGCCTATTCCGTCATCGCCAGGAGCGCGAACGTTGCCAGCCAGTGCTCCCCCATGTAGTCCCCTGTCACGTGCGGCAGGGCCGACTCGAGGTGGACCCGCGCGCTCTCCTCCGCCAGCGCCCGGCGCGGGTCCGACGGCGGCAGCGTCCGCGCGATCGACCTCCAGCACCAGGCGCGGCAGAAGTTCAGCCCGTCCAGGTGCACGATCTGCCCGTCCGCCCGGTCGCTCACCACCGCCGGCTCGAACAGGCACTTCGGTTCGCGCTTCCCCGCCGCGAACTCCGGCAGGAACGCGTCGAACCACGCGCGGAACTCGTCCCCCGGCAGCACCCGCCTCATGCACTCGGCCTCGACCAGCCCCGGCGAGAGAAACGCGTCGCCGTCGGGCTCCCACGCCTGGTACGCGGCATCCTTCGAGTACCACCGTCGCGCCGTCGTGCCGATCAGCGCCGACAGAACCGCGCGTTCCGCCGCCTTCGCGTAGTCCATCGCCAGGGCCAACCCGAACGCCGTGTTCTTGTGCGTGCTGACCCGGATCGGGTACGTCGCCTTCGGAAGAAACGCCAGGAAGCGAGCCTCGAACGCTTCGGCGAGGGGCCGCAGCGTCGAATCCCATTGTGCGAACTCTTCCCGCATCTGGTCGTTCATTCCCGGCGTGCCCGCGGCGCCGGCCCGGATCTCCGCCGCGAGCTTCAGCAGCCAGCCCCACCCGTACGGCCGCTCGAACGTCTCGCGCCGCGGCTGGGCCAGGTACGCGACCTCTGTCGCGACGGCCGCCGGCGTGAAACTCTCGTCGAGTCGCAGTCGAACATCGGGGTTCAGCATGAGCCCCGGGAACAGCCGCAGCGCCCGCGCCAGCAGCCAGTGCGCGTGCACGCACGAATGCCAGTCGTACGACCCGTAGAAGATCGGGTGCAGCGCGCGAGGGCTCTTCAAGTCCGCGGCGTCGTTGAGCACGTGCTCCGGCTTGTTCGGGTACTCGCGGTCGATGTGCCCGAGCGCCAGCGCCACGAAGTGATCGATGAAGTCTTCCGCCCGAAGTTCACGCATGACATCCATCCTTGTCTTCTTCTCAGAGCAGCCCCACCGGGTCCACGTCCACCGCCGTCCTCGCGTCGCTCACGAGCAGGCCCGCTCCGCGGAGCGAGCCCAGGCAGCGGTTCAGTTCGACCGCCGTCGGCGCGATGATCTCTGCCGCGTACCTGAACCGTCCGTGCAGGCGGTTGATCGGGCACTCCATCGGCCCGAACACCCGCGTGTCTTCTCGCGCGACGTCACGCAGCGCTCCGGCGATCTCGCCGGCGGCTTCGCGGGCGCGCACCGCGTTCTCGTCGCGGCAGACGACCCGCGCCATCCGCGTGGCCGGCGGCAAACCCCACTCCCGGCGCGACCGCAGCTCGAACTCCGCGAACCCGACGTAGTCATGCCTTGCCGCGAACACCACCGCGGCGTTCCGGGGCTCCATCGTCTGGACGATCACCCGCCCCCCGGCCCTGCCGCGCCCCGCGCGCCCGGCCACCTGGCTGATGAGCTGGAAGGTCCGCTCGCCGCTCCGGAAGTCCGGCAGCGAGAGCGCGGTGTCCGCGCTCACCACGCCCACGAGCTGCACGTTCGGGAAGTCGAGCCCCTTGGCGATCATCTGCGTCCCGAGCAGCACCCGGGCCTCTCCGCGCGCGAAGCGGTCCAGGGCCTCGAAGTAGTCGCGCGCCCCGCCCATCGAATCGGAGTCGGCGCGGATCAGCGCCTCCTTGCCCATCCCGCACCGCTCGACAATCCCGAGCACTTCTTCCTCGACCCGCTGCGTGCCCGAACCGAAGACGTTGATCGCCCCGCCGCAGTCGGGGCACACGCGCGGCAGGACCTGGCGCGACAGGCAGTGGTGGCACGCCACATCGCCGCCCCGGGGCAATCCGACCTGCTTGTGGAAGACCATCCTTACATCGCACAGGTCGCACTGCATCACCCAGCCGCAGGACGGCTTCACGCACGCGATGTAGTGCGCAAAGCCCCGACGGTTCATCAGCAGGATCACCTGCCCCCCGGCGCGCAGGGTCATCTCGACCGCGCCGGCCAGGCGCGGCCCGATGGACCACTGGCGCGGCCGCAGCGCCGGGTTCTCGCGCACGACCGCCTTGCGCTCCTCACCGATGTCCACGACCTCGACCGGCGGCATCCGCCCGACCACGCGCTCGGGCAATTCCCAGAGCGTGTACCTGTGCCACGGCCTTGGCGGTTCCTCCGCCAAAGCGGTGCCGCTCATCTCTTGCGTCCATTGCGCAGTCGTTGGACCGGCGGGAATCTCGTCGGCCCGGGGGGCCGTGGGCGGTGGCGGCGCGGGGACGAGGGGCGTGCGAGGCGCGGCGCCCCTCGCTACGTCCGTGCGCCCTTCGGGCGAAGAGGAAGGGTGTTCGACGGCGGATGGAGCGCGCCTTGAACTCACTTCCTTGACATCTCCTCCGGCGTTCGCCCAGCTCTCCAGGCTCGGCGTTGCCGAACCGAGCACCACCGGGCACCCCTCGACCTGGCCGCGCTTGATCGCCGCGTCGCGTCCGTGGTATCGCGGCACCTGGTCCTGCTTGTACGAGGTGTCGTGCTCCTCGTCGACGACGATCAGGCCCAACTTGTCCAGCGGCGCGAAGACCGCCGAGCGCGCCCCGACGACGACGCGCGCGGAGCCGCGCGCTGCGCGCTCCCACTCCGCGTGCCGCTGCGAGGCGGACAGCCCCGAGTGCAGCACGCACACTCCCTGTACCGCGAACCGGCTCAGGAATCTCGCGCTGGTCTGCGGCGTCAGCGAGATCTCGGGCACGAGGACGATCGCCGACTTGCCCGCATCGAGCACGCGTTCGATCAGTTGCAGGTAGACCTCGGTCTTCCCCGACCCTGTCACGCCGCGGACCAGGTGCACGCCGAACTCGCCGAGGCGTGCCCCGATCCCGTCGACCGCCGCGCGCTGCGCCGCGTTCAGCACGTGGCGCGATGCGGCCGGTTCTCTGGCCGCGCCGTCGTCGTACGACCATCCGCGCGCCTCGAGCTTGTGGCGCACGACCTCGCGCAGCGCGCCGATTTCTTCCAATCGCTTGAGCGGCCCCGCCGTCTTCAGGCCGACCTCGGCCGCGAGCCGTTTGGGCTCGGCGGGGAACGCGGCGCCGGGCAGCGCCATCACTGTCTCCAGCAGCTCGCGCGTCCTCTTCGAAAGCGTTTGGAAGACCGCCGCGTCGACCCCGGCCTCGATGCGCTCGTACACCCGCTCTTTCCTGACGCCCGTCCCTTTCTTTACGGCCGCGGGAACCATCGCGGACAGGACCATGCCCAGGGGCGCGATGTAGTACGCGCTCATCCACCGCGCCAGCCGGATCATCGCGGCGGACAGGTTCGTCGGCGTTACGTCGATGACGCTCTTGACCCGCGCGGGGTCGACGCCCTCGACCAGTTCCGGGCCGCCGGCCTCGACCACCACGCCGCCGGTGGGGGTGTTCCCCCGCCCGAGCGGCACGCGCACGCGGTCGCCGACGCGAACGGGCTCATCGCAGCGGTAGGTGTACCCCGCGCTTTCCTCGATGCCGCGTTCGACGACGACGCGCACGAACGCTCCTTCGATCGGCGCATCCTCGCGGGTCTCGGCGCCGACGGGGCGCGCCGGCGCGGCGCGAGGTTCCTTCGCGCGGCGCCCCTTCGCCGGCTCCTCGCCGAACAGCGTGCTCTGTCCGTGAGTTTCAGCCATGGCCGACCTACACTAGCCCCCGGCGCGCGCCGCGGTTCGCGGCAAGCCCAATCGACCCCCTTGCCCCCCTTTGCCCTTGGCGCCCCGGAGTTCCGAATGTCCAGAGGTTCTTCGCAGCATGCAGCCCAGCGCGACCGCGCCCCGGTCGGCCGCCTCGCCCTTGCCGACGGCAGCGTCTACACCGGGCGGGCGTTCGGCGCCACGGGCCGCAACATCCTCGCGCTCGCCGAGGTCGTCTTCAACACCGCGATCTCCGGCTACCAGGAATCGCTCACCGATCCTTCCTACACCGGGCAGATCCTCGTCGCCACGTTCCCGCTGATCGGCAACACCGGCGTGAACGATGAGGATGTCGAGAGCCAGAAGGTGCAGGTCTCGGGCTTCATCATCCGCGAGCTAGCCCGGCTCCACTCCAACTTCCGCGCGACCATGGACCTGTCGGCGTACCTTGCCGCGAACAACGTCCTCGGCCTCGAGGGCGTCGACACGCGCGCCATCACCAAGCGACTCCGCACGACTGGCTCGATCCCGGGGGCTCTGACGGATCGCACCGACCTCACCGATGCGCAGCTTGTCGATGCCGCGCGGAACGCGCCGTCGATGGCGGGCTCCAACCTCGTCCCCCTCGTGGGGTGCACGAGCAACCAGTCGTGGACCGAGACCCTGGGCGACTGGTCCCGCGCGCCGAACCAGGCGCACAAGAAGACCTTCCGCGTCCTCGCGCTCGACTGCGGCGCCAAGCGGAACATTCTCCGCAATCTGACCGACCGCGGCTGCGAGGTCACGGTCGTCCCGCACTCGATCACCGCCGCGGAGATCCGCGAGAAGCACGACAAGGGCGAGATCGACGGCGTCTTCATCTCGAACGGCCCCGGCGACCCCGCGGCGGTCGAGAACACCATCGCGACGCTGCGCGACCTCGTGAAGCCGGGCACGAAGCCGATCCCGACGTTCGGCATCTGCCTCGGGCACCAGCTGCTCTGCCTTGCCGCGGGCGGCACGACGTTCAAGCTCAAGTTCGGGCACCGCGGGATCAACCAGCCGGTGATCAACCACCTGACGAAGAAGATCGAGATCACGAGCCAGAACCACGGCTTCGCGGTGGACCCCGAGTCGCTGAAGAACGCGGGTGCGGAGCCGACGCATGTGAACCTGAACGACGGGACGCTGGCGGGCTTCCGGATGACCGATCGGCCCGTGTTCGCGGTGCAGTACCACCCCGAGGCCTCGCCGGGGCCGCACGATGCGGGGTACCTGTTCGACGCGTTCGTGAAGATGATGGGCGACGGCAAGCCGCTGGGGGCGTGAATCGGAAGATTCACCAAAGAGATCACAGAGCGGCACAGAGAAGACAGGGCGCACCACCGAGACACAGAGGCACAGAGAAGC
>CAZCPB010000140.1:0-11070 GCA_964500365.1 uncultured Phycisphaeraceae bacterium
GCTCGACCTCGGGGAGTTCGGGCATCGCGCGATTGTTGGCTCTGGCCCGGGTGTGCACGCCGCGGCAGCGAACCAAGGGCTTTTCGACCATGCCGGCGTAGGCTTCCCCCATGGAACGACTTCCCGGGTCCGAGGCCTCGCGAACGCCGTTCACGTGGAGCGGGGCGACGGCGGCGCGGGGAATCTTTTCGGACAAGGCCGAGCTGGTGAGCGCGATCGTGGCGGGGATCCTGCTGCTCCTGGGCTACCTCGCGCACGGCGTGTTTCACGTCGAGTCGGGCGCGTGGCTGGTGTGGGCGAGCCTGGCGATCGGGATGTTCTACGGCGGGCGGGCCGCGCTCGAGTCGCTGCGGGAGTGGCGGTTCGACATCGACGTGCTGATGGTCGTCGGCGCCGGGGTCGCGGCGTGGATCAGCCGCCCTCCGTACGAGGGGGCGCTGCTCCTGTTCCTGTTCGTGCTTTCGGGCGCGCTCGAGGATCGGGCGATGGCGCGGACGAAGCGCGAGGTCGAGGCGCTGCACCGGCTGATGCCCGCCGAGGCGATCGTGCAGCGCGACGGCGAGTGGGTTGCCGCGGCGCCCGAGACGCTGGCGGTGGGGGAGCGGGTGAGGATCAGGCCCGGGGACCGAGTGCCGACCGATGCGCGGGTGGTGTCGGGCCGCTCGTCGATGGACCAGTCGGCGATCACCGGCGAGAGCATGCCGCGCGAGGTCGAGGCGGGCGACGAGCTCTACGCCGGGACGATCAACACCGACGATCCGATCGAGGCGGAGGTGATGCGTCCGGTGGGGGAGAGCAGCCTGGCGCGGATCCTGAACCTGGTGACGCAGGCGCGCGAGCAGCGCGAGCCGGTGCAGCGGGTGATCGACCGCCTGAGCCAGCCGTACGCGATCGGCGTGATGGTGGTGAGCGTGATCGTGGCGATCGTGTGGTGGCTGTGGTTCGAGGTGCCGCTCACGGGCGGTGAAGGAGAGCCCGGCGCTCTGTACACGGCGATCACGCTCCTGATCGTGGCCTCGCCGTGCGCGTTGATCATCGCGACGCCGACGGCGACGCTCGCGGCGATCGCGCGGGGCGCCCGGGCGGGCGTGCTCTTCAAGGGCGGGCAGGCGATCGAGCGCCTGGCCAGCACCGGCGCCGTGTGCTTCGACAAGACCGGGACCCTCACGTTCGGCCGGCCGCGGGTGTACGAGGTGCACCCGGTGGCGTGGTCGGACGGGGCGGAGCTGCTGTCGATCGCGGCGGGGATCGAGGCCTACTCGTCGCACCCGATCGCGAGCGCGATCCGCGAGATCGCTGCCCAGCGCGCCGTCGAGCCCGTCGAGGTGACCGATTACGACCACGTCGCGGGGCGCGGCGTCGCGGCGAAGTACCACGGCTGCCCCGTGCGGCTGGGCTCGTACCGGTTCACGGAGGAGCTGATCCCGGTGTGTTTTCGAAGCCGCGTGCGCGAGGTGCTCGAGAAGATCCAGGAGCGCGGGCACCTGGGCGTGGTCGTGGTGCACGCCTGCCCGGAGAAGGCCGGCGGGGGCGAGGCGGCGGTGATCATCATGGCCGACGCCGTGAGGCCGGGAGCGCGGACGCTGGTGGACGAGCTGCACGCGCTCGACATCAGGCCGGTGCGGATGCTGACGGGCGACAACCGGCTCACGGCCGAGCGGGTCGCCGGGAGCCTCGGGCTCGACGCGTTCGACGCGGAACTCCTGCCAGAGGACAAGGTCAGGATTGTGCGGTCGATGCGTGCCGCGGACGGAGCCGGGAGTGCGAACGCTCCGGGTGACTCGGCACGACTTTGGAGGAGGAACCTCCAGAGTCGTGGCACCGGCGTGACGGTGATCGGCGACGGCGTGAACGATGCCCCGGCGCTCGCCGCGGCGGACGCGTCGGTGGCGATCGGCTCGATCGGATCGGAGGCGGCGCTCGAGTCGGCGGACATCGTGCTGCTGTCGGACGACCTGGCGGTGGTGCCGTGGGCGATCCGGCTGGCGCGCCGGGCGCGGGCGATCGTGAAGGCGAACCTGGTCTTTGCGATCTCGGTGATCGTGGTGATGGGCGCGGCGACGCTGGTGGGCTCGCGCCTGGGGCGGCCGGTGCCGTTGTCCCTGGGCGTCCTGGCGCACGAGGGGGGGACGCTGCTGGTGGTGTTCAACAGTTTGAGGCTGTTGTGGGCGAGCGCGCCGAAGGCCGGACCGCACGCGGAGGCGCCACCGGCGCGGACGGCCTCCGGCAGAAGGATTGCCTCGCCCGCGTGAGACGCGGCCGAGCAACCGCGTCGTAGCGTTCGGCCGGGCTTTGCATCCTCTTCGCGCAAAGGGGCACGGAATGGTGCTTGCGGCCTCTCCGTGCGCGGTATGCTGCGGGCATGAAGCAGACCATTTCCCGCCGCGACATGCTCGCCGCCTCCGGACTTGCCTCTCTGGGGGCCGCCGCGGGGCTGATGCTCCCCGGCCGGGCGCTCGGCGCGCCCAGCGCCCCGCGAGCCCCCCGCGCGGGACGCACGCGCTCGATCCGGCTGGCGCACATGACCGACATCCACGTCCAGCCCGAGAAGCGCGCCGGCGAGGGGCTCGCGGCGTGCCTCCATCACGTCCAGTCGCAGAAGGACAGGCCCGACCTGATCCTGACCGGCGGCGACACCATCATGGACTGCATGGACGCGACCTACGACCGGACCATGACGCAGTGGGACCTGTGGCACGCGGTCATGAAGAGCGAGAACGCGATCCCGGTCGAGTCGTGCCTCGGCAACCACGATGTCTTCGGCTGGAACAAGACCAAGAGCAGGACGACCGGCGACGAGCCCCTGTGGGGCAAAAAGATGGCCGAGGAGATGCTGAAGATCTCGAAGCGCTACCGCTCGTTCGACCGCGCCGGCTGGCACTTCATCGTCCTCGACAGCGTCTTCCCCTCCGGCGACGGGTACACCGCCCGGCTCGACGACGAGCAGATGGAGTGGCTGAAGGGCGACCTGGCGGCGACCAGGCCGGGCACGCCGGTGTTCGTGATTTCGCACATCCCGATCGTCGCGGCGTGCGTGTACTTCTTCAGCAAACAGTTCAAGGACGGCAAGTGGCAGGTGCCCGGCTCGTGGATGCACGAGGACGCCCGCGAGCTTGCCGCGCTGTTCCTCAAGCACGGGAACGTCAAGCTGTGCGTCTCGGGGCACATTCACCTGATCGACCGCTGCGACTTCCAGGGCACGACGTACCTGTGCAACGGTGCGGTCTCGGCGAACTGGTGGAAGGGCAAGCACCAGGAGTGCGGCGAGGGGTACGCCCTGATCGACCTGTACGACGACGGGACGTTCGACCACAGCTACGTGACATACGGGTGGAAGGCCGAGCCGGACGCGAAGTAAGCTATGGACGCGCCGGACCACGCTCCGGGCGACGGGGCGGGCGCGGATCCCCAGCGTCCCGCAGCACCGCCGACCGTCAGGCCCGAGCATCGCCCGCGCCGGGCCACGTGGCCGATGACGATCGGGATCATCGCCCTGGCGATCGGCGTGCTCAGCGCGGTGGTAGGACTCTGGGGTCTGGCGACGCTGGCATGGACGGACACGCTCGCGCCGCCGCAGATGGCGGGCGATGAGGCCGCGGCGAGGTCGTTCCGCGACATGATGCGGTGGAACGCGGTGCTCGGGCTCGCGAAGGCGGTCGCGGCGGTCGTCCTGATCGTGGGCGGGGCGTTCATCATCCAGCGCCGACTTGCGGGGGCGCGGCTCGTCATGGTGTGGTCGGGGCTGAAGATGGCGATCGGACTGGTCGTCACGTACGTGACGTTCGACGCGCAGCGCAAGATGATGGGGGGGATGACGACGGCCGGAGCCGGGGCGCCCCCGCCGGGCTTCTTCGCCGGCATGGCGACGGCGACGGCGATCATGATGCTGCTCTGGGAGTGGGCGGCGCCGGTCTTCTTCCTGATCTGGTTCGCCGTGCCGGGGGTGAGGGCGGAGGTAAGGAACTGGGGAAAGGGGGCGCGTGGCGGTGGTAACAAGGCATAGCGACGCGAGTCTCTCGGCGCCCGCGGCGAGGCAACGATACCGGGCGTGATCCGACCGCCTCCAGAGCCGCTTCGGACCGGCTTTCTCCCGCCCAGTTCGGCGGGGCGCGATCAGCCCGAAGTCCTCGATCGCCTGGACGCGCTCCACGCCAGATACCGCGAGATGCGGGACGCCGGGCACATCCTGCCCAACACCGTCGAGGCCGCACGGGTGGAGCTGACGTACCACTCGAACGCGATCGAGGGGAGCACACTCTCTCTGCGCGAGACAGCGCTGGTCATCGAGGGGCACGCGCCGACCAGCGGCAAGACGTTGCGCGAGGTGTACGAGGCGCGGAACCACGACCGGGCACTCCGGATGATCGAGTCGTGGTCCGAAACGCGCGAGTTCCACGCGCCGATCACCGAGCGCGACGTGCTCGACGTTCACGCACAGGTGCTCGCCGATATCGATGCGCGGAACGCGGGCTCGTTCAGGACCGATCGCGTGCTCATCAAGGGAACCCGGTACATTCCGCCGGGCGCGCACCGGTTCGGCGAACTGATCCCCGCGCTGCTCGTGCTCGAAAAACGCGCCGGCGTTCACCCGGTCCTGCAGGCCGCGGAGCTGCATTACAACATCGTCGCCGTGCACCCGTTCAACGACGGCAACGGTCGGACGGCACGGCTGATGATGAACTACCACCTGTTGCGGCGCGGCTGGCCGCACGCGATCATCGAGGTGGGGGACCGCGCCGAGTACCTCGCGGCCCTCGAGGATGCCAACGAGGGCACGACCGAGCGCTTCGGCGCGCTGGTCGTCGCGAGCGTCGAGAAGTCGATCAGGCGGCTGATCGGCGACGCGTAACGTTCGGGCGCCGGGTTCGCCCGCGCTGGTAGGCTTCCCTTCTGATGCGCTGCCGCGCCTGCGAATACCCGCTGTGGAACCTCACGGCCCGCCAGTGCCCGGAGTGCGGCGCGCCGTTCGCGCCCAGCGAGTACGAGTTCAAGGTCGGGTACGTGCAGTACAAGTGCCCGCACTGCGGGCAGAGCTACTACGGCACCGACGAGAAGGGCCACCTCGAGCCGCGCGAGTTCGATTGCGTCTCCTGCGGGCGGCACCTCGCGATGGACGAGATGGTCCTGCTGCCCTCGGAGGGCGTCGAGGACGAGCACACCCGCCTCCGCGACCCCGTGCCCTGGCTGGCCCGGGCGAAGGTCGGGTTCCTGCGCGGGTGGTTCAAGACCGTCTTCAGCGGCATGGGCACGCCCGCGAAGCTCGCCAGAGCCCTGCCGCGCGAGAGTCCCGCCGGTCAGGCGTGGTGGTTCGCCGTGCTCACGCTCCTGGTGTGCACGCTCGGCGCGGTGGCGCCCTTCATGGCGATGTTCATCTTCGCGGGTGGGATGTCGACCGGCCGGCTCGCGTCGGGCTTCGGCATGGCGGTCTTGATCGTCGCCGCGGTGCAACTGGCGTGGCTGGTCGTGTGGGGCCTGACGGTGCACGCGGCACTGCGGATGCTGGGCGTGTCGCACGCGCGTCTCGGCCGCACGTACGAGTTCCTTTGCTACACGTGCGGGCCGTGCCTCATCGTCGCGATCCCGTGCCTGGGAATCTACCTGTGCTGGATCAGCAATATCTGGTGGGCGATCGCGGGCGCGGCGATGATCAGCGTGGGCTACGGGGTCAAGGGGTGGAAGGCGGGGCTCGCGGCGTTCGTGCTCCCGGTGCTCGCGCTGAGCACGGGGGCGCTGTTCATCGCGGTGGCGTTCTTGGGCGCGTTTCAGGCCTCCGCGACGTCCCGTCCGCCCGCGCCGGGCGCGGCCTCGTGGCCCATGGCCTCGCCGGGCGCCGAGCAGATCGCGTACGTGCTGCGGGATTACGGATTTGGGGAACGTGGCGGCAGGCCGACGCACGCGGCCCAGTTCGTCGCCATTCAGGAGCTCGGTGTTTCCGAACTTATCGCGCCGGACAGTGCAAGCACGGGATCATCGGTTCGCATCGGCGACATGTCTTTCAACGAGTTCTCGGCGTTGTCGGGCGACGATCGAGACCGAGTGGCCGCGGCGGTCGAGTCGAGTCTGCCTGCGCGAGTGGCCGCCCATCGCATCGGCGACGTCGTGTTCACGTACCACGGCATGGATTCGCTTCCGAGCCCGGACCCGGGGCTCTGGGTGTTCATCATCTGGCTCGACCCCGAGGCCAACGACGCAGACTCAGCGACGTTCACGGTCGGCACGGCGGACGGAAGCACGCGGTCGTACCCGTCGTCGGCCCTTTCTCTGCAGCTTCAGGCCCAGAACTCTCTTCGAGGTGTCGTCGGCCTCACGCCACTGCCGCATCCCTCGACGGTAACCCACGGCGCGCCTGCAACGTCCGAGAGCACGCCAGGCGGCTCGACGGATGGCGGCGGATCGTAAATTGTTCGTGCCGGAGTATTCAGAAAGCCTTAGGCCGCCTCCTGCGGCTTCGATAGACTTGCCTTCTCGTGGCGGATGTCTGGAATCCGCACCCCCATCGGAACTCGATTCATGAAGTCATCGCGCGCACTGTGGGCCATGGCCCTTGTTTCTTCGGCGGGCCTCGCGGGTGTCGCCGCGGCCCAGACGTTGCCGAAGCTCGGCGGCGGCTCGGTCCCGGGCGACCAACCTGTCCCGGCGACCTGGCCGAGCCACGAGACCGGCTTCGCGCTCGACTCCGGCCCCGTCGCGCACGACGGCTCGGTGGACGGGCCGATGGTCGTCTTCAGCCGGGTTGTGAGCGTCCCCGACGCCGTGTGGCTGCGGCTGAAGTTCGACGTGGTCGAGCTCTCGGGCGATCCCGCGGCGGACGGGGCGTACCTGCGGATCACTTCGATCGCCGACGGCGGGTCGCAGCGTTTGAACGCCGAGCACGCCGCGCAATGGATGAACACTTCGGCGTACCTGAACGGCGAGCACGTTCTGCTCGAAGTCGTGGCGTTCCCGGGGACGGGCCCCTGCCGCGTGGCGATGAGCACGGTCACGGTCGGCGACCCGCCGGTCACGCCGCGATCCATCTGCGGCTCGACCGACGACCGGACGCTGCTGAACGACAACCGCACGGCACGCCACTCGATCGGGTGCACGAGCTGGCTGATCGACGACCTGAACACGCAGTTCCTGACGGCGGGCCACTGCGGCACGACCGGGTCGCACGTGATGATGTTCAACGTGCCGCTCTCGAACGGCAACGGGAGCCTCGTGAACCCCCCGCCCGAGGACCAGTACGCCGTGGACGGCTCGAGCGTGCAGGGCGTCAACGGCGGCGTGGGCAACGACTGGGGGTACTTCGGCGTCTTCGCCAACAGCAACACCGGGCTCATGCCGTTCCAGGTCTATGGCGTGCGGTACCAGCTCGCCAACGCGCCGTCGTCGGGCACGCCGACGATCCGCATCACCGGCTACGGCACGACGTCGTCCCCGGTGCCGGGCTCCTGGAACCAGACGGGAAAGACCCACACGGGGCCGTACGCGGGCCTTTCCATCACCAACGTGCGGTACACGGTCGACACGACCGGCGGCAACAGCGGCTCGCCGGTCTTCAACGAGAACAACCAGCGCGCGATCGGCATCCACACGCACGCCGGGTGCGGCTCGGGCGGCGGGTACAACAACGGCACGGCCCGCCAGAACTCGGGCCTGTCGAACGCCCTCAACAACCCGCTGGGCATCTGCGCCAGCGGCGCAGCGCCCGTCAGCGGGCCGGTCTTCGTCGCGGGCGACCAGGCCAACAACTTCGGCACGGCCAACACCGCCAACGGCGGCTTCGGTAAGGTCTCGCTCCAGCCCGCCAGCGCCCAGAGCATGGCGTACAACCGCAACATCGGGAAGTTCTACGTCGTCGACCTGGACCGCAAGCTGTACACCGCCGACCCCGGGAGCGGGGCGTTCGTCCTGCTCGGGACGATCACCGGCGTTTCGGTCAATCTCAACGGCCTGGCGTACGACCCCGTCGGCGACGTGCTCTACACCCTCGCGCAGTCCAACGGCCAGCTCTACACGGTGAACAAGACGACCCTCGCCGCGACCGCCGTCGGGAGCCCCGGCGGCGGCACCGTCGGCGCGCTCGAGTGGGACACCAAGCACGGCGGGCTCTACGGCATCAACGACGCGGGCGGCTCGAAGTTCATCACGATCAACACCGCGACCGGCGCGCAGTCGCTGGTCGGCGCGCTCGGGGCCGGCGCCACCGACTGCAACGGCCTGGCCTACGTTCAGAGCGAGGACGCGTTCTACACCATCGACGCCGCGACCGAGCAACTCCTCCGGGTCAATCGCCTCACGGGCGCCGCGACGGTCGTCGGTTCAACGGGCGGGCGCTTCGGCACGGCCTTCGGGATGTCCGCGGTCAACGCCTGCCCGTCGGACATCAACGGGGACTCGTTCGTCACCGGCGAGGACTTCGACGAGTACGTTGCCGCGTTCGAGGCCGGGGCCGGCAGCGCCGACTTCGACGGCAACGGGTTCGTGAACGGCGAGGACTTCGACGCGTTCGCGATCGCGTTCGCGGGCGGGTGTTGAGGCCGGCGATGGTCCCGACGGGGCGGATCCCTTCGGCGAGGCGGTGGGTGGTCGCGCCCCTCGCGAAGCCGGCGCGGGCGTGCGCGGCGTTTGCGGGCGCCGCGGCGTTGCTTCCCGCGTTCGGCGCGCCCCCGGCCCCCGCGACCACGCGTGTCGTGGGCGCGGGGTTCACGGCTCCGCTCGACATCGCGGCGTTGCCGGGCCAGCCCGGGCACCTCATCGTGCTCGAGCAGGCCGGGATGCTGCGCGTCCTGAACACCGTCACGGCGGAGACCCGGGCCGCGCCGTTCCTGGACATGACGTCGCTGGTGTGCTGCGACCCTTACGGCGGCGCGCTGGGTATCACCTTCGCGCCCGATTTTGCGACGAGCGGACATTTCTACGTGCTCTACACCGACAGCCCGACCTCCGACACGGTGGTGACGCGGTTCACGGTCACGGCCGACCCGTTCGTCGCCGACCCCGCGAGCGCCCGCAAGGTCATCCAGTACGACCGCTCGTTCTCCGGCCACAACGGCGGCTGGCTCGGCTTTCGGCCCGGCGACGGGATGCTCTACATCTCCAGCGGCGACAGCGGCGACGGCGTTAATCCCGACCCGGAGAACGCCGCGCAGACGCTCACGAACGATCTTCGCGGCAAGATCCTCCGCATCGATCCGTCCGGCGACGACTTCCCCGCCAACCCCGACCTGAACTACGCGGTCCCGGCGGACAACCCGCTCGTGGGGATCGAGGGCGACGACGAGATCTGGGCGTTCGGGCTGCGCAACCCGTGGCGGTGCTCGTTCGACCCCGCCAACGGCGACTTCTACATCGCCGACGTCGGCCAGGACCTGCGCGAAGAACTGAACTTCGAGGCCGCGGGCTCGGCTGGCCTTCGCAATTATGGCTGGCGCTGCACCGAGGGCACCGCGTGCACGGGACTCTCGGGGTGCGCGTGCAACGGGTCGGGGCTGACGCCGCCCGTGTACGAGTACGCGCACCTGAACAACCCGTGCGACTCGATCACGGGGGGCGTCGTGTACCGCGGCAGCGCGATCCCCGAGTTCGCCGGGCGTTACTTCTTCGGCGACCACTGCACATCGCAGGTCTGGTCGCTCAGAATGATCGGGGGCGTCGCGACCGACCTGCAGGAGCACACGGCGGACCTGGCCCTCGGCAACGGCGGGCCCGCGGCTTGGGTCTCGACCTTCGGGACCGACGCGGCCGGCGAGATGTACTTCGCCGAGTACTACGCCGGCGTCGTGCACGCGATCGTCCCCCGCTGCCTCGCCGACTTCGACGGGAACTCGTACGTCAACGGCGACGATTTCGACTCGTTCGCCGGGCTCTTCGAGGCCGGCGACCCGGGCGCCGATATCGATGAGAATTCCTTCGTCAACGGGGACGATTTCGACCTCTTCGCCGCGGCGTTCGGTTCCGGGTGCTGAACGGAACGCGTGTTATCGAGGACCGAACACAACCCGGCGATTTTACTTGTTCCGTGAGGGGTGTTTCGATACCTTCATCCGAGGCGCGCGTCGGCGCCGATACTCGCTCGCCAGTTTTCTTTAGAGGGTCCACAGGGTTGGCGCGCACCGCCTGAGGCGGTGCGCGTTCCGGAGGAATCGCGCGATGAATCTGCTGAGACACTCGATCGTTCGCGGCGCGGCGTGCGCGCTGGCCGCGGCCTGCGTGCCGCCCCTTGCGGCCCGCGCCCAGGAGATGGGCCCCTTCACCCCGTGGGTCGGCAACCCCGGCATCACCGAGACGGTCGCCGAGATCATGGAGCGCGACGCGCTCATCCGGCCGTGGCAGCCCGAGGACGGCGTGCGCATGGTCCACGAGTTCCACATCGACCGCACCGGCCTGCCGCAGAACCCCGACTCGCCCGCCGTCGCCTTCTGGCCGACGCTGCCGGGTGTCAGCCCCGTGCGCGACCACGAGCAGCGCCCGGGCGGCGGCCTGCCGTTCCTGCCGCAGACCGTGAGCACGAGTTTTCTGGGCTGCCAGAGCTCGGAGTCGGGCTACGTGCCGCCGGACACCTGCGGCGCCGTGGGCGACACGCAGGTCATGATCCACGAGAACGGGCGCGTGAAGGTCTTCAGCAAGGCCGGCGTCCTGGGCAGCCTGAACACCACCGCCGACAACTTCTTCAACTCCGTGCGCGGCGGGCAGACCATCGTCGACCCGCAGTGCATGTACGACCGGCTCACCGACCGTTTCTTCCTCGTCGCCATCGGGACCAGCACGCCCAACCGCATCGTGATCGCCGTCAGCGGCACGGGCACGATCACGGGCACGTCGAGCTTCACGTTCTTCCAGTTCCAGCAGGACCTTGTCGCCCCGACGGGCAACACCGGCCAGTTCGCCGACCACCCCAAGTGCGGCATCGACGCCAACGCCCTCTACATCGGCTGCAACATGTTCAGCCCCTACACCGGCGCGACCGGCTGGGTCGTGCAGAAGGCCGGCCTCATCTCGGGCAGCCTCGTCGCGACGGCGTTCCGCAACATCGGGACCGGTTCGACCGGCATCGCCACGCCCACCGGCGTTAACAACGACGATCCC
>CAZCPB010000141.1:0-11064 GCA_964500365.1 uncultured Phycisphaeraceae bacterium
GACATCCGTGTTCACGCCCACGATGTCCACGGGCACCGTGAACGCCCTCAGGTCCTCGTCCACCGTCACCTCGACGTCGAACTTCTTCGGGCTCGCCGAACACCCCCCGAGACCCATCGAAGCCAGTGCGACCGCCAGCAGGGACGCCAGCGCGATGATCCGGTTGCTCATGTCCTTAACCTTTCCTTCCTCTGACGGCGACCGGGCGCGAAACCCGGCCCGCCGCGCGATCAGCCACGCCCGGGCCCCGACGGCGGCGGGCAAACCTCCCCACGGCACCCCTGCCGCGGCACGATCGCTCATGGTAACCGGGCGGCCCTACCGCCGCGAGGCGGCGCCACCGGGAAGAAACTTACCGATCGCCTCCCGGATCTCGCGCGTCGCCTGCGGGTCACCGATGATCAGGCCCCGCGTCCGCACCAGGAGGTCGCGGATCTCTTCCAGCGGCTTGTCAAACACCCGGTGGATCGCCCCCGCCGGGGCGTCCCCCGCGTCACGGCAGACACTGTCGGGCCCGAGAGCCGGGAAGCACCGCGCGATCACCGCCAGCGCGTCGAACCACACCTCCGGCGTCACCGTCGCCAGGGCGTCGAGCGCCTCCCAAGTTTCGCCGGTCAGGTGCTGCGGCCCCAGGACGTCCAGCCAGCGCCGCTCCGCGCCCTCCTTACCCGACCCCTCCACGATGCCCCGCACCCGCAGCCCCATCCCCACGCCCGGGTCGTGGGACGCCGCGAGCTCGGCGCACAGGCTCTGCACCTCGTCCAGCGCGACCGCGAGCGTGTTCCGCCCGTCCACCAGAAGCGTCCGCACCGCCAGCACGCCCAGCGCGTACAGATCGCACGGCGTGCTCAGGACGGGCATCGACTGGAAGTCCACGTCGGGGATCGACCGCCCCTCGGCCTTCGCCAGGGCCTGCGCCTGAGCCTCGTCGAGCTTCTGGGGCACGGTCCGCACACGGATCTCGGTCGTCGCCCCCGCCGCCTTGGTCTCGGCGCTTCCGTACAGGTTCACGAGGCCCGCCGACTCAGTCGGGATCCCCAGCCACACCAGGTCGCTGGCCGCGATGCGGACCCGGTCGCTCGATCGCACCGTCCCGTCCACGACCGTCAGCCCGTTGTCGGTCTTGGCCTGCCGGATCTGCAGCACTCCGAACCCTGAAACCGATCTTCCGACAAACCCCGGGCTGTACACCGACGAACCGATCGTCCCCGGACCGACGAACGACGTGACGTCCGAGCCGGGCACGCGAAGCACTGCCGCGTCCCCCGCGTCGCGCAGCACCACCCGTGCGCCCCACGCCGCGGGCATCCCCCACGCCTCGGCCCCCATCACGACCCCGAAACTCTCCGGTCCAAGGTTGAGCATCGGGGTCTGCGTCTCACCGACCGCCGACCGCACCGCGCCGAAGACATCGCTGAGCAGCCGGAGCTTCAGGTGAAGCGTTTCGATGAGGCGCGCCGATCGACCGCCGCGCCCCAGGTTCAGCGTCGAGCCCGCCAGCGACGGCTTGGACGCGGGCCCCTTCCGCGCCTTGCCCGCGTCGGGCTCTTTCGGCGCCTCGATCGCGCCCAGCGCGTCGGCGAACTCCTCGTACGCGCGGTCCGGGTGCGGGCAGACGAGCATCAGCCCGCCGCCGTAGTTCAGCCACGCCGTGTCCGGCGAGCCCTCGGGCCCCGCGCCCAGCGTCTCCTCCGGCGTCAGCGTCCGGTCGCTCGTCGGCGCGCCGCGCGTCACCGGCACGAAGACCGTGTCCTCGCCCAGTTCGCGCACGTAGAGGTAGCGGTGCAGCGAGGTCGAGTACGCCGCCAGACCCTTGCGCGCCAGCAGCGCATCGTCCGTGCACAGCACCCACAGCCCGCCCGTGCCCCGCTCGACCGGCCGCACGATCGTGCGGCGCTTCACGTCCAGGAGCAACGGAGTCGGGTGCTCGCCCTCCCAGCCAACCCGCACCAGGCCCGCGAGCCCGCCCGCGCGGCAGTGGGACGCGGCCCGCTCAGCCAGGGCGCACCGCGCCGCCCACCGCTCGTCCAGCCGCGCGTTGTTCAGCGCCGCGACGTACGTCGGCAGTGCCTCGCTCAGGCCGTCCACGTCCTGCACCCACACCTCGGCCCATTGGTGCACTCGCCCCGCCGCGTCGGCCACGCACGCCAGGAACGCCCGCGCCGCCAGACGCTGCCTCACCTTGACCAGGGCCGGGCCCGCGGTCCGGATCACCAGGCACAGGGAGAGCGGCGTGACCGGCGCATCCACGTCCGGGGGCGCGTTGAACGCCGGGAACGGAACGCACGCCAGCCCCTCGGGCAGCACGCCGCCGAGCTCGATATCGGGGATCACGGCGTCGGCGGACATCGCGCGGCGGCACTCCTCGCACTCTCCCGGGCTCGGCCGGAGCAGGGAGTGTCCCCGTTGCCCGGGCGGATGTCAAAGACCCTTTCGCGCCGACGGCAATCCCACGATCCGTCGCGCCCTCGAATCCGTCGCCCCCGCCCTCTACGGCAGGCGCGCCGACCACAGCCCGCTCGTCACCAGCGGCGCGGCGACCTCCATCCCGCCGACCGGCTCGATCGAGACCCGCAGTTCGAGGTCCTCGTCGGGGTGCGGCGGCACCACGAGCGTCACCGGGGTCCAGCGCTGGTCCGACGCGACCGAGTCGCTTGACAGTTCAACGCTCGCCAGTTCCCTCGCCCCGCGCCCGTCGCACGCCCACACGACCCGTGCCGCGACGACCGGCTCGCCCGGCCCGGGCAGCACTTGAGCCTCGGGCAGGGTCACGCGGAAGTAGAGGGTCGAAACCGCGGGCGTTGCCGGCAGGGGCGTCCGCGCCCCGCCCCGCCCCGACGAGACGATGTACCGCGCCGCGGTGTGCACCGCGGTCCACGCCGCCGCGCGCTCGAACTCGACCGTGCCCCCGGTGTCCCACGTCCATGCCGCGAGCGGCCGCACCGCGCCGTCGGCACCGCGGTCATAGAACGCGCACGTCCGCCCCCAACCCGCGTCCGCTTCGGGCACCGTGAAGACCGCGTCGGCGTTGTCCGCCCGCTCCAGAACGATCCGCGGCACGATCCGCACGCTGCCGAGCCGGTCGATCTCGAACGGAACCACCCGCGCCCACGGCACCCGCCACGTGCCGGGCGGGTCTTCGACAATCGAACGATCGACGTATCGAAAGACGTACCCCAGACCGCGCGGGTCGGCCGCCGGGTACGCGCCGTGGTCCGGCGAGTAGGGACCGCAGTACACATCCGACCGGCCCAGCGCGTGCTTGATCCACATCCGCGCGTTGATCGGCGAGAGCAGGATCGTGTGGAAGTTCAGGTCCAGCCACGTCGGGGCCACGCGGCAGGCCGGGTCATCGATCCGGACGGGGACAAAAAACGCCCCGTTTCGCGGGCGCGGCACGAGTTCCCGCAGCTGCCCCGCGTATGAAGCATCGGCCCGGTGCTGATCGCAGAAACCGGCCTGCGCCCCGACCAGCACGATCGCGCCCGCGACCGCCGCGACCGCGACCGCCCCACGAACCACGAGGCGCGCCCCCGCCGACCGGCCTCGCCTGGCCGCGAGATCGATTGCCGCGCCCAGCGCAACCGCGGCGCCGATCAGCGGCACGTAGAACAGGCGCGAGGCCGGCTCATACGACACGATCGCGACGATCGGCGTCCACGCCAGCGCCAACGACGCGACTCCGAAGAGCACGAGCCAGGCACCGTCGGCGCTGCCGGTTCGGCGCGGCGCCGCCTCTGCCGGCGCCGTCACCCACGCCAGCGCGCTCAGGATCAGGCCCGCACCGCACGCCAGACCCCACAGGCCCGCCGTCCGCAGTTCAAGCACCCCCGCACGGAACAGCGCACCCCACCCGCCGCCGAGCGCGAGGCAAGCGCCCATGTGGTCGATGAATCGCTCGAGCCGCGCGCTCCAGTCGCCGGCCCTGATCAGGGTGACCTCCGTCGCCGGGTGCCCGGCCGGCACGCTCGAGAGGTACGCCGCGAGATACGCCCCGCATGCCCCGGCCCCGAGTGCGAGAGGCAGCGCGGCACGCCAAAGCGAGCAGCGCCCGCCCGCCGCGCGTTCCCGCAGCCAGAGCAAGGGGAGTGCCGCGAGCGCCGGCGCCGGCTGCTCGTTCAGGAGCGGGATCGCGACGCACATCGCGACGAACCCCGCCGCGTGCCACCCCCCGCCCGCCGCACGCCCGACCCACCGGGCGTACAGGACGATCGCCCCGATGAACGCCGCGGCACTGAGGATCGTGGGCAGCGAAGACGCCCAGAAGATCGCCTGGAACGCGATCGGGCACGCAAGGAACAGAATCGCGACCGCCCCACGCGCCCCGCGCGAGACACCGAGCACTCCGAGCATGTGAACGAGCGCCAGCGCCGTGAGCCCGTGTGCCACCGCCTGGATCGTGTGCACGACCCACTCCCGCTCATGGAAGATGGTGAGCAGCGCTGGATTGATTGCAAAGAAGAGGGGCCGCCAGAACTGCCCCTCCATCGGCTCGGTCAGCCGCTCGAAGCGCCCGGTCTCGGGCACGCGCTGGTTGAACTCGTAGTCGTCGTTCCAGCGTCCCAGGTCGCCGCCGAGAAACATCGTCGCGACCAGCCACAGCACGACCGGAAAAACCCGCCGCGAAAAAACCGCGACCCTCCCCCCTCCCAGAGGGAGGGGGGCAGGGGGGGTGGGCTCGCCGGAATCCGACACGTCTAGCCCCCTCTGCCCCCGAATGGCCGCCGTCGCTCCGAACGTTCGCTCGAGTATCCGCGGCGTCCCGCGCGTTCTACCCCACCCCCAGGTACGCCTTCCTCACCTCGTCGTTCGCGGCAAGCTCTGCCGCGGGCCCTTCCATCACGATCTTGCCGACCTGCACCACGTACGCGCGGTGCGCGACCTTCAAGGCCATGTGCGCGTTCTGCTCGACCAGCAGGATCGTCGTCCCCCCCTCGTTGATCTCCCGGATGATCTTGAAGATGGTCTGCACCACCTGCGGCGCCAGGCCCAGCGACGGCTCGTCGAGCAGGAGCAGGCGCGGCCGGGCGAGCATGGCCCGCGCGATCGCCAGCATCTGCTGCTCGCCGCCCGACAGCGTCCCGGCGTTCTGCTTCAGGCGCTCGCGCAGACGCGGGAAGAGCGCGAGCGCCCGCTCGCGGTCGGCCCGCACCTTCTCGCGCTCGGAGCGCGGCCGGGCGTACGCGCCCAGGTCGAGGTTCTCGTCCACCGTCAGGTTTGAGAAGATGCCCCGCCCCTCGGGGGCCTGCGCGATCCCCAGCCGCACGATCTCGTGCGCCGGGACCAGCGACAGATCAGCGCCCTCGAAGGTGATCGACCCCGCCGTCGGCTTGAGCAGCCCTGAGATCGTCCGCAGCGTCGTGCTCTTGCCCGCCCCGTTGCTGCCGATGAGCGTGACGATCTGGCCCTTCTCCACCGACAGGCTCACGCCGTGAAGAGCGTGGATCGCGCCGTAGTGGACGTGGAGATCACGGATCTGCAGCATGTCAGTGCGTCTCCGTGCCGAGGTAGGCCTCGATGACTTTCGCGTTGTTCTGCACTTCCGCGGGCGTTCCCTCCGCGATGATCTGTCCGTAGTCCAGCACCGTGATCCGCTCGCAGATGTCCATCACCACGCCCATGTCGTGCTCGATCAGCAGCACCGTCAGGCCGAACTTCTCACGGACCAGCCGGATCAGGTCGCGGAGTTCTTTCTTCTCCTGCGGGTTCATCCCCGCCGCGGGCTCGTCGAGGAGCAGCACTTTGGGGCGCGTCGCCAGCGCCCGTGCGATCTCGAGCCGCCGCTGGTCGCCGTACGGCAGGTTCCGGGCCTGGTCCCGCTCGCGGCGCGCCAGGTTGAAGATCGTGAGCAGGTCGCGCGACCGCTCCGTGATCGCCCGCTCCTCCCCCGCGTGCGACGCCGTGCGCAGGAGTGTCCCGGGCAGCCCCGTCTCGGCGCGCAGGTGGCAGGCGATCTTCACGTTGTCGAGCACCGAAAGCTCGCCGAAGAGCCGGATGTTCTGGAACGTGCGGGCCATCCCCGCCGCGGCGATCCTGAAGGGCTTCAACCCGTTCAGCGCCTTGCCGTCGAGCGTTACCTTCCCCGAGTCGCACCGGTAGACCCCGGTGAGCAGGTTGAAGACCGTCGTCTTCCCCGCGCCGTTGGGACCGATCAGCCCCTGCAGCGACCCCTTCGGCAACGACAGCCGGAAGTTCTGCACGGCCTTGAGGCCGCCGAAGCTCTTGCACACGTTCTCCGCCACGAGCAGGCTCACGCGGGCTTCCTCCGCAGCCACGACCACGTCGCCCGCTCCCACACCTCGTGCACGCCGAACAAGCCTTGCGGACGCAGGATCATCATGAGGATCAGGGCCAGCGCGTAGAGCACCATGCGGTACTCGGAAAGGTTGATCCCCATCTTCGTCGCGGCAAAGCGCAGGCCCTCCCACACCAGTCCCGCGCCCATCACGCCGACCGTCACCCGCACCGCCGTTCTCTTCGATCGAACGCCCATGAACAGCCCGGTCACGAGCCCGGCGATCACCACCCACCCCCACGGCCACAGGCTCGGCGGCTGGCGCAGCAGCTCGGGAAGAATGGTCAGGATCGCCGCCGCGAGGGCCGCGCCCGAGATCGACCCCATCCCGCCCAGCACCACCATGATGATGATGTCGAAGCTCTTCTGGAACCCCAGCTCCGCCGGGCTGAGCTGCACGCCGACCGTGTGCGCGTACAGCCCGCCGCCGATCCCGGCGAAGAACGCCGCGATCACGAACGCCCGGACCTTGTACTTGGTCGTGTCCACCCCCATCGCCTCGGCCGCGATCTCGTCCTCGCGGATCGAGAGGAACGCCCGCCCGTAGCTCGACTGCTTGATGCGGTAGGCGACGAGCATCGTCAGCCCGGCGAACAGGAAAACCCAGAAGAGGTTGTTGTACGAGGGCAGCCCGCTGAACCCCAGCGCCCCGCCCAGGTACTTCGGCCACACGTACACCGGCGCCTGCGCGATCGCCTCGGCGGTGATGTAGTCGTCGGTCGTCAGCGTCCCCCTCCACTGGGGGATCAGGTCGAGGTGCTCCTGGCTCACCGACCCGCCCTCGGCCAGCGCCTCGGTCGTCTGCGCCTGGAGCAGCACGCGCACGATTTCGCCGAAGCCGAGCGTCACGATGGCGAGGTAGTCGCCCTTGAGGCGCAGCGACGGCAGGCCCACCACGTACCCGCACACCGCCGCGAGCAGGCCGCCCGCAAGGAGCGCCCCCAGGAACAGCCCGTCGGCCCCCGTGACCAGCGGCGCCTCGCGACCCGTCAGCATCGAGCTCACCAGCCCGCCGTGCACGTACGCGTTTCCGTACAGCCGGAACGACGTGTAATAGACAATCGCCGCCGCGGTGTACGCCCCCACCGCCATGAACGCCGCGTGCCCGATCGAGAACTGCCCGGTGAAGCCGTTCACCATCGTCAGCGACACCGCCAGCACCATCGCGATCCCGATGTCCAGCACGACCTTGGCGATGAACTGCGCCCCGGCGCTCTCCAGCAGCGGGTTGACCACGAAGTGCATCAGCGCGGCGATGCCCAGCACCGCCAGCAGCGGCAGGACCGACACGGCGAGCGAGCCGGCCGTGCCCGGGCGCAGGGCGCGAGATCTCTCCTGGAGCGGCTGCATGACTTGGCTGGGCCTGCCGGGATCACGCCCCGGGGCGCCGTACTCCTCCTTCTCAGACCTTCTCCGCCACCGTCGAGCCCAGCAGCCCCCGCGGCCGCACCAGCAGCACGATGATCAGCGCCGAAAAGACGTACACGTCCCGCAAGGCCGGCGAGATGTACGCCGTGCCGAAAAACTCGAGCAGCCCGATCAGGATGCCCCCGAGCATCGCCCCGCGGATGTTGCCGATCCCCCCCACCACCGCCGCGACGAACGCCTTGAGCCCAAGCAGCACCCACGTCGCCGCTGCGGTCTGGTTCAGGCCGGGGTATTTCTGCGCGTACAGGAACCCCGCCGCGGCGGCCAAGCTCGCGCCCAGCACGAACGTGAAGCTGATGATCCGGTCGACGGGGATCCCCATCAGCGCGGCGTTGCGGTCGTTGAAGCTCACCGCCCGCATGGCCCGCCCCAGGCGCGTGCGGAAGACCAGGAAATCAAGCAGCACCATGAGCACGACGGCCGTGCCCGCCCCCAGCACGTCCACCATCCGAAGGTAGACCTCGGGCGTCCGCGAGCCGTCGGGCATCTCGCGCCCGCCCGCCAGCGTCGCGACCACGCTGTCCTCGATGATCGGCGGCATCGGCTGCGGGCGCGTCCCGAACATCCAGTTCAGTTGACCGAGGTTCTGGAGGAACAGCGACACCCCGATCGCCGTGATGAGGACGTTGAGGCGCGGCGCCCGCCGCAGCGGCTTGTACGCCAGGCGCTCGATCGCGAACCCGGTGGCACCGCACGCCATCATCGCGACCAGCAGCACCAGCCCCCCGATGACGAGCCCCGGCCACTCGGCGCGGTGCCCCGCGCGGGCCACGAACACCAGGGCCAGCGTCGCGAACCCCCACAGGCACACCCCCACCATCGGCGCTCCCCGCCCGTGCAGCGGCACGCCCCCGCCGCGGGACCGCCCACGGAAAAACTCCCACGTCATCACCGCCAGCCCCGCCAGGCCGACGGCGCCCAGGGCGTAGAACTGCCACGCGGGGATCGACGCCTCCGTCCCCGGCGCGAGGCCGACGACCGATGCCGCGCCGAACGAGACCCACGCCCCCAGCACGAAGATGTCGCTGTGGGCGAAGTTGATGAACTTCAGGATGCCGTAGACCATCGTGTAGCCCAGCGCGATCAGCGCGTACAGGCTCCCGACGGCCAGCCCGGTGAGCAGGGTTTGGAGGAAGTCCTCCATCGCGGGCGGGATGGTACAAAGCCGGGGCCCGCAAGGCACGCCCGGGCCGCCGTTCGGACGCTGAATCGCGGGGAGGCCGGCTCCGACGCTGTGAGGTGGGGCTCACGGTCGGGCCAGGGGACCGTTGACGGCCCGGTTCCCATCCAGGCGCAAGCCTGTCGCGCCCGGCGACGGTCCGGCCTGTCCCTCTGTAGTGAGGTTCTTCCTCAGCACCCGCCCTCGAACGCCACCGCGAACAGGTCGAAGTCGTCCCCGTTCACGAAGCCGTTGCCGTCGAAGTCCGACTCGGGCAGGCCGAAGTGGAACGTCTCGACGAACGTGTCGAAGTCGTCGCCGTTCACGAAGCCGTTCTCGTCGATGTCCGCCGGGCAGTAGATCGGCGTGACCCACGCCCCCCGCCCCTGCGTCGCGGCGATCAGCCGGTTCCGCCCCGTCTCGACCAGCAGGTCGATCACGCACGCGTTGGGCAGCCGCCCCGCGCCCTCGACCGAGTGAAGCGTCCACGTCGCGCCGTCGTCGCGCGACGAGTACAGCCCCGCGTCCGTCCCCGCGTAAAGGCGCGCCGTCGGGTACCGCGGGTCCACCGCGATCACGTTCACCGGCAGGTCGGGCAGCCCCGAGTCGAGCGCCTCCCACGAGAGCCCGCCGTCGCGCGACCGCCGCACCTGCTCCACGCCGTACGCCGCACCCGCCAGGTACACCGTCAGCGGGTCGGTCGGGTGCACGAACAGCTCGCGCGTGACCCGCGGCCAGCCGGGGTTGCCCGTCAGCACGACGGCAAAGCTCACGCCGTAGTCGGTCGAGGCCAGCACCCGCCCGTCGTTGGTCGCGGCGTACACGTACGCCGGGTTCGACGGCGCGATCGCCAGCGAGCGGATCGCCGCCGTGCCCCCCGCCGTCAGGTCGGGCGAGAGCGGGTGCCACGACGCGGCACCGTCCAGCGACTCCCACAGCCGCTCCGTGCCGTAGATCAGCCGGCTCGTGTTGCCCGGGTCGATCAGGAACGGCGGCAGGAAGCAGTTCCGCCCCGTGATCCCCGAGCCGGCGAACGAGAAGACGGCGCCGTAGTTCACCGACTTGTGCAGCGTCCCCGTCCCCTGGTACTCGGCGTAGACGATGTTGGGCACGAACGGGTCGATCTGCGTCCAGCCCCCGTCGCCGCCCAGGATGTGGTCCCACGTCAGCGTGTCCCCGGAGCGCCGCAGCGTGCCGTTGTCCTGCGTCCCGCCCATGATGACGTGGTCGTCGAAGGGGTCGGTCGAGAGCCCGGCGTAGAACTGGATCGTGCCCAGCCCGCCGTTCAGGTAGGTGAACGAACTCCCCGTGCGACGGAAGACGCCGCCGTCGGAGGCGATCACGAGCCGGCCCGCCGCGTCGTAGACGATCGCGTGCAGGTCCACGTGCGGGATGCCGAGGTTGGACATCGACGGCCCGCCGCTGGTCGACTGCACCGCCTCCAGCCCGCCCGCGGTCACGATGTTCTGGTTCGTCGGCGAGACCGCGACGGTGCACAGGTACCAGCCGTAGGACGACTGGCTCACCGAGCCGGACACCTGCGACCACGTCGAGCCCGCGTTGTCCGTCCGGTACAGCCCGAGCGAAGACGCCGAGCCGCCCGCCGAGTCCGCGGGGCGCGCGATCAGCGCGAACACGCGGCTGGCGTTCGAGGGCGCCACCGCCAGCGCGATCCGGCCCGGCGCGCCGGGCAGCCCCCCGCCCAGCTTCGCCCACGATGCGCCCGCGTCGGTGCTCTTGTACACGCCGTTCGATGCGTCGCCGAAGATGAACCCGATCGCGGCGTACAGCACCGACGGGTTCACCGGGTCCATCGCCATGTCGGTGCAGTCGAGCGCGGGCAGGCCGCCCGCGAGCTGCGCCCACGTAACCCCGCCGTCGAGCGATTTAAAGACGCCCCGCGGACCGTTCGCCAGCGGGTGCCCCTTCGCCGCGGCAGGGGCCGGGAAGCCCCCCGCGCGCGTCACCGAGGCGTAGACAATCGACGTGTTCGACGGGTCGATGAGCAGGCGCGAGATGCACCGCCCGGAAAAAACGCCCTCGGCCAGCACGCTCCACGTCGCCCCCGCGTCCGTCGACTTGAGAATCCCGACGCCGGGGCGCGAGTGGTCCGCGAAGTTCGCCTCGCCCGTCCCCGCGAGAACCCACGAACAGGCCAGTCTACACGGGACCCGGGGATATC
>CAZCPB010000142.1:0-1377 GCA_964500365.1 uncultured Phycisphaeraceae bacterium
CGATGCTCGGGAACCATCGACGATTCGGATGAAGGGATGCCCGGTCATGGAGCCTTGCCACCGCTCGGTTCGCGAGGATACGCGGCTTCGCTTACGATAACACCGGCGCGACCGTTGACCCGGTCGGCGCACGCTTCGCCACGCATGCCCGACCTCCTCTCCATCAACCAGACGATCCGCAGCCTGAAGCGGTACGCGGAGATCCTGAAGATCCTGATCCGCTACGGGTTCGGGGACATCATCATCGAGCTGAAGCTCGACCGGATGATCGAGCGGGGCATGACGATGGTGGGCGCGGGGAGTATGGCCCCGGAGTTCGAGCACCTGGAGCGGCCGGTGCGGCTGCGGAAGGTGCTGGAGGAGCTGGGCTCGACGTTCATCAAGCTGGGGCAGGTGCTCTCGACGCGGCCGGACCTGATCCCCCCGGAGTGGGCGGACGAGTTCCGGAACCTGCAGGCCGACTGCCCGCAGCTGCCCTTCGACGTGATCGACGCGGCGCTCGACGAGGAGTTCGGCGAGGAGCGCGGGGAGATCCTGCGGTCGGTCGAGCGGGCGGCGGTCGCGGCGGCGTCGATGGCGCAGGTGCACCGGGCGGTGCTGAAGGACGGGACGCACATCGTGCTCAAGATCCTGCGCCCGGGGATCGAGGAGCAGACGCAGACGGACATGGAGATCATGCGGGCGCTGGCGGCGTGGGCCGAGTCGCACTTCTCGGCGCTGGGGTACAGCCCGTCGGAGGTCGTGAGCGAGTTTGCGCGCGAGCTGGCGCGCGAGGTGGACCTGACGCAGGAGGGGCGCGCGACGGACCGGCTGCGCGAGGCGTTCGCGGACGACCCGGACGTGACGTTCCCGAAGGTGTACTGGAAGGCGACGACGCGCCGGGTGCTGGGGCTGGAGGAGATCAAGGGGGTGGCGCTGTCGGGCGAGGCTGCCGCGTCGCTGAGCCCGGAGCAGAAGAAGCGGGTGGTCGCCAACGGGGCGCGGGCGGTGCTGCGGCAGTGCCTGGAGCTGGGCTTTTTTCACGCCGACCCGCACCCGGGGAACCTGTTCGCGCTGCCGGGGGGGCGGGTGGCGTTCATCGACTGCGGGATGACGGGCCAGCTCGACGGGCGGACCACGGAGCAGCTCGCGGAGCTGGTGTCGGGCGTGGTCGCGGGGGACGCGGACCGCGTGATCAAGGTGGTGGGCGCGCTGGCGGACGCCGAGCCGGTCATGCTGGAGAACCGGGCCTTCCGGTCCGACGTGCGGGTGTTCGTCGGGCACTTCCAAAGTGTGCCGTTGGCGAACCTGAACATGGGGGCGCTCTTGCGGGAGTTCTTCGACCGGCTGCGGGAGCACAAGCTTCGTTGCCCGGCGGACCTGGTGCTGCTGATCAAG
>CAZCPB010000142.1:1387-11040 GCA_964500365.1 uncultured Phycisphaeraceae bacterium
TCGGGGCGGAGCTCGACCCGGACTTTCAGATGGTCGAGTTCGCGCGGCCGTACGTCGAGCGGCTGGTGACGCGCCGGTTCGGGGTGTCGGCGCTGCGGCGGCGGCTGCGGGACAGCCTGCGCTCGTACGCGGAGTTCATCGAGGACCTGCCGGTCGAGGCGCGGGCGCTCATGACGCAGCTGCGGCGGAACCGCCTGGCGATCAACATCGAGCACAAGGGCCTGACGCGGCTGACCAACACGATCGAGCACGCCAGCCGGAACATCTCGTTCGCGCTGGTGATCGCGGCGATGCTGGTGGGCTCGGCGATCCTGGTGCACGCGGGGCGGGCGCCGGGCCTGGTGGCGGTGTACGGGCTGGGGATCGCGGGCTTCGCCGTCGCGGTGATCCTGCTGATCGTGATGGTCTTGAGCAACCGGCGGCTGCGCGATCGGGGCGAGTGAGAACAGTTACGACGGCCTTGAGCGCCGGGACGAGCCGCCGGGCTTGCGCGCGGATCCCTGGCGCGGCGCGGACTTGGTGACGGCGTCGGCGAGGCCCTCGAAGAAGCCGCCGGCGCCCTGGAGGATCGAGCCGATGGTCCGGCGGGCGGCGCGGACGCTCGAATCGGCGGTCTCGCGGCCCAGTTCGACGAGGCGGCCGTCGGAGGACTCGCGGATGTTTTTGGCGGCGGTGCGGATCTTGGTGCCCGCGCGCCTGGCTTCCTCGACGGCGGCGTCGAGCTCGAGGCGGGCGGCCGAGCCCAGGGACTTGCCGGCGCGGCTGATCGAGTCGAGGAGCTTGTGCTCGAGTTCCTCGAGGTCCTTGGCGGTGCGACTGGCGTCGGACTTGATGAACTGCGCGCCGCGGTCGGCGGCGGACTTTGCGGTGGTGGTGGCGGCCTTGGCGGCGGCGGCGGCGGCGTCGGTGAGCCCGCCGACGACTTGGCGGAGGACGCTCCCCTGGGCGCGGGGCATGGACTTGTCGAGTCCGTCGGCGGCGGTCTGGACGACCTCGCGGGCGAGGTCGGGGATGTCGCGGACGGAGAGATCGGTGTCGCGGTCGGCGCGGTGGGTGAGGTCGAGGACGCGCTAGGTCACGTTGGCGGGGGCGGACTTGGCGGGGCGGGCCTTGGAGGAGGACTTGGAGGTCCGGGAGGTGGCGGCCTTGGGGGAACGGCGGGATGTCTTCTTCTTGGCCATGGGAAGCCTCCGGGTGTCGGTGTGTCGTCGAATGAGCATATCGCTCAGGCCCGCGCGCCGGCTTGGAGCATGGCGGAGAGCCAGGCGTGGGCCGGTGCGGCGTAGGGCCGGAACTTCTCGATGGTGCCGGTGTCGTCGCTGTAGAGCAGGGCGCGGTTGGGGCCGAGGCCCGCGGCGTGGGGGCCGTCGCAGAGGTGAGTTGAGTCTGTCGCGCTCATCTGGGTGAGGATGCGCCAGTTGAACTCGCGGAGGGCGGAGCGCTCGAGGGCGCGCTCGATGTTGGCGGCGGTGTCGCACCAGGCCAGGACGTGGACGCCGACGGAGGAGCCGGAGCGGAGGATGCGGGAGAAGAGCTGCGCGGGGGTCTCGCCCTTCTCGGCGTCGGTCGAGAAGGAGAAGTCATCGGAACGGCGCAGGTCGCGGAAGCGCTGGAGGCCGAAGACGATGAGAAGGGCGGGTGGGTGGGCGGCCGAGCCGGATGCGTCGCGGCGCTCGATCTCACTGGCGATCGCCTGGAGCGCGGCGGGCGCTTCGCGCGGGCCGGCGGCGCGGGCGGCGGGGCCGAGATCGCGCGCGAGGCCGGTGAGGAGGGGCGCGTGGGGAAGGTCTGGGGGCGTGGCGTCGAGGATGGTGAGGGCGGGGAACTCGTTTCGCGACGGGGACCGCCAGGTGGCGAGGCTGACGATCGCACTGGAAACCATTGCCGCGGCGGCGTCTTCCTGGTTGCTGACGATCAGCGCGTTGGCGGCGCTCTGGGGGCGGAGGGTGAGGCCGGTGGGGTCCTTGATCGAGAGCGGGTCTCCCAGCCAGAGCGTGGGGACCGGGCGCGCGGCGCGTCCGGCGGCCTGGTCGGCGAGGGGCCGGTTGGCGGCGATGTCGGCGGGGACGTGGCCCTCGAAGACGATCTGCGCGGGGCGCGGTCGGCCGGTGGCGTCGTGCCGCTCACCGATGCGGTCGAGGCGCTCGTCACGCTCGGCGTCGGGGAGCCAGACGACCTGGAATGGGCTGTTGCCTTCGAGCGTGCCGCTGGAGTCGTTGTAGATGGCTTCGCCGGGTCGGGAGAGGAGACGTGCGGCAGGGTTGTCCTCGCTCATGATGAGCATGGCGTCTGCCTCGGAGCATTGGAGAGCGATGCGGACGGCCATCTGGCCGAGGGTGGCGCGGGCGAGGGAGTAGGCGCCGCCGAGGGTCTGTGAGCCGAGGACCACGTGGATGCCGAAGGCTCGCCCCTGGCGGACGAGGCGGTCGAGGAGGAGCGCGGCGTCCTGGGCGATGCGGTCGTCTTCGACGAAGAACTCCTGGAACTCGTCGACGACGAGCAGGATGCGGGGCATGGGCCCGTCGCCCTGCCTGGCGGCGGCCGATCTGCGAAAGGCGGGAAGGTCCTGCACGCCGACCTCGCGGAAGAGCGTGCCGCGGCGGGTGAGTTCGGCGTCGAGCCGGCGCAGGACGCTGACGCCGAACTCGCGTTCGCTCTCGACGGCGACGACGCGGGCGTGCGGGAGATGGTGCGCGGCGTAGGTCTTGAACTCGACGCCCTTCTTGAAGTCCACGAGGTAGAGCTCGAGCTCGTCGGGGCTGTGCCAGAGCGCGGCGGCGGTGACGAGGACGTGGAGGAGCGTGGACTTGCCGGAGCCGGTGCGGCCGGCGACGAGGGCGTGCTGGGCCGTGCCGCGCCCGAGGGAGAAGTGCTGGAGCTTCTTGGCGCCGGCGCGTCCGAGGGGGACGCGGACCTCGTGGGTGGCGTCGGCGGTCCAGAGTTTTTCGTCGGGGGGCTCGACGAGCGAGAAGGGGACGCGGACGAGGGTCGAGTCCTTGACGAGGCCGCCGATCGAGTGGAGCAGGCGGGTGGCGCGTTCTTCTTCAGGGGGGGGCTCGAGTTCGACGGGCCAGGGCGCGAAGGGTTCGCGTGCGAGGCGCGCGCCATCGCCGTTCAGGGTGAGGACCGTGCCGTGGCGCTCGAGGTCTGCCCAGGGGATGCCGTCGGGCTGCGCGGCTCGCGCGGCGGCGGGCGGCGGGGCCTGGGTGGACATGATGAGCGTGAAGACGCCGCAGCGGGCGCCGCTGGTGGCGATCGAGGCGAGCCTGCGGGCGGCGGATTCGGAGATGGCGGCGGGAAAATCGGCGATGACGAGGAAGCGGTAGGGCTCGGCGACCTCGCCGGCCTCGGCGTTGTAGGCCTGGATGGTCTCGTACTCGTTGCGGAGGTACTTCTGGATGACGGTCTCCATGTGCTCCGTGAGGTCGGTGAGGCGCTGCTCGATGTGGCGGGCGTCGGTCCAGATGCGCTCGCCGACGATGGCCTCTTCGTAGTCGGAGATGTGCATGAGGCCGGCGAAGGACTGGCCCAGGCCGACGGGGTCCACGAAGGTGAAGCGGGCCTTGCCGGGGGGCAGGCCGGTGAGCAGGCGGAGGGCGATGTTGTTCAGGGTGTCGAGGGCGGCGGCGCGGCGGTCGGGCGTGGCGCGGATGAGGACCGAGCCGCGCCCGAGGAGGTCGATCATGAGCGGGAGCTCGCGCGAGGTGGGGCCGGTCACGGCGAGGCGGGGGTCCTGCGAGAGGCCGCCGGGGAGTGCCGCGAGGTCGATCTGGAGGGTGCCGTAGCGGACGCCGGGCGGGGTGCTCATGGCGGGGGGCGGGTCGTCCCAGGCGGGCGAGGACCAGTCGGGGCTGATATCGCGGGCGAGGCGGTTCAGGGTCTCGAGCTTTTCGAGGGCGACCGCGAGGCGCGAGTGCCACTCTGATTCCAGCTCGGCGCGTTCGACGCGGTCGGATTCCTGGAGCGAGCGCTTCACGGGCTCGAGCGCCTCGTCGGCGGCGCGGAGGGCGGCGGAGAGCTCGGCATCGAGCGCGGCGCGGCGGTCCGCGAACGTGCCGTCGATCTCGGCGAGGACGCGGTCGCGGTCGGTGCGGACGCGGGCGACGATGCGCTCGTGCTTGGCGCGGAGTTCGGGCTCGAGGGCCTTCGAGCGCTTTTCGATTTCCGCTTCGAGTTCCGTGAGCCGGGCGTGGGCGCCGGCGCGCTCCTTGCCGGTCAGCCGTTCGAGGTCCGCGAGGCGGGTGTCGCGGTCGGTTTCGGCGGCGCGGAGGGACGCGGCGGCGGCGGCGCGGGCCGAGGCCAGGGCTTCGCGCATGGCTGCCGCGGCGCGGGGCACGCGCCGGTGCAGGAGGGCGCGCAGCGCGAGCATGAGGGCGAGCACGGCCGCGGCGCCGATGCCGGCGCCGACGAGGCCGTCGCGCCAGGCGACGAGGGGGTTGAGCCATCCCCGTCCGCCGCCTGCCGCGGCGCCGGCGATGATGCCGACCACGACGAAGCCCATGATGCTCAGGGGCGTGAGCCAGACGGGCTTGACGGCCCGGTGGAGGCGTGCGGCGGCGTCGCGGAGGGCGTCGGTCGCGGCGTCGAGCGAGAGGGGCTGGGGCGCCCCCGCGGGGTCGGGCGGGGCGAGGGGGTCGTGGGCTTCGGCGGCGAGCGTGGCGTTGGCGCCGGACTCGAGGGCATCGAACTCGGCGGTGCGCTGGGCGATCGACTTTCGCGCGGCCTCGAAGGCGGGGAGGATGCGGGCGTGGCCGGACTCGGTCATGGCCTCGGCGAGCCACTCGGATTCTTCCTTTTTCGTCGCGGCGGCGCGGGCGATGGACTGGGTCTTCTGGCGGAACGCGCCGACGTCGGCCTTCATCCAGCGGGAGGCGGAGTCGAGCTTTTCCTTGAAATCGGCCTCGGCCTCCTCGCGGCGGCGAGCGTGCTCGTCGACGGCGGCGGCGAGGGCGGAGTCGTGGGACTCGCGGGCGCGGGCGGTCGAGGCGCGGTGCTGTTTTTCGGCGGCGGCGAGGCCGTCGGCCAGACGCGTGGCCAGGGCACGCTCGCGTTCGTCGCGGTGCGCGAAGAGGTACGCCAGCTCGATGAGAAGCTCGCGTTCCTGCTCGGCGAACGGCGTGACGGGCATGCGTGCGGGGCCTCCGGCGCGGCGAAGGGACACGATATCGCGCCGGGGGGACGGGCGTCGCGCGGGGGGGCTATTCGTCGTTGGCGCAGTCGCGCGCGGCCGCGGTGATGAGCTCGGCGACGCCGTCGAGGGCGTTGACCGCGGAACGGACGGCGCCTTCGAGCGGGTCGATGAGGTCGCGCTGGAGGGCGCGGGAGTTCGGGTCGTCCCAGCGCTCGCGGACGCGCTCCCAGCGCTGGCGGAGCAGCTTGTAGGCGTCGGTGAGCTGGGTCTGGGAGACGCGGACGCTCACGCGGGGTTCTCCGGGGGCGGGGGCGCGGCGTCGGTGGCGGGGGGCGGGGCCGAGTCCGGCGGCGGCGCGGCGAGGTAGGCCTCGATCGACTCGGCCATGCTGGTGAGCGAGGCGATGGCGGCGGGGATGCGGTCGGAGACGAACTCGCGGATCTGGTGGGCCGGGCCCTTGTAGGCGGTGGCCTGGCGCTCCCATGAGATCGCCCAGCGGTGGGTGACTTCCTGGCGGCGCCTGGCCTCGTCGAGGCGGCGCTGGGCGCGCTGGAGGGCTTTGCGCTCGTCCACGACGCTGGCGGGGTTGGGTGCCGCGATGATCTGCTTGCGGGAGATGGCGGTCTTGGCGTTCAGGACATCGGTTTCACGGGCGCGGATCTCGCGCTTCCAGTGGGCGGGGCGATCCTGCTGGAGCCAATGGGTCATGCGGTTGATGTCGGCATCGACGCCGATCAGGGCGCGCTCGGCGGCTTCGGCGAACTGGGCGAGCGCGGCCTTGGCCTCGGCGAGGGCCTCGACATTGAGGATGCGGGCGGAGTCGGACATGGGGGAGAGGTGAATGGCGAGCGGAGCCGCTGTGCGCGGACGAGGCTAAACGACCCGCGCTCTCCGATCGCTCACCTTTGCTTCAGGTATTCCTCGATCTTTTCGGCCTTGCGGAGCAGGAAGGGAATCTGCTTGTCGGCGGTGTCGGTGAAGCGAGCGAGGACGCGCACGGTCTGGTCGAACTCTTCGGCGAACTTGGCGTGCTCCTGGTCGCGCCAGGTCTGGCCGAGGTCGGCGAAGCGGACGCCGAGCGACTGGAGCTGCTCGCGGAGGGTGTTGTTGAAGCGTTTGAGCTCCTGCGCGAAACGGCGGAGCTCGGCGGGATCGACGACGGCCTTGGCCATGGGGAACGATACGGGTTCCGGGCAGGCCGGGCTGGAAACAACCGCCGACTCAGCGACAGAAGCAGGAGCGGCCGGACGCGCACGAGTCGGGGTGCACGGCGTGCCCGTCGGGGCCCAGCACTTCCTGGCTCTTCGAGCAGAAGAAGACGCGGGTCGAGGACGAGTCGTCCACCATGCCCGGGGCGTCGTGACGGCTGTCGCAGTACATGAGCTTGTGGCGCATGTGGAGGCAGGTCGGGCGGAGGTTGACCGGCGCATCGTCGGTCGCGGGCCGGTCGAGGCGTATGGGAAGGCTCACGGCATCGCCTCCTTGGGGAGCCGGCCGGCGGCGCGGAGCACCGCGCGCTTCACGGCGACGGGCAGGAGCTGGAGCTTGTACGCGTTGGCGGTCATGGGACGGGCGCCCTGCGTCGAGAGCGCGCAGGCCTTCGCGAGCGCGGCGTCGTCGGTGACCTTTACTCCCTTGAGCGCATCGGCGACCTTCGGGAGGGGCCAGGGCACGGGGGCGACGGCGCCGGCGCAGACGCGGGCCGAGGAGATGGTGTCGCCGTCGAGTTCGACTGCCGCGGCGGCGGCGACGAGGGGCCAGTCGAAGGACTGCTTTTCCTTGACGGCGTAGAAGCCGCTGGCGGGCACGGGGGTGAGCGTGATGTGCGTGACGAGCTCGCCGGGCTCGAGGTTGTGCTCGCTCTTCACGCCCTTGTCCGGCACGTGGAAGAGGTCGGCGAGCGGGAGCGAGGCTCGCTTCGAGTTGGTCAGATGGACCGTCGCGTCGGCGATCATGAGGCCGATCGCGAGGTTGGAGGGGTGGACGATGTGGCAGGGCCCTTCGCCGAAGATCGCGTGGTACTTGTTCTCGCCCTCGACGGCG
The DNA here is from genome assembly GCA_964500365.1 of uncultured Phycisphaeraceae bacterium. Lineage (GTDB taxonomy): Bacteria > Planctomycetota > Phycisphaerae > Phycisphaerales > UBA1924 > CAZCPB01. Next base: position 8,562 of record CAZCPB010000142.1, read on the forward strand.
TAGCAGGTCGGGCCGCCCTTCTTGAGGCAGTCGAACTGGTCGTTGCGGAAGTACCAGCAGCGCGGGCGCTGGAGAAGGTTTCCGGCGGCGGTGGCGACGTTGCGGACCTGGGGGGTCGCGGCGTTGTCGCAGGCCTGACCGATGGCGGGCGCGGCCTTGGCGATCACGGCGGACGACGCGATCTGCGCCAGGGTGGCCCCCGCCTCGATGCGAATCGTCGCTCCGCTCTGACTCACGGGGTCCTTTGCGCCCTCGGCGCGGACGCGCCGGACGTCGATCAGCACGTCGGGCTCGAGCAGGCCTTCTTTCATGAGGTCGAGCAGGTCCATGCCCGCGGCCTTGACCACCGGGAGCGCGAAGCGCTTGTCGGCGAGCAGCTCACCCGCTTCCTTGTACGAGCCGGCCCTGGCGATGGCGAAGCGGTTCATGCCACGTCTCCCTTCACGCCGCCCTCGACGCCGGCCATGGCCGCGAGGACGCGGTCGGGGGTCAGGGGCAGGTGGCGCACGGGCTTGCCGATGGCGTTGAAGACGGCGCAGGCGATGGCGCCCGAGGTGGGCACGGTCGGGGGTTCGCCGAGCGCGCGGATGCCGGTCTGGCCCTTCGTGTAGAGCACGGGCTCGATCAGCGGCATGTCGGCGGTGCCGGCGATCTTGTACATGTCAAAGTTGGCGTTGACCATGGCGCCGGTCGTGCGGTCGAGGACGCGGTTCTCGAAGAGCGCGTAGGAAATGCCCTGGATGACACCGCCGATGATCTGGCTCTCGGCGCCCTTGCGGAAGACGGGCTTGCCGCAGGCCTGCACGGCGACGATGCGCTTGACGCGGATGACGCCGGTCTCGGTGTCGACTTCGATCTCGGCGAACTGGGCGCCGCCGCTGGAGCCCTCGTTGGGCTGGAAGGGGGTGTCGGTGTGCCTGCCGCGGCCGACGATGGTGTCGCCGCCGAGCTTGGCGCAGGCCTCGGACCAGGTCATGAGCTTGGCGCCGCCCATGGTGATGGTCCCGTCGGCGACGTCGAGCTCGTCCGCGCCGGAGCCCGCGGCGGCGGCAACCTTCGCGAGCAGTTGCTTGCGGGCATCGAGGCCCGCGGCGTACATGGCGGGGGCGGTGCTGGGCGAGGTCACCGAGCCGCCCGAGCCCGGGCCGATGGGGAGCGTCGAGCGGCCGATCTTGACCGTCACGGCGGCGAGGGGCACGCCGAGCCCGTGTGCCGCGACGATCCCCATCGAGGTGCGCTGGCCGGTGCCGATGTCCTGCGTGCCGGTGCGTGCCTCGACGGAGCCGTCGCGGCTGATGACGACCTCGCACTCGGCACGGGCCGGGCGATAGAACCACGTGGCGGTGCCCATGCCGATGCCGCGGCGGAGCACGCCGGACTGGGAGCCGGTCTTGGGCCGGCTCTTCCAGCCGAAGATCTCGGCGCCCAATCGCATCATGGCGTCGCGGTCGGGGTCGGTGTTGAGGCTCAGGCGCAGGTCGAGCGGATCGACGCCGCAGATGGTGGCGACCTCGTCGAGCATCAGTTCTTCGACGAACGCGCCCTGCGGGTGGCCGGGGGCGCGGAACGGGCGGGGGCCGCCGGCGTTGAACTGCACGTCCTGGTGCGGGTGCTGGGTTCCGCCGAGGTCGTAGCGGCCGGAGGGGACGTTCATGCCGCCCCCGCCGCGGGCCACGCCCGTGCCGCCCCAGGTGCGGATCTCGCCGCCCTTGATGTGGCCGGCGTTGTCGAAGCCGACGCGGACGAGGGCGCGGCCGGAGGGGCGGTTGCCGGTGTCGAGGTGCTCTTCCTCGCGGTCGCAGAAGAGGTAGGCGGGGCGCTTGTGCTTGGCGGCGAGCTTTGCCGCGAGCGTGCACTCCTTGCCCGGTCCGCCGAGCTTGGAGCCGAAGCCGCCGCCGACGTACTCGCAGACGACCTCGTACTTGCTGTCGGGCAGGCCGAGGCTGTCGCCGAGGCCGTCGCGGACCGAGAAGGTTCCCTGCGTCGAGGAGTAGACGACGGCCGAATCGCCGCGGTGATCGACGCAGGCGCCGTGGGTTTCGAGGGAGGAGTGCGTCTGGACCTGGGTCGAGTAGACGGCCTCGAAGGTGCGTTCGGCGTCGCGCATGGAGTCGCTGGCGGCGCCCTCGAGGTCGGGCGTGCCGTCGATGCCGTGGGCGATGAGCGTCTTGACCTCGCCCCGCTTCCACGAGGGCTTCAGGGCGCGGAGCGCACGGCGCACCGCGAGCGGAGAGTCGGCGGCGACGTGCCCCACGGTGTGCCCGTGGTAGCGTCCTTCCTTGGCGCTGATCTCGACCTCGACGACGCCCTTGACCTTGCGTGCGGCGTCCTCGTCGATCGAGGCGAGCGTTGCCGCGCCGAAGGGGCAGCGGACGAAGGCGATGAACAGGGCGTTGGCGGGGTACACGTCGCGCCCGTACTTCGCGCGCCCGGTGACCTTGGCGATGCCGTCGAGGCGCGACGCGTCGTCGTTGATCGA
>CAZCPB010000143.1:0-10985 GCA_964500365.1 uncultured Phycisphaeraceae bacterium
TTGCGGAGCAGCGGCCCCGCGACCTCGCCCGTCCCGTACACGCTCGTCCCCGCCCCCGCCGCGACCTTCACCACCTGCTTGCCGCCCTCGACCGAGAACCGTGCCACGGTCTCGAGGGACGCGGGCGCCGGCCCCGTCGCCTTCAACGGCGAGACCAGCGCGAACGACGGAAACGCGGCATCACGCGCTCGGTCATCGGCGTGGAACCGGACGATGCCCGGGCCGACCGTCTCCGCGACGGGGGCGAGTTGACGTTCCGACGCCCACGGCCCGATCCCTGCTCCCAAGGCCCGGGCCGGAAGGGCAAGCGCCGCAAGCCCGACGGCTCCGGTAAGAACCCACGTCAACGCCCTGCGGTTCATGCTCACGGCCGGTCCCTTTCGAGTGTGCGGGCCAGAGGATAGCAGGACCCCCCGAGCACAAAGCGCCTAGGGTACTTTCCGGAATCTGGCGCTTCGGTCTTCCAGATTCGCATGCGTTCCGTGATACTGGGCGTGCCGACGGAGAATCCGCGCCCGCGCTTCGTCATCCCACGACGGTGCTTTGCACCCGGAGCTTATTGAATGCCGCAGACCCGGAAGTCGCTGCCCTGCCGCCCGCTCGCGGCGGCCCTCGCCCTTGCCGCGGGCTCTTCGGCCATGGCGATCAACGACCCTCCCGTCATGATCCAGTGGTTCGAGGTCCGCTGGGAGTTCATCGAGCGGCGCATGCCTGATTTCTTCCTCGCCGGCTACGGATCGGCGTGGCTGCCGCCCCCTTCGAAGGCCGGGTCGAACGGCAGCGCCGGGTACGACGTGTGGGACCGCTTCGACTTCGGCAAGCCGGGCGCTCAGACTGCGTTCGGGACGGAGAGCTACTTCGACGCGATGGTCGCCGAGTTCCACCAGGCCAACGGCCTGGTCTACATCGACACCATCCTCAACCACAACAACTCGCGCCAGACCAGCGTCAGCTTCCAGGCCGCGGGCGGTTACCCGGGCTTCTGGATGGCCCCGTCGAACCCGATCGTCAACAAGACCCCCACGAGCAACTGGGGCGACTTCCACGCCGGCAACGCCTCGGGCTACCTCCAGAGCCACGACCCCAACGGCGCCAACTACAACCTGTTTAACGGCGACCTTGTCAGCCTCATCGACATCGCCCACGAGACCAACCACGTCTTCATCCGCCACCCCGTCGCCGAGGGCAACCCGCAGAACATCCCCGCCGGCACCACGTGGAACAAGCCCGACCCCGCCAACACCCGCTTCTACCCCGATCAGGCGCTGCCCGCCTTCAACGTCTCGAACCCGGGCACCTACCGCAACCCCGGCGTCAACAACTTCGCCTTCAAGCCCTTCAACGCCGATCCGACCCAGGGCGACCCCGTCACCGACAACGGCACCGGCCTGCTCATGCGCTGGACCCAGTGGCTTCTCGATTCCCGCAAAGTCGACGGCTTCCGGCTCGACGCCGTCAAACACGTCCCCAGCTGGTTCTGGGACACGTTCTTCGACGCCGTCGTCTACCAGCGCCGCACCACGCCCGACGGCCGCAAGGTCACCCCGTACTCCTTCGGCGAGTCCGTCGAAGGGTCCCAGTGGACCTACGACAACTACATCCGCAAGCCCAACAACAACTCCGGCCAGTTCTGGCGCGCCGGCGACCACTGGGGCAACCGCGACTGCCTCGACATCAACGGTTCGGGCGAGCTGCGCAACCTCATCAGCGCCTCCGGATTCGGGTCCTGGCAGACGGTGCTCAACGCCCACCTCGACAACGCCGACGGCTTCAACGACGGCACCCTCGGCGTCAATCACACCGGTTCCCACGACAACGGCACCACCGGTGACGGCAATTCCGCGCCCCCCAACCCCACCGACAAGCAGCAGGGCTGGTTCGCCCAGGCGTACGTCCTCATGCGTTCAGGCCAGGCAGAGATCTACCACAACGCCCGCGGGATCAACCGCCCCGGCGGCTTCTGGCCCCGCCAGGGAATCCCCGTCGCCCTCGGGCTCGACCCCGTCTCCAACACCCCCAACCCCGTCATCACCAACCTCGTGCAACTCCACAACTTCCTCTGCCGCGGCGAGTTCAACGTCATCAACTCGACCGACCCCGTGAACCAGTCCCTCGCCGACGTGATCATCTTCGAACGCCGCAAGAACCAGGGCGGCGGCAGCTACTCGGCCAACTGCCTCGTCGGCATCAGCGACAGCTACGCCAATGGCACGCAGCAGCGCAACGTCCTCACCAGCTTCCCCGCCGGAACGCGCCTCCTCGAGATGACCGGCAACGCGGCCGACGCCGTCGTTGATTCGACCGGCGTGATCCCCGACGTGCTCACCGTCGGCGCCGACAAGCGCGTGCTGATCACGATCCCCAACAACAAGAACGCCTCGGGCGTCGAGCACAACAAGGGCTTCGTCGTCTACGCCCCCGCGATCCCCGCCGGCACGCTCACGATCACCAACACGTCCGCGACCCTCCCGGCCGATTCGTCGGCGCTCGTTGCATACCGCCGCCGCCTGGCCGCGGTCCCCGTCGTCTCTGCCGACGCCTTCCAGATCCAGCTCCAGACCACCAACGGCGACCCCGGCGCGAGCAACAACGACAACGCCGACGACAACGCCGTCTTCCGCATCAACCAGGGCTACGCCGACTGGAACGGCAACGGCGTATCCGACATCGATTACACCAGCGACGTGGTGCCCGGGTACGAACAGTTCCTCACCCTGAACCAGCCGCTGGCCGGCACGACCAACACCTTCGGCAACTACCGCCAGACCATTGACGCGACGCAGCTTCCGGAGGGCTTCCACTACATCTCGGTCGTCGCCTTCCGCAAGCGAGCCGAGGGCGACGACCCCCTCTTCCGCGAGTTCCGCCAGGTGATCTACATCGACCGCGTCGGCCCGGACGTGGACCTCACCTCCCCCGCGCCGGCCCAGGAAATCACGGCCACCACCTTCAAGTTCGTTGCCACCGCCGCCGACCGCACGGCCAACCAGGTCCACATCATCTACGACCTGCCCCAGGGCGACGACCCCTACGCCGCCGCCAACGGCACCAACCAGGCCACCCGCAACGACCGCTTCGAGTGGGTCCGCACGCTCTCGAACCTCACGCACGGCTGGCACCGCGTGACCGTCGTCGCCTACGAGGAGGGCGACCACGGCGCCTTCCAGGACTACAGCGTCTTCGTCAACCTCTGCCCCGCCGACTTCAACGACGACGGCTTCGTCACCGGCGAGGACTTCGACGAGTTCATTGCCCTTTTCGAGGCGGGCGACCCGGCCGCGGACTACAACGGCGACACCTTCGTGACCGGCGACGACTTCGACGAGTTCACCGCGGACTTCCAGGGCGGCTGCTGAGGAAGAACGCAGGGCGCAGAACCGGAAACGACGAAGGGCGGGCGTCGGATGTTCGATGCCCGCCCTTCATGCTTTCCTGACGAGGTGCGGCCGGTGCCTGCTTCTACTTCACCCCGTCCCTGCCCGCCATCATCGCGATCATGTCCACGCACCGCGCCGCGTACCCCGCCTCGTTGTCGTACCACGACACCACCTTGAAGAACCGCGAGTTGAGCTCGATCCCCGCCAGCGCATCGAAGATCGAGCTCCGCCGGTCCCCGATGAAGTCGCTCGACACGACCTCCTCCTCGGTGTAGCCCAGCACGCCCTTCATCGCGCCCTGGCTGGCCGCCTTCATCGCCGCGTTGATGTCCTTGAGGCTCGTCTCCTTCGCCGTCCTGAACGTCAGGTCCACGCCCGACACGTCCGCCACCGGCACCCGGAACGACATCCCCGTCAGCCTGCCCTTGAGCGCCGGGATGCACAGCGTCACCGCCTTGGCCGCGCCCGTGCTCGCCGGGATGATGTTCTGGTACGCGTTCCGCCCGCCGCGCCAGTCCTTCTTGCTCGGGCCGTCCTGCGTCGGCTGCGTCGCCGTCGCGGCGTGGATCGTCGTCATCAGGCCCTCGTCGAGCCCGAACGAGTCGTTGATCACCTTCGCGATCGGCGCCAGGCAGTTGGTCGTGCACGAGGCGTTGCTCACCACCGTGTGCTTCGCCGGGTCGTACTGCTCGTGGTTCACGCCCAGGCAGAGCGTCGGCACCTGCTCGGTGCTCTTGGTCGGCGCCGAGATTACGACGCGCTTCGCCCCGCCGCCCGAGACGTGCAGGTTCGCCTTCTCGAACTCCGTGAACAGGCCCGTGGACTCGAGCACGTACTGCACGCCCAGGTCCTTCCACGGCAGTTTCGCGGGGTCCTTCTCGGCGAACGTCCTGGTCGTCTTCCCGTTGACCGTGAATGAGTTCTCGGTGGCCGACACCACCGCGTGCTTCCCGCCGATCGAGAACTGCCGGTGCATCGTGTCGTACTTCAGGAGGTACGCCAGGTTGTCGGCCGGCACCAGGTCGTTCACGCCCGCGATCTCGAGCGAGGGGTTCTCCGCCGCGATGCGGTAGACGAGCCGCCCGATGCGGCCGAAGCCGTTGATTCCAACGCGGATTGGCATTGCAGGTCCCTTTCGTGGCCGTGCCCGCGGGATCCAAAGCGCCCGCGACCGTTCCTGCGCAACGGTAGATCGCGCCGGGGGGCCTTTCCATGCATCCGGTCTAGCGCGCCGCGGTCGCCGCTTCGTGCACCACCGCTCCGTTCACGACGGTCACCACCGCCCGTCCCTTCATCGCCCGCCCCAGGAACGGCGTGTTCCGCGAACGCCCCCGCAGATCCTCGCGCGCCACCGTCCATTCGAGCGCCGGGTCGATCACCGTGATGTCCCCCGGGCCGCCCACGCGCAGCGCCCCCAGCCCCCGCGCATGCAGCCCGCACAGGCGCGCGGGCTCGACGGTCATCAGCGCGATCAGCCTCGCCCAGTCGATCGCCCCGCTCTCGACCAGCGCCTCGGCGTACAGCGCCAGGGCCGTCTCCAGACCCACCAGCCCGAACGGCGCATCCTCGAACGGCAGCCGCTTTTCGTCCGCCGTGTGCGGCGCGTGGTCCGTCGCCAGGACCGTGATCGTCCCCTCCGCCACGCCCGCCCGCAGCGCCTCGACGTCCGCCCGCTCCCGCAAGGGCGGGTTCACCTTCGCCGACGTGTCATAGCTCAGCCCGTCCGCCCCCGCGCACGCCTCGTGCGTCAGCGTCAGGTGGTGGGGGCTGGCCTCTCCGCTCACCGGCTCCCCCGCCTCGCGCGCCGCGCGGATGATCTCGACCGTCCCCGCGCTCGATACGTGCTGCACGTGATAGCGGCAGCCGATCGAGCGGTTCAGCCGCACATCGCGCTCGACGACAATCTCCTCCGCCTGGCGCGGCCAGCCCACCAGCCCCAGGCGCGTCGAGACCTCCCCGGCGTGCATCGACGCCCCGTGGGTCAGCGTCGGCTCCTGCGCGTGCTGCATCAGGGCCAGGCCCGTCGCCTTCACCGTCGCCAGCGCCCGCGTCATCACCGCCGCGCTGGCGACGCAGTCCCCGTCATCGCTGAACCCGACCGCCCCCGCCTGGGCGCACAAGAGCAACTCCGCCAGTTCCTCGCCCCGCCGGCCCTTGGTCACCGCACCCACCGGGAAGACGCGGCAGCGGGCCGTGTGCAGGCTCCGGTCGTAAATGAACCGCAGCAGTTCCGGCGAATCGAGCGCCGGCACCGTGTTGGGCATGCAGCACACGGTCGTGAACCCGCCCGAGACCGCCGCCTCCGACCCCGTGCCGACCGTTTCCTTCAATTCCTGTCCCGGCTCGCGCAAGTGCACGTGCGGGTCGATCAGGCCGGGCGTGACCAGGCACCCCTCAACATCGATGACCCGCTCCGCCGGCCCGCGCGCCAGCGAAGGCCCGATCGCCGCGACCACGCCGTCGAGCACCGCGACGTCCGCCGGCCCCTCGAACCCGCTCGCCGGATCGATCACCCGCCCGTTCGCGATGAGAAGTGACCCCATGCGCGAAGCATACCCGCCCGGTCCACCTCCGCCACGGCGAGGGGACGGCGAGTCATCGAGGCCGGGGGAGGCCCGAACGTACGGAAACGCCGTCACCCGCGCAATCCCGAACAATGCGCTCAAGGCCCCGGGCTGATTGCAAACGCCGCGACCGCCTCCTGGAACGCGATCGGTTCTTCGAGTTGCAGCGAGTGGCCGCTGCGCTCGAATACGATCAACGTGCCGCGCGGCAGCTTCCGCGCGGCAGTCTCCCCGTGCTCTGGGCCCAGCACGTTCGAGTGCCGCCCGGCCAGCACCAGCGTGGGTACGGTGATCGAGCCCAAGAGGTCATCGAGCGATTCTCCATTCCCATCGTCCGCGTCCGGCGGACCCATCAGCGCCCCGGGCTCGTCGCGAAAGAAGCGGTAGGTGGCCTCGATCAGCGGCTCGGTGTCCAGGTCCCCGCGGTGCACCCAGCCCCGCCACATGCAGCGGACGAAGCCGCGCGTCGGCCGTCCCAGCAGGCGCGTCAGAAGCAGGTGCGGCAAATCCCGCAACCGAAGCGGCGGCAGGTCGTCGCCCAGGCCGGCCACATCCACCAGAATGAGCCGGCTCAGGAGCGCCGGCCCTTCGGCCGCGTACTCGATCGCCGACGGTCCGGCCATCGACCACGCGCACAACGCCGCGTGCTCGAAGCCCAGGTCGCGGACGAGCGGATCGAACCATCCCAGTTCGACCCGGGTCTTGATGCCGATCGAGCACCGCTCCCACACGGGCAGCGCCACGGTGCACGAGCCCATGAGCCGATCGAGCGTTCCCCACGCCACCGGCCCGAGTGCGTGCGTAAGAACTATCAGCGGTCCCGCGCCCCCGTACGCGTATGTAATCTCACCCTCATCCAGTTCGAGAACTCGATGCTTCATGAACGCGCCTGATCAACAGGAGCATCCCCGGCCGGCAGGCTCAATCGGAGCCGGTTTGGCCGCCGCGCTCGTTCCTGCTAGGAAGAGATCGGAGCCACGAGCACGCAGCATGCCCCCAAAATGGCCGCGCGGAGCATTCGCGAATCGGGGTGACAGTACACCAATAGAACTTTTTGTGGAGGGGATACGGGCCTGGGAGCCCGGAATGCGGCATTTGCTCGCCGTGAAACCGTAGGGTGGCGGGGCGGTCAGGCCTGCGCAACACCAACCCTTGCGCTCATCCCCTGCTCTTCCGGGATGGTGATCGCGATTATCCGCGCCGTCGCCGCAGAGCCGGCGCTCCGAGGGCCAGAAGCGTGGCCGTCGCGGGTCCTGGCACCGATTGCACCGAAAACATGTGCTGGAGGTGTCCACTCAAGATCCACGACTGTCCGCTGTCATTGCTGACATGCCGCATGCCGAGTGGAATGTCGGCAGCGGGATCGCTTCCTGGATCCAATACCTGGTTATTCGTGACACGCCAATTGAGTGGGTTGCCATTCCCCCCGGTCTTCTGGAGCACAACCCAATAGTCAGTGCTCGCCTGGAGGACGAACTCCGAAGAGGGGAGGAAGGTGTAGTCGGCGAGCGCGGAGATGTCTTGAGTGCCGAAGTCGGCGAGGATGCTTCCCGGCACGGAGCCATTGTCGCTCCAGAGGGTCACGCCGGCGATGGTGCCTGATCCCATGAGCCGCAACGTCAGGGATTCAATCCCGACCGGCGAGAACGCGCCATCCAGCCACAGCGGCATGGCAATGTAGGTCGTGAGCGTGGTCGTCCCGGCGACCGTATCGCTCGACGAGGTCAAGTTTCCAACGATCAAGCCCGCCCGAGTGTGACTCTCCCCGAGCGTGAGGGCCAGCATCAGCGAGCACGGGACCACAGCAACGAACCTCGCCTTGATCATGCTTCTCTCCTCAACCGGCGACCTGGCGGCGAGCGTGCCGCACATAATTCCGGGCGAATTAATCTATCCCGGAGTTACCGTCGCCGCAATAGAGGACTTTCGCATCGTCGTTATCGGAGTCGCCGCCCGAACGGGTGGGTCGGCGTCGGATCACCCGCCAGCCGGTTCAGGCACGGCCTTCCGTGTAGGATCGCGAGACTAGAACGAACCCTCCCTAAACACCGACGGCCCCGGCACTTGCCGAGGCCATCTCGCTTTCTGAATCGGGGTGGGCGGATTCGAACCGCCGACCTCTTGACCCCCAGTCAAGCGCGCTAACCAAGCTGCGCTACACCCCGGTCGCCGGAGGGTAGGCGAGGATCGCACGCCTTTCCTTGACCGTGAAGCACGAATGCACGGGCTGCGTCGGGCCGGCACGCGCACCCGCCGATCACCGAGACGCCTTCTGGCCTTGAGGCTCACCCGCTTCATATCAGCCCTCGCGCTTCAGCTTCTCGCGCCGCGCCAACTCCGCGGGCGTCGGGTCCTGGGCCCCGCCGACCGTCGCCGTCTTCACGTCGCCATCGCGTACGTACCTCGCGGCGATAAGACCGGCGGGCGAGACGGCGCTGTGGGCCAGCCGGAACGCCCGCGGCTCGCTGGACTGATCGAACAGCCGCTTGCCCCTGCCCAGCAGCACGGGGAACGTGAACATGCGGATCTCGTCCACGAGCCCGGCGGCAAGCAGGGAATGCACCAACTCGGTGCTGCCCTGCGTGACCAGCGTCGGACCATCCTCCTGCTTCAGCCTCGCGACGTCCTTCGCCCCGTCCCGCAGCGCGACCGAGCCCTTCCATGTCAGGTCCACGCCCTTCCGCGTCGCAACGTACTTGGTGATCCGGTTGAACGTCGTGGCGATGTCGTCGTACGACCCGCCCTCGGCGTAGGGCCAGTACGCGGCAAAGATGTCGTAGGTCCGTCGGCCGAGCAGAAGATCGAACGGCTCGCCGAAGAGCGCGCCGATCTCCTCGCCGAACACGGGGTCGCTGTCCGCGAAGGGCGCCACCCAGCCGCCGAACCTGAACCCGCCGGTCGGATCCTCATCCGGCCCGCCCGGGGCCTGCATCACGCCGTCCATCGAGACCATCGCGCCGACGATCAGTTTTCGCATGGGTGTGCTCCTGGCTCGACTCTATACGAACCTCGGGATCGGTGGCTGACGGCCAGCCAGGGTGGGGCGGCACCATGCCGGCGCCCTCGACCAGTTCGCGGGCCGCGCTGACTTTGTCGGGGCCTGACCGCCCGTTCGGCCCGTGGTTTTCCCGCTGCCAGGGCCGAGAATCGCTACGCCGAGCCGCTGCTTGAGCATACCGCGGCGCGTCCGGCACGGACGCGGATCGGCGAGCGGCGTCGGGCCCTCGCGATCAGAGCGCTCGCGCTCCTCTGAACGATCCGTCAGGTCCCAACCGCCCGCGGCACCTTGAAGACGCTCACTCACCAGACCGAATGCCCTTGTCCCCGGTTGATCTCTCGCGCTTGAGCGATTCAAGCAGGCGCCCCGCCCGCGCCTCGAGCACCTCGCGGTCGAAGGGTGAGGGGATCGACCGGCGCACCGCTTCGTCCACCGCCCGTGCCTGGTGCTGGAGCGAGCCCCGGCGCGACGCATCGAGGGTCCGTTCTTCGAGGGCCGCGAGGGAGTCGAGCAATCGCGAGAGCACCGCGACGTTGCCGCCGGCGTTCTGGCGGATCTGGTCGAAGGCCAGGCCGACCAGCCCGCCGAAGGTCTGCCCCCGCGTGATCACGCGCAGCTGGCCGCCCTCGTACCGGCACGGCGACTCGATCCGCCGGTCGCACAGCCGGAGCAGGATCGCGGTGAGGTAGTCGAGGGACATGGTCGCGGTCGTGGTGTCGTTGATGCCGGGGGAGAGCGCCTTGAGCGCCATGTCCACGATCTGGCGGAGGCCGAACGCCGCGTCCTGGTCCGTTGTCCGCTGCTGGTCGATCGTGAACGCGCCGACCGCGCGCCCGAGCGCCCTGGTGTCCGGCTCGCCCGCAAGACGTACGGACACCAGCGGGCTCCCCTCGACGACGAAATCGCCGATGCAATGCTCCATCCGTACGACGGCGCCGAGCTCGCGGGCCAATGCCACCAGGTCATTGGGCTCGGCCCGCTGGATGTACCCCGTGCGGTCCGCGGGCACGGGACGCCAGCACCCCGGGTTCCCGTTGACGGCCGAAGCCGTTTCCGCGCCCTGTTCACACAAGTCCTCGCCGGCGTCTGGGAACACGTGATCGATGACCCGGATCGTTTCCCCCGCGATCCGGGCGAGGATGCGCGACGCCTGGATCGAGACGGCGATGTGATGGATGAAGTAGATGAAGAAGCCGACCCCGGCGAACGCGAGGCACACGCCGACGAGCACCGCCACCGACGGCACGAACTCGCCGACCGAGTCCTCGCGAATGGTCCGGACCACCACCAGGCAGTACGCGAAGATCCCCACGAACACGCCGAGCACCGTCTGGTTCCCGCGGTCGCTCATGAAGTTGCGGAGCACGCGCGACGAGTACTGGCTGGAGGCCAGGGACAGCGCCACCAGCGTGATCGAGAACACGACGCCGGCGATGGTGATCGTCGAGCTCGCGATCGTGGCAAGCATGTGCCGAGCGCCCCCGGGGCTGGCCCCGAAGAGCATCGGCCATGCCTCGAGCGCACGCTCGCCCAGCCGCGAATCGACCTCGACCAGGGCCAGCGCCAGGCCCACCGCCGCGACGACGACCGTCACGGGCACGAACCAGAGGCTCGCCAGCATGTTCTGCCAGAGGCTCAGCAGCCGCGCCATCCGCTACACTTCGCACGCGCGGCGGGCGGCGGCCGTGCCGGCCCGTGAATCGACCGTGAGATTTCGGGAACCCGCCGCGCCCAGCTGATCCCCGGAGCACCAGGCATGAACCGGATCGTGTTCGCGGCCCTGACCGGCTGGCTTGCGTCGTCCATCCTCCAGCCCACCGGCCCGAGCCCCGCGAAGCCCGGCCCGCGCCTCGGCAACTTCTCCGTGAGCCTCGCCGTCAAGGACCTCGCCGCCTCGCGCGAGTTCTACGAGAAGCTCGGGTTCAAGGCCATCGCCGGCAGGCCCGAGGCCCGCTACCTCATCATGCAGAACGAGACCGCGACGATCGGCCTTTTCCAGGGCATGTTCGAGAAGAACATCCTCACCTTCAACCCCGGCTGGGACCG
>CAZCPB010000144.1:0-10903 GCA_964500365.1 uncultured Phycisphaeraceae bacterium
CCATCGAGACGCCCTTGTCGATGTAGAGCCCTTCGATCTGGTGGAACATGAAGCTGTGCGTGGCATCTACGGTGTCGGGTCGGTAGACGCGGCCGGGTGACACGACCTTGAGGGGTGGGCCCCAGCCCTTGGCTACGGCGTCCTCCATGACGCGGACCTGCACGGTGCTGGTCTGCGAGCGGAGCATGCGGGGCCGTGGGTGCTTGCGCGGGTCATCGACGTAGAAGTTGTCGATCGGATCGCGAGCGGGGTGCTCGGGGGGGATGTTGAGCTTGACAAAGTTGTGCTCGTCGTCCTCGAGTTCGGGGCCCTCGGCGACCTGGAAGCCCATGCGGCCGAAGACATCGACGAGTTCATCGCGGACGCGGCTGATGATGTGGCGGCGGCCGACGGTCCAGGACTGGATCAGGCCCGGCTCGGTGAGGTCGTACGGGCTCGGCGCCTCCTTCGGTTCGGCGGCGAGCACGCCCTTCCTGTCGTTGAACGCCGCCTCGAGCGCGGCCTTGACGCCGTTGAGCCGCTGGCCGACCGCGGGCCTTTGTTCCTTGGGGACGTCCTTAAGTCCGCCCATCGCCGTCTTGAGCTTGCCGCTGGTGCCGAGGTAGGCGATGCGCCACGCTTCAAGCGCGGCGTGATCGGCGGCGCCGTTGAGTTCCGCGAGCGCGGTCGATTCAAGGGTGTTGAGCTGGTCAATCACGGGAGAGGAGTGTAGAGCGGGTCGAAAGGCAATCGAGGTTTGGCTCACGCCCACCTGATCACGATCTTGCCGAACTGCTCGGCGCCTTCGAGCCGCCTGTACGCGTCCACGGCATTTTCGGGGGTGAAGATCTTGTCCACGACGGGGCGGAGCCTGCCGGCCCGGAAGAGCGCGGCAACTTCCTTGAACTCGTCGTTGGTGCCCATCGTCGAGCCGAGGAAGCGGGCCTGGTTCCAGAAGAGGCGGGCGAGGTCCGTCGTGGGGTCGGGGCCGCTGGTGCAGCCGGGCGAGACGTAGGCGCCGCCCCTGGCGAGACTCTTCACGCAGTTGAGGTGCGTGGCCTTGCCGGAGGAATCGACGGCCATGTCCACGCCGCGTTTGTTGGTCCACGCGCGCACCTCGCGCGACCAGTCCTGACCGCTGTCGAGCACGGTGAACTCGGCGCCGAGTTCGCGAGCGCGGTCGAGTTTCCATTGGTGGCGGCTGGTGACGCCGATCCGGCAGGCGTAATGACGTGCGATCGCGAGCGCCGAGGTCGCGACCCCGCCGCCGATGCCGGTGATCAGGACGGACTGTCCGGGTCGGAGCTTGCCCTTGGTGACGATCATTGAGTACGCGGTCAGCGCGCAAAGGCCGAAAGCGGCGGACTCGACGGGGTCCTGGTCGGTGTTGACCGCCGCGAGGTTCTCGATGGGCGCGACGAACTTCTCGGCGTGCATGCCGTTGTGGTGCTCGCCGATGAGCTCGTAGTTCGGGCGGAGCGTCGAATTGGGCGGGTCGTCGGGGTGGCTGCGCTCGGGCTGTGCTACGGCGGCGTTGACGATCACGCGCCGGCCGAGCCATGCCCTGTCCACGCCCTCGCCGACGGCTTCGACCTCGGCGCAGGCATCGCAGCCGGAGACGCGGGGGTAGGTGAGCTGAAGGCCGGGCACGCCGCGCCCGACCCAGAGGTCCATCTGGTTGAAGGCGGAGGCGAGCGTGCGAAGCAGAACCTTGCCGCGGGGGGGCGGGCCCGGGTCGGGCCAGTCGGTGACGGCGCGGATACCGGCGGAGACCGGAGTGCCCTGGCGTTCGAGGACGATCGCTCTCATGGGGAGAGGGTAACGCCGCTCAAGCGCGAGCGAGACTTTCGGGCTCGGCGGGCGCCGGCACCCGCCGGCTTGTCACCAGCGACATCACCATGTCGGCGTGGCGCCGGCTGGCGCCCTGGTTGCGCTGGATGCACGCGCGCCCGGCTGCTCGCATGGCGGCGCGGCGGTCGGGATCGTTCAGCAGGATGGCCAGGTCCGCGCCGAGCGACTCTCGCGAGGACCGGACGATCGCGCCGGCTCTCTCGAACTCGGCGACGATCGTGGCGAAGTCGGAGACCGCGGGGCCGATGATCGTGGGCTTTCCAAGGGCGATCGGCTCGATGGGGTCGGAGCCGTGCAGGTCGCCGAAGGACCGCCCCACCACCACCACGTCCGCGAGGCTGTAGGCGGCGCGCAGCTCGCCGATGGTGTCGAGGAGAAAGCGTGTCGCGCCGGGCGCCGCGGGTCTTCCCGAGGCTTTCTGCACGGACCGGCGGACCGGGCCTGAAAGTGCCGCCGCGGCGTCGTCGAAGCGCTCGGGCTTGCGCGGCGCGCAGAGGAGCTGAGCGGCCGGCGGGCACGCCCCGTGGAGAAGAGCCTCCTCGCCGGGACCGGTGCTGCCGGCGACGATGAGCGATCGCGAGCGGTCGATGCCGAGATCACGCGCGAGGGCCGCGGCACCCGGGACCGCCTCGTCGAGGTGCGCGGCGTCCCACTTCATCGAGCCGGTGACGGCGCAGCGGTCGGGCGCGACGCCCATGAAGCGGAAGCGTTGGGCGTACTCCTCGTCCTGTGCCGCGGCGAACGCGAGCGAAGC
Source organism: uncultured Phycisphaeraceae bacterium (assembly GCA_964500365.1). Lineage (GTDB taxonomy): Bacteria > Planctomycetota > Phycisphaerae > Phycisphaerales > UBA1924 > CAZCPB01. The sequence goes on from CAZCPB010000144.1 coordinate 2,585, forward strand.
AAAGGACGGCCCGATCCATCGCCTGATTCTGCGGTAGCCGCGGAACGAGCGAGGGCTGAGGCGGCCGTTGATCACGCAGACCGGGATCGTGCGCTCGCGGCAGGCGGCGATGAAGTTCGGCCAGAGTTCGAGCTCGACGAGCGCCACGGCGTCGGGCTGGACCGCGTCGAGGAACCGCTTCACGCTCGAGGAGAAATCGAGCGGGTAGCGCACGACGGTCGCCGCGCGCGAGAAGAGGTCCGTCGCGCGGGCGAGGCCGGTGTCGGTGGTCGTCGAGAGAACGAGCTCGGCGCGATCGGCCAAGAGCGGGACGAGCGTGCGCAGCGCGTTCACTTCGCCGACCGAGACGGCGTGGATCATGATGCGCGGCGCGTCGGACTTGGCGGCGAGCGGCGCCTTGTGACCGAATCGCTCCTTCCAGCCGGAGCGAGCCTTGCGGGCCCACACGGGCGAGGCGGCAAGGCCGAGGAAGGCGTAGAGAGCGTCGAGGGAGTTCATCGCGCTATGCGCCGCTGATCAAATGGGCAGGCCGGGATTCGAACCCAGGACCCTTCGCGTGTAAGGCGAATGCTCTAGCCGCTGAGCTACCCGCCCGTGGGTGAGGGATGGTAGGGAAGTCGGACGGGGAGGTTGGAGAGTGAGGCGTCCGACGGTGCTGGCGGGGTGATGGAAATGACGGCGGTGATCGAAGAGCGCGTGGTAGACGCGAGAGGTTCCTACCCTTCGGGCCATGGCGCGAGCATTGCGAGCGGGCGAAGTCACGGTGGGCGCGGGGTCGCCCTTGGCGGTACTCGCGGGGCCGTGCGTGCTCGAATCGCTGGAGCACGCGCTGCGGATCGGAACGCACGTGCGCGATGTATGCCGCGAGGCGGGGCTTTCGTACATCTTCAAGGCGTCGTTCGACAAGGCGAATCGGTCGAGCATCCGCTCGGCGAGGGGGCCGGGGCTCGGGACGGGTCTCGAATGGCTGGTGTCGGTGCGCGAGAAGCTGGGCGTGCCGGTGACGACGGACATCCACGCGCCGGAGCAGGCGGAGCCCGCCGCGCAAGCCGTTGACCTCATCCAGATCCCCGCGTTTTTGTGCCGCCAGACCGACCTGCTGCTCGAGGCGGGGCGCGCGGCGGCACGGCACGGGCGCGGCGTGAACGTGAAGAAAGGACAGTTCATGTCGCCCGGGGAGATGGCCGGGGCGGTGAAGAAGCTGGGCGAGGCGGGATGCTCGAACGTGATGCTCACGGAGCGAGGCACGTTCTTCGGATACGGCCGGCTGGTGAACGACTTCATCGGGCTGGGCGACCTGATGGAGCTGAAGTGCGAGGGTGGGCCGCCGCCGGTCTGCTTCGACTGCACGCATTCGACGCAGTTGCCGGGCGCCGGTGAGCAGACCGGCGGGCGGCCCGAGCGCTCGCCGCTCCTGGCCCGCGCGGCGACCGCAGCGGGGGTGCACGCGCTGTTCATCGAGTGCCACCCGGAGCCCGCGAGATCGCTGAGCGACTCCGCGACGGTCATGCCGCTGGACGACGTGCGCGGCGTGCTCGCGGGTTGCGCGGCGATCCGGCGCGCGGCGGGCTGATCCGCGGTATCGTGCGTGCGATGCAGCCCACCACACAGAGCCGGCGCTCGTCCCCGCTGCCGTTCTTCTTGGTCGGGGGGTTTGTCGCCCTGGTGTTCGCGTTGATCGGCGCGATGTGGCTGGTCGAACGGCGGCGGCTGCGCATCCTGCTGGAGGAGCTTACCAAGGCCGGGCTGAAGGCCAGCACGAGGCCCGATCCATCCGAAAAGCACGCGGCGTTCGAATCGGTCGGGCCTTTCCAGGAACTCAGGACAGGGGCGGCCGGCGTGGTCTGGAGCGCTTCGGGCGAGGTTCAGGGGAGACAGGTGGTGCTGCTCGAGCACCGTTATTCCACAGGCTCGGGCAAGAACCGGCGAACCTATCACCACACCATCGCGAGCGTGCCGGCGCCGGCGGCCTGGCCGGCGGTGCGCCTCGTGGACGAGAACATATTCCACAAGATCGCCGAGCTCTTTGGGTCCAAGGACGTGAAGCTGGACGATGAGGCGTTCAACAAGCGATGGCGCGTGACCGCCGACGATGCGGAATTCGCCGTGCTTGTGCTGTCGCCCGAGGTGCAGTCCTGGTCGCTGCTCCTGCCACGGGGAACGCAGGTCCGCGTCGGACGCGGGGCGGTGTGCGTCGCGGCCGCGCGGCGCGGTGACGCCGAGGCGGCGCTCGGGTTGGCGCACCGGGCGCGCGAACTGGCATCGCTGATCCCGCCCGAACTCGAAGCCTGGGGTTTGAAATGACCGACCGCGGAACGCGCGGTCAGGAGACCTTCAGCCAGAAGGGGCGCGGGGCCTTGGGGTCGCTCGGGCTCACGTGGACGGTGCGGCCGCGGAAGACCACGGTGCCGTTGGCGACCGAGTAGAGCGTGTTGTCGGAGCCTTCCTTGACGTTGAAGCCGGCGTGGAAGGGCGTGCCAACCTGGCGCACGATGATCGAGCCGGGCTGCGCGACTTCGCCGCCGTAGAGCTTGATGCCGCGGAACTGCGGGTTGGAGTCGCGACCGTTCTTGGTCGAACCCTGCCCTTTCTTGTGTGCCATGACTCGCGCTCCGAATGACCCGAACGGCCAGCGACCGCCGGGCGGGAAGGATAGGACGGCGCTACCGCATGATCCACTTCTGCTCGTAAGGATCGAACGGGTCCGTGCCCCGCCCGACCAGCTCACCGGGCATGAGGTATCGCGACATGTACGTCTTTCGGACGACCGAACGGACGGGCTCACCCGTCCCCGGGTCCTTGGTCATGACGTGCTTGGTCTCGCCGCTGAAGCCCGAGGCGTAGATCGCGAGCTCAACGGGGTGATAGTCGGTGACGGGCCAGATGACGACCCCGTCCTTGGCGTTCTCCTCCCCCTGCATGATCACGCCGAGGATGCTGATCTGGTCCTCGATAAACGGGTTATTCAGCAGTTCCAGGATGGTGGCGGTGACCCGGGCCGGGACATTGCGGCCCGAACGCAGGAGCTCGCCGGAGGCCGTGGACATCTCGAAGGACGGCGCCAGCAGGAGATCCTCCCCGCTGGTGTTGGTCACGCGGTACGTCAACACATAGAACGACTCGCGGGAGCCCTCGGGGCTGTCGAGCGTGACCATGCGCAAGGGGCCCAGCCGCAGGTCGAGCTGCCAGCGGCGCGGGACTGGGTCGGGCTCGGGCGCCCACGCGGCGCACGCCACGAGCACACCGACCAGACCCGCCACGACTGCGGCGAAGAGGGCGTGGGCGCGGAGGGGCGATACAGCGGCCTGGGAAAAGGGCATGAGGAATCCTTCGGCGGCAACTGACACGGGAGGGGCAATAGTCTACAAATGATCCGGGGCCGGTCAAACGGCGAACCCCCGGGGATCTACCGCGTGAACGGCCCAACCGGTCAGGCTCAGCCCGTCACAACCGCGGCGCGTGTCGATACGTCGGTCCGGTTGATCCGGGTCCCCGCGCGGCTGCAACTGCGCGCGGCGGAGCGGCTGGTCACGCCCACGGTCCCCAATCGCGAAGCGGCAGCCCGCCGCATGCTGGCGGCGGCGCCCGCCCACGGGATCGATCTGTCGTTCATGTGGGCGAGCGTGGACGGGCCGGCGGGGAACGAGCGGGTGCGTCAGGCGTGCCTTGCGGTGCCCGGGGCGGGCAGAACGATGATGGTCTTTTGCTCGGAGCCGCCGGCCGGCGGCGATGCGGGGGGATCCACGACGGGTGAGTCGGAGCGGGCGGCGCTCTTCGAGGCGGCGTGCGGGCATTTCGGGGGGCTCCGCGCCGCGGGACCGCCGACGAATCCGAAGCACGACGTCAGGTTGGCGCAATCGCTCCCCGAGCCGCGGGAGGCAACGACATCCGCCGCGCTGCTCCGCGCGGGTTTTCTTCGGATCGGAGAGCTTCTGTACATGCGCCGATCCCTGAACCGAGACGCGCCCGTGGGCGAGCCGGGGTGGCCCGGCGGCGTTTCGGTGGTCTCCGTTTCGAGCCTCGGCGCGCCCGAGCGGGGCGAGGGGGCGCTGCTGGCGGCGATGGAATCGACGTACGAGCAGACGCTGGACTGCCCCGAACTGTGCGGGATGCGGGAAGCGCGGGACGTGCTGGCGTCGCACCGGGCCACCGGCGTGTACGACCCCTCGCTGTGGTGGGTGGTGATCGAAGCTGGCGTTCCGTGCGGATGCATGCTGCTGTCGCGTTGCCCGGAGCCGCGGTCGGTCGAGCTCGTGTACCTCGGCCTGGCGCCGCGTCTGCGGGGCCGGGGCGTGGCGTCACGCCTGCTCGCCATGGGGATCGATCGCGCGCGAGGGACGGCGCTGGACGAGATGGCGTGCGCCGTGGACGCGCGGAACACGCCAGCGATCGCCCTGTACGAGCGGTTTGGATTCCGATCGTTCGCGCGACGCGTGGCTTTCGTGAAACCCGTCTAGCGGGGATCGATCTTCACACACTTTGCACATGATCTTCGCAGAGGTCCCGCGAGAGCGTTGATAAGTTTTTTTTGACTGGCGCAAAGCTCTGTCCCGCTAGGCCCAGCGGCGATCGGGACAGAATTCACGCCCGATCGGCTGTTGCTGGAACGCGCGCCACCGTCTACCTTTGCGCCGCCGATCATGGACCCGATCGGACTGGGTTTCGAGAGAGCAAGGGGGCGAGTCACGATTCAGGCGGGTGTCACTGCCGCGGTGCGGCCGGTGGCGGCGCGCCGTGAGGGGCTCGTACTCGGAACCCCGCGTCGGAAGGACTCCGCGAACCGCTCACCGACCTTCCCGGCGCCACGAAGGGGCCGGATTTTCTGGGGGTGTGACGTCGTGGAGACGCGTTACGCTTCGGATGCAACGACCGATGTCGAGACGCCTGCGGCGGGCGGCGCGGGGGCCGGGAGGGACGCTCCGGACGAAGCCCTTCGGCGGATCCGCGCCCGCGTGAGCGACGCGCTCGGGTCCGTCCGGTACGACCGCTACTTCGGCGTTCAGACCGTCATGCGGGTGGACGGCACGCGGCTCGACGTCACCGTTCCGTCGCGGTTCCTCGCGGAGCTGATCGACCGCCGGTTCGGCCAGGTCCTGCGCACCGCCGTGCGCGAAGTCCTGGCGCCCGGCGCGGACGGGGAGGGCCCGAAGGAGAGCACGCTGAACTTTCGCGTGAGCTCGTCGGCGTTCGGCCGCGCCGCCCCGGCGCCCGGAGCGCCGACGAGCCCGAGCGCCCGCGTCCCCCCGCCGCCGGCACGCCGGGCGACGTCTCTCATCCAGCCCTCGCCCGGTCGATCCGCGGGGGGCGAGCGCTTTTCGCTGGACGCGTTCATCGTCGGGACGTCGAACCGCCTGGCGCACGCGGGGGCGTTGCGGGTGGCCGACGAGGAGGGGCCGGCGGGCCTTCAGCGGCTCTTCCTGCAGGGCGTGTGCGGGGTGGGAAAAACGCACCTGCTGCGGGGGATCGCGGCGAGATTCAAGTGCCGCCGACCCCACGCGCGAGTTCGCTACGCGACGGGCGAAGAATTCACCAACGAGTTCGTGGCGGCCCTTCGGGCCAACGCGCTGGACGCCTTCCGCCGGTCCTACCGCAAGGTGGATCTCCTGTGTCTGGACGATGCTCACTTTCTCTCGGGCAAGGACAAGACCCAGACGGAACTGCTGCACACGTTCGACGCGATCGACATCGAGGGAGCCCGGATCGTCATCGCCTCCGACGAGCACCCCAGGGACATCCGTGAGCTCTCCGAGCAGCTTGCCTCGCGGTTCCTGGCCGCGGGGGTGGTGCGGATCGACGCGCCGGAGCCGGAGCTGCGCGTGCGGATTGCAGCGGCGGCCGCGGCACGCCGGGGGCTGCGGTTCGATGAGGCCGCACTGCGGCTGCTCGCCGAGCGAGCGGGGGGCCGTGAGGGCTCCCGGCCGAGCGTGCGCGATCTCGAGGGCGCCCTGACGCAGGTCGAGGCCCTGGTGCGCACGACCGCCGTGCCGGGACAGCCGATGTCGCCCGGTCCGATCACGGTGGGCACGGTTCGGCGAGCGCTGAGGCTGGACGATCGCGACGCCCCCGCCCGATCGTCGCGGCCGGTCCCCTTCACGCTGATCATCTCCGAGGTCTGCCGCGAACTCGGCGTGGCGCCGGAGGACTTCGCGGGGCGGGGGAGGCACAAGCGTGTGGTGCTGGCGCGCTCGCTGTGCGCCTTCCTGGGCCGGTCGCTGACGGCGCTGAGCTACCCCGAGATGGCGCGGCAGATGAGCCGGCCGACCCACTCGACCCTGATCATGGCGTTCGCGCGTGTCCGGGATCGGCTCGATGACGGCAAGGACCCCGGGCTGAGGGAGGAACTCGGCCCCGAGGGTGAAACGCTCACGCTCCGGGACCTGTGCGAGCGGCTCCGCGGCGTGATCGTCCGGGCGGCGGACCGGGCGCCGAACGGGCCCGAGCGAGGTGGCCCGAGCGCGGCGATCGGCCGATGATCTAGACATGGCCAGCGGCTCCCACTCCGAGATCCCACTCAGCCTCCCCGATATCACCGAGCTCGAGGAGCAACTGGTGGTGCGCGTGCTGAGGTCGGGGAGGCTCTCGATCGGGCCGCTGGTGCCCGAGTTCGAGACGCTGGTGGCGTCGAGGGCGGGGTGCCGGCACGGGGTGGCGGTCTCGTCGGGCACGTGCGGGCTGCACCTGGTCCTCCGCGCGCTCAACGTGGGGCCGGGGGACGAGGTCATCACGACGCCGTTCTCGTTCATCGCCTCGTCCAACTGCATCCTTTTCGTCGGGGCGCGCCCGGTCTTCGTTGACATCTGCCCCATCAGCCTGAACATGGACCCGGAGCGGGTCGAGAAAGCGATCACGCCCAGGACCAAGGCGATCCTGGCGGTCGAAACGTTCGGCAACCCCGCGCACATGGAGGCGTACCGCGCGATCGCAAACCGGCACGAGATCCCGCTGATCGAGGACAGCTGCGAAGCGCTCGGGGCGACGTGCCGCGGGCGGCCCGCCGGGTCGTTCGGACGCGCCGGGGTGTTCGGCTTCTACCCCAACAAGCAGATCACGACGGGCGAGGGCGGAATGATCGTCACCGACGACGAGCGCCTGGCCGAGTTGTGCATGTCGATGCGGAACCAGGGGCGTCCGCTGGGGTGGCGCGGGGCGCCCGCGGCGGGCGGGGCCGCCGCGGGCTCGTGGCTGAGGCACGAGCGGCTGGGGTACAACTACAGGATGTCGGAGGTGAACGCCGCGATCGGCGTGGCGCAGATGCGCCGCTTCGACGAAATCCTGTCGAGACGGCAGCGGGTGGCGCAGAGCTATATCTCGCGCCTGGCTGGGAATCCGGCGCTCGTGGTGCCGACGGTCGCTCCCGACGTGGTCATGAGCTGGTTCGTCTTCGTCGTGCGTCTCTCCACGAACTACTCGGGCGAGGAGCGCGACTCGATCATCCGCGGGCTGCGGAACCACGATGTGGGCGCCTCTGACTATTTCCCCTGCATCCACCTCCAGCCGTTCTACCGGGAGCAGTTCGGCTTCGAACCGGGGATGTTCCCCATCGCCGAGAGCGTGAGCCAGCGGACATTGGCGCTCCCTTTCCACAACAACCTTTCCGAGCGCGAGATCGAAGTTGTCTGCCAGACGCTGGAGGTCATGGTGCAACGTCAGGACTTCCACCGTTCGTAGGCCCCGTCCAAAGTCTTGCCCGGGTTCGGCGTGGGCCTATGCTTCCCTCCCAACCCGCGACGGCCGCCGATCGAGATTTGTTCGGCAGGCTGACGACGCCGAGATTCAGCCATGCCGAACACCTGCTATTTCACCGGGAAGAAGACGAGCTTCGGGAAGCGCCGTGCCTGGCGCGGCCAGGCGGTCAGCAAGGGCGGCTTCGGCCTGAAGCCGACGGGGATCACGCGCCGCACGTTCAAGCCTAACCTCCAGGAACTGATGGCGGTGGTGGAAGGCAAGCCCGTGCGGATCAAGGCTTCGACCAAGGCGATCCGCCAGGGCCTTGTGGTCAAGCCCCTGAAGCGCAAGTACGGGTACACACGCCAGCAGAAGCAGGGCGGCGCGCGCTCCTGACCGCCCGCGGGACCGGTCGCGGGCGACCGCGGCCGATGGGCGTTCGTTGCCCCGGGCCGAGGTCGCGCTCTAGACTCGCGTTGTGAAGTGCGAGAACTGCGACAACGAGGCGACCGTCCGGGAACTCACCCGGAAGAACGGCGTCAGGTTGGAGCGGCACCTCTGCGAACGCTGCGCCCGCGAGCAGGGAATCACGACGGGCTCACAGAACCCGCTGGAGGAGGTGCTCAAGAGCCTCGTTTCCGGCGCGACCGTGCC
>CAZCPB010000145.1:0-10889 GCA_964500365.1 uncultured Phycisphaeraceae bacterium
ATGCCCAGCGGGGTGGTTTTCACGAACCGCGTTCCGCCACCCGGGATCGAGGCGTCCCACGCCGTGAAGACGTACCCGCCGCCCGAGGCGAGTTCGATCGAGTCGGGCTCTTCAGAAAGGCCGGGGTCGCCGATCTTCATGGCCCACATCGGGAATCCGCCCGGCGAAAACTTGCAGATCAGCATGTCCAGGGGGGCGGTCGACGTCGGAGCGTTGTGGCCGACGACGGCGAAGCCGTCGGGTTCGACGCGGAGGTCGGCGAAGCTGGTGTGGTCGGTGATGCCGAACGCGGGGTTGTTGAAGCGGCGATGAAAGAGGATGCCGCCGACCGGGTCGGTGCGGAGGAGCACCCCGCCCTGCGTGGGCGCGCCGGCGCTGCGGTGACGGCCCACGACCGCGAACCCGCCGTCCTCCGTCTCGCGCACGGCCACGCCGATGCGACCTCCCACGAACGGCGTGCCTTCGTACACCCTGGCCCAAATCAACGCGCCGGCGGGAGAGAGTCGCACGAGCGCGATCCCAAGACCTGCCCCGACGCTGTCGGTCTCGGCCGCGACGATGAACCCGCCGTCGAACGTCTGGCGGATGCAGTGGCCGACGTCGTGGCCCGGGCCGCCGATGATCGTGTCCCAGACGGGCGAGCCGTCAGACTTGTAGCGGCAGACGAAGATGTCGGAGAACCCGGAGGTCATCGTGCGGACGCCCGCGGTCACGTAGCCTCCGTCGTCGCGGGTCTGCTCGATCGAGTAGGCCCGCTCGCTGACGCCGGCCTCGACGTGGCGCTGGAACATGAACTGCCCGAACGCGGGCGCGGTGAGCGCGGCGCCGGCCAGAAAAGCCGCGGCCAAACATCCCGCGCGGCACGCAACGATCCCGTCCTGGTTGCGGTGGACTCTCATGAACTTCTCCTCGTGGATGGGGGCCGGGCGCGACACAAGCGCTCGTCCCAGATGACCCCTGATACCACAGAAGGGCGCGGCGTCAATCCGAGACTGAAAAGAAGTCGCGCTAGAATTTGTGGCGACAAACTTGTTACGAACACATCATGAGCGTTCGCCCGGGGACCGCGCGGGCTCGGGGGCTCCATGACGCGGCCGAACGACCATGAAGCGATGACGCTGGCCGAGCACCTGGACCGGGTGCGGCGTGCCCAGGCGCCCATGCGCCACGGGACAGTGATCCGCCCCGTGCCCGGGGGGTGGGTGAGCGTCCGCAAGTGCCTGGCGCCAGGGGAGTTCCCGTCCGACTCGGCCAACCGCGTCTACTGGATGACCGCGCGCGTGGCGGTGACCGCGGCGGCGGTCGACGCCGCCCGCGGCACGCTCCGCGAACTCGGGTGCGCGAGGGCGTTCGTGTGGCTCTCACCCTGGGGATGGAGCCGGACGGTCGAGAAAGAACTGGCGGCCGCCGGCGCCACGGAGTGGACCGGTGTCGAGTACCTGGCGCTGGCGCGCCCGATGGAAGACGTGCCGGCGGCGCCGACGGCGCTGGCCGTACGCGAGGTGCGGGGCGAGGAAGCCGCCGGCGTGCTCGCCTGCGTCGAGCCCTGGTACGGCGCCGACGGCGCCGCGTCGGGCGCCCGGATCGTGACGCACGGGCTGGCCTCGCTCTTCGCGGCGTTCGCGGACGCCGAGCCGGTGGCCGTGGGCCTGCTCACGGTCGACGGGGCGTGGGCACACCTGAGCGCGGCGGGGACGGCGCCCGGGTTTCGCGGTCGGGGCGCGCAGTCGGCGTTGATCGCGGCGCGCCTGGCGCGGGCGGCCGCGGCGGGCGCGGGGTGGTGCGCGGTCGAGGCCCACACGGCGGCGGGCCCTTCGCTGCGGAACCTTGAACGCGCGGGGTTCGTCCGGGCGCTGCGATGGCGGGTGTTCCGGTGGGACCTGTGCTAGTCTAAGGCACACTTGTTTCAATCACTTCTGAAAGTTACAATATTTCCATGAAGCCGCTGCACGTCGTGACCGGTGCGCTGGGGTACTCGGGCCGTGCGATCGCCGAGCGTTTGCTGGCCCGCGGCCTGCGCGTCCGGACCCTCACCAACTCCGGCGGAAGGCCCAACCCGTTCGGGGACCGCCTGGAGGTTCGTCCGCTGTCGTTCGACGAACCGGCGTCGCTCGTCGAGTCGCTCCGCGGCGCGGACACGCTCTACAACACCTACTGGGTGCGCTTCAACCATCGGCTCTTCACGTTCGACGGCGCGGTGGCCAACACGCGAACGCTCTTCCGCGCCGCGAAGGAGGCCGGGGTCTCCCGGATCGTCCACGTCAGCATCATGAACCCCGAGGGCGGTCCGACCCTGGCGTACTACCGCGGCAAGGCGGCGCTCGAGCGCGACCTGCGGACGCTCGGAGTGCCGCACTCGATCGTCCGGCCGGGCGTTCTCTTCGGGCGGGGCGACATCCTGGTCAACAACATCGCGTGGGTGCTGCGGAGACTGCCGGTCTTCGGTGTTTTCGGGGACGGGATGTACCGGGTCGAGCCGATGCACGTCGATGACCTGGCGGACCTGGCCGTCACGCGGGGACTCGGAGGACCCGACGGAGCGGTAGACGCCAAGGGACCCGAATCGTTCACGTTCCGGGAAATGGTCGGCGCCATCGCCGCGATCATCGGCGTCCGCCGGCCGATCGTCGGCGTGCCGCCGGGTCTCGGGCTCGCGGTGGCGAAGCTGCTCGGCCCGTTCGTCCGGGACGTCATCATCACGCGCGAGGAAGTGGCAGGGCTCATGGCCGGCTTGCTCGCCAGCCCGGCGCCACCGACAGGCACGGTCCGCCTCACGCAGTGGGCGCGGGAGAACAGCGAGCGGCTGGGCCGGCGTTACGCCAGCGAGGTCGGCCGGCGGGTGAACCGAGACGCCGCGTACGGCTCCCTCTGACAGGAATGACAATCACGCCCGATGTGCGCGCCGGCGGATCCAGGCCGCCCCCGCCACGGCCGCGAGGCCCAGCACGCCCGCCCACGCCGCGGCGGGGATCGGGACCACGAGCAGGTTGCTCACGTACGAATCGTTCGCGGCGGTATCGTCAATGGACCGGGCGATGACGCCCACGCGAATGTTGCCCAGCGTCCCGGCCGCGGTCGTCAGTGCGGCCATGGCCTCCTCGGAGCTCACACCCTGGCGGAGTTCGAAGCGGAACGTGACCGAGTCACTGGCGCGGTCGAGCCCGCCGGGGTTCGCGGCGGTGCCGTCGTCGTTGAGGAGGCCGACGGCGGTTCGGAACGAGCGCGAGGCGGAGAAGACCGGGTCGAGGGTCGCGGCCCCGGGCAGGTTGCCGCGGGCGGCGACGAAGACCGATCCGCTCTGGCTGACGGTGGACTGCCCCAGGATGGAGCCGCCGGCAAAGAACACATCGGTGACGCTGGATGACACGCCGACGACGTTGCGGAGCGTGAAGTCGATCTTGCCCGGCTGACCCGCTACCGGGTTCACCGTGAGGTGAAGCTGCGCCGCGATGTCGGGCGCGCCGCTCTCGCTCAACCGAAAGAACGAGAGCTCGACGGGCGCCGCGTGCGCTGCGTGGGCGCTCAAAGCGCCGGCCACGAGCGCGAGGACGTGCGAACGGATGGTCTTCATATGGGCGGCCCTCTCCCTGCGTCTCAAACCGCGCCGTGCGTGGCGCGGGTCTCTCCACCATGAAGATAGCCGCGGCCAGGCCCGGCGCATCGCCGCGCAACTTATTTCATATCAAATAGTTACATATCGGACGCGATACTCGTCCGAGAAGCGCGGCAGGCCCCGACGCTGGCCAAATACAACGAGCCCGCATCGTGCGGGCTCACGGCGTGCTCAGGCTGTCCAAGTCGCGTCAGTCGCGCCGACGGAGGGCTCTCGACCGGACCACGCCCGCGCCGATGACCAGCGCCAGGCCGCTCAGACCGCCCCATGCCGCGGGCGGGAGCGGAACGACGAAGTTGGACACGAACGCGTCGCTCTGGCTGGTGCCGCCGATCGATTCCACGTTCAGACCCACGCGGATGATTCCGGCCTTGAGGGGCACGTCCGTGAGCGCGTTCACGATGTCATTGAAATCGTGGTCGTCCGCGATCGTCATCCGCACGACCAGCGAGTCGCTGACCTGGTCCAGGCCCGAGGCGGGACCGGCCGATCCGGCGTGAATCCGCATGCCGACCGTCGAAACAAACGCCGGGGAGAGGGCGTTGCCCCCGGGAAGGTCTTCGGCGCCGCCCGGGCCCCAAGTGAAACTCGACCCCTTCTGACCGAAGATGGAACCGCCGACGAGCAGGCCGCCGGGAGCGCCCGCATCGAAGAAAACTTCCTTGATTGACGACGTGGTGCCGACCAGGTTGCGGAACGTGAAGTCCACCTTGTTCGGCTGGCCAGGCACGTCCGACACGGTCATCCGCAGTTGTTGCTCAACCGGAGCCGTCGTGCCCTTGGTGATGTTCCGGAACGAAACGTCGACGAAAGCCGCTGGGGCGGTCGAAGCCCATGCGGCCGCCGTCATGGCGGCAATCGTCGCGGTCGCGGGTTTCATGTCCTCAACCCTTTCCTGCTCGCCGCTTGCGCGGCGGTCCACTCCGATAATGAGTGTACATCGAAGGCCGAAAAGAGCAAGCCTATAAGGCCCAGCCTTGACTGCCGATACCGACCAAAGCCCGTTTCCGAGGTCGTCCCGGCAGATTCCGGCCGATAATCAGCGTGGAATCGGACGCCGGGAGAAGGAATGGGCGCCAACTTGCGCGAAGAAGAAAATCCCTGAATTCGGGGTCGGCAGCCTCGGCGCGCCCCGGTCAAAGGATCAGGCACGGGCACGCAGCGAACGCGAACGAATCAATCCGCCGCCGATCACCGCGACCAGGCAGCCGAGGCCGGTCCACGCGGCGGGCGGCAGCGGGATAACGGTGAGGTTGGAAACGTAAGAATCGCTTCCCCCAGTGGACCCGATCGAAATGACGTGCAAACCCACGCGCACGGAGTGTGCCGCGCTGGGGTTCGCGAGGAGCCCGTTCACCACGTCGTTGAACGTCTTGCCGCCGGCCAGAGTCAAGCGGACCGTGAGCCAGTCGGCGGCCTGATTCAGGCCGGTTGTCGGCCCTCCGGAGCCGGAATCAGCCAGGAGGTTGATTGTCGTTTCGAACGCCGGAGTCAGCGAGTTACCGCCCGGAAGGTTGCCGGGGCTTCCGCTGCCCCACGCGAAGTTTGCACCGCCCTGACTGTGGATCGCGCCGCCGCTGAACACCGACCCGATGCTGCCCGCGTCGAAGTACACCTCTTTGATGGAGGAAGAAATCCCCACCAGGTTCTTGAAGAGGAAATCGACCTTGGTCGAATCCCCGGCCACATCGGACACGGTCAGCTTGAGCTGGTTCGAAAGACCGGCGTTCCCGTTGTTCGAGATATTGACGAACGACACGTCCACAGGCGCGCCGTAAACGTTCATGCCGAACAACACGGCCGCCGAAGCGGCGACGGCAGACATACCCAGTTTCATGATCTGTCTCTCTTTCCTCTCACCCGCCGTTCCAACGGTGACTCCCGGAGCAGAGTGTAGGCGTCAACAGGTCGGAGCCCAAGGGAAACTGCGGGATCGTGCGATCCAAACCAGCTTGCTCGAGAACTGCTGAGACCGATAACGGGCCCAATCGAGGACCGAACGCGGGTCATGGTACTCTGCGGTCATGGCAGATCTCCATTCGCTTCACCCGGATGTCGCACGCCGTTCCTTTCTTGTCGCGGCGGGGCTGGCGACATCGGCGGCGATGGTGGAGCGGCTGTTCGGGCGCGGGGCGATGGCGGGGCCGTTCGCGGAGATCCAGCCGGGGGCGTTCCCGATCCCCGCGGAGAAAAACCTCGATCCCGCGTGGGTGAGGTCGTTGACAGAGCGCGGGGCCCCCACTGTCTGGACTTCCGCGCGGGATGAACTCAAGTGGATCGGGATGCCGGTGGGCGGGATCTGCTGCGGGCAGGTCTACTTGAGCGGCGATGGGCGGCTGTGGCACTGGGACATTTTCAACCTGCCCCAGGAGCAGGTGTGGAGCAGCACGGCGGGGCCGCTGTATGCGAAGCCCGCGGCGGTGAAGTCGCCGTTCGAGCAGGGGTTCGCGGTGCGGGTGAAGGCGGGAGGGAAGGAAGTCACGAAGAAGCTGAGCGCGGAGGCGTTCAGGGATGTGCGTTTCACCGGGCAGTACCCGATCTCGCGGGTCGAATATCGCGATCAGGGATTGCCGGTTGAGGTTGAACTGCAGGCGTTCTCACCGTTCGTGCCGCTGGACTTTGAATCGTCGAGCCTGCCCTTGACGGTGATGTCGTACACGGTGAGGAACACGTCGGCGGAGGCAGCGGAGGTATCGATTGCGGGTTGGATTGAGAATCCTGTCCTTCTGAGCGCGGGCGGGAGCGGGCGGGCACGGCTGAGAAACCTGCTCAGGGGGATCGGGGATGCGACGGCGGTGGTGTGTTCGGCGGAGTCGGCGCCGGAGCGCGAGCGCGCGGCGGAGCGGCCGGACATCGTTTTCGAGGATTGGGAGAAGGGGACGTACGAAGGGTGGACGAGGACCGGGACCGCGTTTGGCGAGCGGCCGCGGAACGTGTCCGAAATCGCGGGGTACCAGGGGAACGTGAACGCGCAGGGGAAGTGGACGGTCAACACCCACGAGACGCGGGGCGGCGAGGATGTCGTCAAGGCCGACACGCACATCGGCACGCTGACCAGCCGCGAGTTCGTGGTGGAGCGGGGCTTCATCCGGTTCAGGATCGGAGGCGGGAACCACCCGGGGCAGACGTGCGTCAACCTGCTGGTGGACGGCGCGCCGGTGCGCACGGCGACGGGGCGGGATCACAACCGGATGCGGATCGAGCACTTCGACGTGCGCGAATTCGCGGGCCGGAAGGCGCAGGTCCAGATTGTCGATGCGTGGACGGGCGGGTGGGGGCAGGTGGGTGTGGACGAGATCGTGCTGACGGACTCGGCGGAGCTGGACCTGCGGCCGCTGGAGGAGAGACCGGACTTCGGAACGATGGCGCTGGCGGTGCTCGGAGATCGCGCTGCGGGGTCGGCCGCGATCGGGGCGCTGAGCGATGTGGGCTCGGCGTTCGCGGAGGAGCGGAAGTCGGATGTGGTTTCAGGCCTCGACAAGCGGCCGATCGCCGGCGTGACTCGCACGGTAATGGTGAAGCCGGGGGACAGCGCGACGATCGAGTTCCTGGTCGCCTGGCACTTCCCGACGCCCAACCGCGACCAGCTCTCGTTCCTGCAAGGGATCGAGACACTGCGGCACCACTACGCGGCGAGATTCAAAGACGCGGCGGAGGTCGTGGCGTTCGCGGCGACAAACTTCGAGCGATTATGCGCACAGACCCGCCTGTGGCGCGACACGTGGAACGACTCGACGCTCCCCCACTGGTTCCTCGATCGGACGTTCATCAACACGTCGATCGCGGCGACGGTGACGTGCCTGCGCTTCGACAGCGGGCGGTTCTACGGGTGGGAGGGCACCCACTGCTGCGCGGGGACGTGCCAGCACGTGTGGCAGTACGCGCAGAGTCTCGCGCGCGTGATCCCGGAACTGGAGCGGTCGACGCGGGAGATGGTGGATTTCGGGATCGCGTTCCACGATGACAACGGCGCGATCGACTACCGCGCCGAGGCGCACAGGATCGTGGCGCACGACGGGCTGGCGGGGACGGTCCTGCGGGCGTGGCGCGAGCACACGATGTCGGCGGACGATGCGTTCCTCAGGCGAATCTGGCCGCGCGTGAAAAAGTCGGTCGAGCACCTGATGCGCGAGGACCGGGACGGGGACGGGCTGCTGGAGGGGGAGCAGTACAACACGCTGGACGCGAGCTGGTGGGGCCCGATGGGGTGGATCTCGTCGCTGTACCTCGCGGCGGTGCGGGCGGGGGAGGCGATGGCGCGGGATGTCGGCGACCTTGAGTTTGCCGCCAGGTGCGCGAAGATCGTGGAGCGAGGCTCGAGATCGCTGGTCGAGAAGCTGTACAACGGCGAGTACTTCATCCAC
This sequence comes from uncultured Phycisphaeraceae bacterium, assembly GCA_964500365.1. Taxonomy (GTDB): domain Bacteria; phylum Planctomycetota; class Phycisphaerae; order Phycisphaerales; family UBA1924; genus CAZCPB01. Next base: position 7,978 of record CAZCPB010000145.1, read on the forward strand.
CTCGCCGACCCCGCGCACCCGGAGGCCAACAGCACCAACGACGGATGCCACATCGACCAGGTGTTCGGGCAGTCGTGGGCGTGGCAGGTGGGGCTCGATCGCGTCGTGCCGGAGAAGGAGTGCAGGAGCGCGCTGGCCTCGCTGTGGAAGTACTCGTTCGCGCCCGACGTGGGCGTGTATCGCGATGCGCTCAAGGAGATCATCAAGGGCGGCCGGTGGTACGCGCTGCCCGGCGAGGCGGGGCTCCTCATGTGCACGTTCCCCCGGGGCGGCGCGGACCGGGCGACGGCGAAGGGGCGGGACGCGTGGGCGGCGGGGTACTTCAACGAGTGCATGCACGGGTTTGAGTACCAGGTGGCGGCGCACATGGTGTGGGAGGGGATGGTGACCGAGGGGCTGGCGATCACGCGGTCCCTGGAGGACCGCTACCACGCGAGCAAGAGGAACCCGTACAACGAGATCGAGTGCAGCAACCACTACGCGCGCTCGATGGCGAGCTACGGCGTGTATCTCGCGGCGTGCGGGTTCGAGTTTCACGGGCCGCGGGGGCATATCGGGTTTGCGCCGCGGGTATCGCCGGACCATTTCAGGGCCGCTTTTACGGCGTGCGAGGGCTGGGGGACGTATTCGCAGAAACGATCCGGAGGGAAATCGGACGCCGAGATCGCGGTGAAGCACGGGCGGCTGCGGGTAGTGACTGTGGCGTTGAGCGGGCCGGAGCGCGAGGGCGCGGCGGCGAGCTTGAACGGCAAGCCGGTGACGGTGGCGATGGCGCAGCGGTCGGGGGACCGGGTGGTGCTGCGGCTCAAGGAACCGGTGGTGGTCGAGGCGGGGATGGTGCTGAAAGTGACGCTGGGGTGACCGGGCGGGTCTGGCTGTTCTACCTGATGACCACTTGCGCTCACGCAGGGCTGTGAGAAGACTGAGATCGCTCGTTGTTGGACGGGTGCCTTGTGCGTAGGCAGGAGGAACGCACGAGCTTATCGTGGCGCGAACATGGTGCGCGCGGGCGTGAGCCCACCCCCCGACCCCCTCCCTCTGGGAGGGGGGAGTGGACACACTTCGATATGGGGATCAGCGGCTTTGCAAACCGGGCGCGGCGGCGAACCGGCGTGCGCGGAGGGATTCGCGGACCTGTTCGACGAATTCGCGATCGACCTCGATGACCGTGCCGTGGCGCGCATCCTTGGGGAACCTGATGCGGTCGGAGATATCGGTCCAGGTCTCGAAGTCGGTGGTCTCGACGGCGCCGAAGCGGTTGATCGCGTAACGGTCGAAGTAGACGCGGACCGTGGGCGGAGTCGCGGCTTGGCTCGGACCCGGCGGCCGAGCGATGCGGATCGCGGTCGGGCCCTCGGCCCAGTAGTCGGTGCCGGTGATGGGCGGGCTCGGCTGCCCCGCCGCTTCTCGCGGGTCGGTCAGGGCGAGGTGGCGGAGGTTCTTGGCCGGCGGCCGCAGGGTCTCGTCCTTGATGAACAGGTGCCACGGCGCGCCGGGAGATTCCGGGGGCAGGAGCGTCGCGTCGATGCAGTTGAAGCCGGGGTTGTAGTAGAGGCGCTCGGGGGCGAAGGTCTTAAAGTCCCTCGTCGTCGTGAAGTAGATGCGGTGGTTGAAGCGCGGGCCTTCCGGACCGGCGCCGATCTGCGGGTCGCCGGCGCGCTCGGTCTCGGGGAAGGCGCCGAGCACGGTCGAGGACCAGAGGATGAGGAACTCGTCGCGCTCGGCGTCGTAGGCCAGCTCCGGGGCCCAGCAGTTGACGGCGCCGGTGGTGCTGCCCATGACCTCGACGAGGCGCTGGCCGTGCCAGTTCACGAGGTCGGGTGAATGGGCCAGCCCGATGCCGCGGTCGTTCCACGAAGTGGTCCAGACCATGTGCCAGGTACCGTCGGGGCCGCGGAGGATGCAGGGGTCGCGCATGAGCTTCTCGCGCCCGGCCGTGGGCGCGAGGATGGGGACGTTGGGGGTCAGGATCGGCTCGAAGCGCATGCCGTCGCGGCTGACGGCCAGGAGCGCGCCGTTCTGGCCGTTGTCGAGGAAGTAGGTGGCGAGGTAGACGCGGTCGGGCGGCTCTTCGGTGAGCCGGCCGAAGTCGAGCGATTCGCAGCCGGGGACTGCCGCGGCGGTGAGGAGAATGGCGGCGACGAGGGCCGGGCGTTTCATGGCGGGAGTGTAACGAAGGCGCGGTCGGCGATGGCGACGCCGCATATTTCGAAGCCGGCGCAGCCGATGCAATTGCCAGGACATCGTCGCGCGTTTGCCCGCCGATGAAGCTCGCACTTCCGCGAGTCTTTGGCGAAGCCGCTGATGCGATCATCGCTGCGACCTGCGGCATTGGCTCCGCGGGGTTCATTGGTCACCGGCGAACCGACCCCCCCGGCCCCCCTCCCTCTGGGAGGGGGGAGGTACACTGGCGCGGATGTCGGGGCACGATGCGAACACGCGCGCGACTGACCCGGGCGTGGGGGGCGAGCAGGCGCGGGGTCATGGGAATGGCGGGGGTCACGGGCTGGGCGCGGGTGATGAGCGGCCGGGGGACCGCGTCGGTCCCTACGTGCTGCTGGAGCGGCTGGGGGAGGGCGGGTTCGGGACCGTGTGGGCGGCCGAGCGGCGCGAGCCGATCGTGCAGCGGGTCGCGCTCAAGGTGATGAAGCCGGGGATGGACTCGAAGGCGGTGATCGCGCGCTTCGAGCAGGAGCGGCAGGCCCTTGCGGTGATGGACCATCCCAACGTGGCCAAGGTCTTCGACGCGGGGACGGCCGAGTCGGGGCGGCCGTACTTCGTGATGGAGCTGGTGCGGGGCGAGGCGCTCACGACGTACTGCGACACCAACCGTCTGAGCGTGCGGGCGCGGCTCGAGCTCTTCATCCCCGTGTGCGAGGCGGTGCAGCACGCGCACATGAAGGGGATCATCC
>CAZCPB010000146.1:0-10882 GCA_964500365.1 uncultured Phycisphaeraceae bacterium
AAATAGACCATCAGATCGCTCGCACCGTTGGCAACCTTGGGCTGCTCGTAGAACCCGTGCTCCGAGCAGACGAAGACGCCGAGGCGGACGATGCGCCGGACCTTGTCGAGGGATCCCGCCGCGGCACGGAGCACCGCGAGCGCGTTGAGCCCGCACTGGCGGGCGCACTGGACGCCCTGCTCGAGCGTAACGGCGTCGGGGATGCTCCCTTTGAAGAGGAGCTGGCCGCCTGATAAAGGAATCTGCCCGGCGATGTAGACCAGGCTGCCGGTGCGGACCCACGGCACGTACGCCGCGACGGGCTTTGGAGGGTCAGGGAGCGTGATGCCAAGCGAGGCGAGGCGGGCTTCGGGGAGCATGGGGGCAGGGTACGGAGGTGAGGGATGGAGGAGGAAGAAGAGGATAAGAGGAGAAGAGGAGAATCGAAGACCCGTCCATGGTACGAACGGCAGATTCGCTTTCCTGCTCTCCTTTTCGCCTGCTCTCCTGCTCTCCTGCTCTCCTGCTCTCCTGCTCTCCTGTTCTCCTGTTCTCCTCCTGTTCTCATCCTCTCCCGCTTGCTCACCCCCTCCCGCGCCATTTGGACGCAACCTCCGGACTTGAAACACGGATAGAGCGTTGTAGACTTCTGGTCCGACAATCTGGGTTCATGGCAGGCCGCGGGCGACGCTTCGGCGGATTCGCGGTTGAATGTTCTGATCGCGGCCGGTTTCGGCCGTCATCTCATGCCCCACCGATCGGGGCCTCACGCCTGCCGACATTCTGGCGGCCCATCACGCGGCAACTCCGGCAAAGACGACCGACCGGGGAGGCGGCGCGTTTGGGTGCGGCGGCATTTTCGGCGGCGGATCGCTCCTGCATCGCGCGATCGTTCGACCGGCCCATGCGGGCGGGTCGTGCATCGCTCGCCTGAGGGCGGCTCGTCACAGACTTTTCTCGCTGGTGGAACTGGTCGTCGAGGAATCTGGTCCTTCACGGACCGGGGCGTTCCCTGCCGCGTCGGCGGGCCCGCCCGACTTCGGAGCATCACATGAAACTGCGTCGTTCAGGCTTTACGCTCATCGAGCTGCTGGTCGTGATCGCGATTATCGCGCTCCTGATCGGCATCCTGCTGCCCGCCCTTGGCAAGGCCCGTGCCGCGGCCCGCCAGATCAAGGACAGCAGCCAGGTCCGCGGCGTCGTCCAGGCGATGGCCATCTGGGCCAACAACAACCAGGACAACTACCCGCTCCCCAGCACGCTGGACAAGAACGGCAACACGCTGGCCGAGGGCAAGGACGCGACCAAGGCTCAGGAACTCGACATCACCCGCCACATCATGTCGCTCCTGATCTTCAACGGCTCGGTCCCGACCGAGCTCCTGATCAGCCCGGCCGAGGCCAACGGCTCGATCGCGCAGTGGGCGAACTACGAGTTCAACTCGCCCAAGGGCGCCGCGGCGACGGACAAGTCGCTGGCCCTGTGGGACCCCTCCTTCCGCGCCACCCCGGCGGATGAGAACAAGGGCACCAACGGCAGCGGCACGCCGGGCAAGGGCTCCGGCTCGGTTTCCTACGCTCACAGCCCGCCCTACGGCAAGCAGAAGAACAAGTGGACCAACAGCTTCTCGGCGACCGAGGCCATCCTCGGCAACCGCGGCCCGGTCTTCGAGGGTGAGGCCAAGAACGGCTGGAACCTCAAGGCCCCGTCGTACTTCGCCGGCGACCAGTCCTTCACGCTCCTGGTCCACGGCGCCCGCTCGACCTGGGAGGGCAACATCGGCTTCAACGATGCCCACGTTGACTTCCAGACCAAGGCCGACCCGGACGGCGTGCAGTTCACCTTCACGGGCCTGACCGCCGGTCAGCGCACCAAGAACGACAACCTCTTCCAGAACGAGAACGACGCGACGGGCGTCGATGACGCGACCAACGCCAAGAGCGCTTCGAAGGATGCGGGCGGCTGGGGCGGCACCTACACCGACAACAAGTGCGGCCAGAACAGCACGGCGTACCTGCGGCCGATCTCGCAGTACACGCAGGGTTCGAACCAGATGACCGCGTTCGTCGACTGAGTGTCCGAGCGTTCCGGGCCGGCCCGGATCGGATGACAACCGAGTTTGATCACGAGGCCCGCCGGGGAAACCCGGCGGGCCTTTGTCGTTTGGCGGTGGACCACGGGACGTGGATGAACGGATTCCAGCCCGCACGCAAGCTAGGGCGTCGAACCCAGCAGTTTCTCCGCCGCGCCGAAATACAGGCTTTCAAGCACGTCCTTGCCGAGCTCGATACCGCGGAGCCTCGGCGCGGAGAGGTCGTTGAACTTCTCCGGCTCGACGAGCTTGAGGTCGCCGTCGGCGATGGGAGAGGTGCCCTCGAAGTTCGTCTCGAGCATCGCCCGCAAAGCCCAAAAGCGGCTGGCGTAGAGGTCGAACGCCGCGTCGGGGCTGCTGGCCTGGTCGGCCTTGGGGTGTGCCGGGTTCTGCTTGCTCGGGATGAGGTGGTCGTCGCTGGTGACGATGTCGGAGCCGAAAAGGATCCGGCCTTTCCACCTCGTGAAGAACTCGCGCAAGCGCTCGGGCGCGTGCTTCGAGAGTTCGCGCACCTGCCACTTGGTCGCCGAGGTGTCGAGGTGCAGGTTCGGGTGTCGCGAGAGCAGGCCGTCGAGGAAGCCGAGGTCCTCGGGCCAGCCGCCCATGTGGGCCGCGATCCACGGAACCTCGAAGCGGTCGAGCATCCGCTCCAGCGCCTCGTACTGCTCGCGCTTGGTGCGGTACTTCGCGGCATCGCCGTACTTGGCCTTGAACCACGTGTCGGGGTCGGCGACGTGGACCATGATCGCCATGCCCAGGCTCCGCGCCAGCTCGCACGCCCTCACGCGCCACGGGCTGTCGAGCTCGACGAGGTCGGTGCCCGCGTTGCCCGGGAAGCGGTCGCGGAGCGAGGGGGAGTTCCAGAGCTTCATGATGCGGGCGCCGTGGCGGGCGTGGAAGACCTCGATGTTCTCGAGGAACCCGGCCCGCCACGCGCGGTCCTTGTCGGGGTCGCCCCACGTCGGGATCGCGATGAAGCGGACGGTGTCGCCCAGCACCTCGCGGACCGGCTCCACGTAGGGCATGGGCGTCATCGAGTACGTGAGGCCGACGCCGTAGAGGCGGCGGGCCTCGTCGTAGATCCTGGCCGCGGCGCCGCCGACGATGTGCGAGTGCGCATCGATGATGGGTCGGCCGAACGCGCGGAAGGCCGCGGCCTGGGCGCGGTAGTCCATGCCCGGCAGGTTGTTTAGGCTCGCGGGGCGCCCGGCGGGCGCGCCCAGGGCGATGTTGGCGGTTTGTCCGGTCATCGGGCGATGGTAGGGACCGCGCCTCGACATCCGGCCTCGCCGCGCACACGATCCACACCCCGTGGCGCGGCGAAGAGACCGTCGAGCGTGGGGGATTCGCACGCACGCGATGAGCAGATTCCCCCCGCGAAGTTCGACGGGCGCCGCGGCCGGCCGGAAAAGGCCGGTCGAGGTTGCCGCGCCGCCGCAGCGGCCGATTCGGATCGCGCTGGCGCACGACTGGCTGTGCGGGATGCGCGGCGGGGAGATGGTGCTGGAGCGGCTGGCGGTGCTGGCGTCGCTGCGCGGCCGGGCGGGCGAGCGCGTGCCGGTCTTCACGATGTTCGACGAGGGGAACTCGCTGGCGCCCGCGATCGACGGGCTGCGGCGGGTGACGTCGGGGCTGTCGCGCCTGCCGCTGTCGTCGCGGTTGCGACGGTGGATGCTGCCCCTGTACCCGGCGGCGGTGTCGGACCTTTCGCGGAAGCTGGCGCGCGAGCACGAGCGGGCGCCGTTCGATCTCGTGGTGTCGGTGAGTTCGGCGGCGATCAAGGGGCTCAGGGCCCCCGAGGGCGTGCCGCACCTCTGCTACAGCAACGGGCCGGCCCGGTACGTGTGGGGGTTGCAGGCCGAGTACGCGCGGTCGGGCGGGCTTCGGGGCTTCGGGCTCACGCACATGGGCCCTCGCTTCAAGGCGTGGGACCTGGCGACCAGCGCGAACGTGACGGAGTTCCTCGCCAACAGCACGCACATCGCGGCGCAGATCAAGGCGGCGTACGGGCGCGGCTCGACCGTCGTCTTCCCGCCGGTCAACACCGGCTTCTACACGCTGGGCCCCGCGCGGACGCGCGAGACCTTCTGGCTCTGGGCCGGCGCGATCGAGCCGTACAAGCGGTTCGACCTCGCGATCGGCGCGGCACGCGCGGCGGGGGCGAGGCTCGTGGTGGTGGGGGAGGGGTCGGAGCAGGCGCGCCACGCCCGGCGGCACGCCTCGCACGCCGAGTTCCTCGGGCGCATCGCCAAGGAGAAACTCCGCGACCTGTACCGGCGGGCGCGGCTCCTGATCTACCCGCAGATCGAGGACTTCGGCATCGTCGCGGTCGAGGCGCAGGCCTGCGGCCTGCCCGTGCTGGCGCGCCGTGCCGGCGGGGCGCTCGACACGGTGATCGAGGGAGAGACGGGCGCGTTCTTCGATGCGCCCGACGCCGCGGCGATCGCGGAGGCGGCCCGGCGCGTGCCCGACCCCTTGGACCGTCGCGTGAGCGAACGCTGCCGCCGGAACGCCGAGCGGTTCAGCGAAGCGCGGTTCGATGAGGCGATGAGCGGGCACATCGAGCGGCTCGGCGCGGCAGCAAAGACAGGGCGGAATTGAGCCGGCCCCGCGCTGAATCGCCATCCAGGATCGACCGATAGCCAGGTTGAGTCCCGGCGCGGTGGACGCGCGCGGTTCTCGCGCGCCCCACGAGAGCCCATGCAGATCGGCGGCTTCAACCCCTCGCTCAACATGGCCTACATGGTGGGCCTGCGGACGTTCCACGCCAGCCAGAAGGCCGCGGCCCAGGCGATGGAGCGCCTGGCGACGGGGAGGCGGATCAACCGGACCTCGGACGATCCGGCCGGCGCCGCCGCGGCGGAGAACCTCGCCCGCGACGCCGTGGACCTGAACCGGCGCGTGAAGGGGGCGGAGCGGTCGCTGGCGGTGCTGGGGACGGCCGACGGCGGGCTGAGCGTGCTGTCGGACCTGCTCACGAACCTCAACTCGCTGGCGGTCAGCAGCGCCAACACCGGCGGCCTGAGCGACGAAGAACGCAAGGGGATGCAGCTCGAGGCCGAGTCGATCCTGCAGGGGATCGAGTTCGTGCTGGAGAACACGACCTTCGACGGGCAGCAGCTCCTGAAGGACGGGTTCACGATCCAGCTGCCCGACGGCTCGACGATGTTCGCGGGCCTCTCGCTGAGGTCGCTCGGCCGGATGCTCTGGGAGCCGCCTGCGGGCCAGGAGTCCGCGGGCGGGCGCGGGGGCGACGGCCCGCGGGGCCCTTCCTCGCCGGACGGTCCCGAAGCGCCCGGCGATCCCGGCTCGAACGAGAACCCCGAGAGTGGCTCCGACGCGGGCCCGCGCGAGGTGAGCCTGGAGGACCTGCGCACGGCCCTGAACCTGTTCAAGGGCGACCGCGAGACGGCGCAGAAGGTGGTGCAGTCCGCGCTGGCCGTCGTGAGTTCGATGCGCGGCACCATCGGCACGCACATGAAGTTCGACCTCGGTGTCCGCCTGAGGATGACCCAGGCCGAGCTGGAGGGCGTGACGAGCGAGTACTCGCGGATCGTCGATGCGGACTACGCCCACGAGGTCAGCGCGCTGGTGCGGGCGCAGATCCTGCAGCAGGCGTCGATCGCGTCGCTTCGGTCGATCTTCCAGGCGCAGAAGCAAGGGACGGCGGGGTTGCTCGGTCCCATCACGGCCTGAATCCGCGGGTGAGGAATACAAGCGTGCCGCCCTCGGCGATAAACTGGGGGCGCCATGTCCGCCCCTCCCTGGGCCAACAAGGCGAAGGTCTGTGTCCGCTGCAAGCGGGACTGCTCCGCAGTCGCGCGCGTCAAGAACCCGCAGGGTCAGTACATGTGCCGCGAGTGCTACGACACCGAGGCGCTCGGGCTCAAGGGCCGGCCGGGCCGGGACTTCGCGGCCGATTCGTCGAGCGCCGTGGCGGCCCCTCCGCACGCCCCGCCCGCCTCGAACGGCGTCGAGGTCGCCGAGGACAACTCGATCCCGCTTGAGGAGATCGTCAACTCGGGCGAGGGCCTGGGCGCCCACGCCGCGCGGGCGGCCGGCGACGGCACGCCCCGCGACATCCCCATGTGCGCCTACTGCGGCATGCCGCTCAAGGACGGCACGATCATCTGCCTGGGCTGCGGGATGAACTCGACCACGGGGCTGTTCCTGAACGGCAAGCCGGCGACCGCGGCGCACAAGTGCGTGAAGTGCGGGTACGACATGCGTGGGCTCAAGAGCCCGCGGTGCCCGGAGTGCGGCGAGGTCAACACCGCGGCCAAGCGCCTGAAGCACCGCCCGCGCGAGCAGGTGCTGCGCGAGGAGTTCCTGCGCCCGGGCATCTACATCGCGCTGGGGGTGGTGATCGCGAACGTGATCTTCGGGCTGCACTACGGGTGGACGAGCCTGATCGGGCACGCGGTCTGGTTCGCCGCCGGGGTCGTGGCCTGCTCGATCGGGTATCTCATCGGGGCGATGCTCTGGATCGGGATGGAGGGGTCGCTCGCATCGCAGGGGGTCCGCATCGTCGCGTGCGTGGCCCTGGCCGACGCGGCGATGTGGTTCGGCGACCTGATCCCCTTCACCGGCCTGTGGCTCATATTGCCGGCGATCGCCTACGTCGCGGTGATGCAGGACCTCTTCGACATGGACCTGAACGACGCGGTGATCGTCACGGGGATCAGCGCGATCGTGCTGTTCGGGATCGGGATCCTCGTGATGAAATTCCTGCTGTAGGGAGTGAGCCGGATGGCGGCGATGACGATCGACGCGGCCCGCGCGCTGATGCACGAGTGGACCTCGAGTCCGGCGCTGCGGGTGCACATGGAGTGCGTGAGCGCCTGCTGCCGCGCGTACGCCGCAAAGCTCGCGCCGGGCGAGTCCGAGCGCTGGGCCGTCGCCGGGCTGCTGCACGATTTCGACTACGAGAAGCACCCGTCCGCCGAGGAGCACCCCGTGGTGGGCGTGCGGCACCTGGAGTCGCTGGGCGTCGAGCCGGAGATCCGCACCGCGATCCTGGCCCACGCGCCGCGGACGGGCGTGCCGCGCGAGGCCCCGCTGGACAAGGTGCTCTTTGCCTGCGATGAGCTGGCCGGATTCATCGTGGCGTGCAGCAAGGTGAGGCCCGACGGGATCGCGAGCCTGGCGCCCGCGAGCGTCCGCAAGAAGCTGAAGGATCGCAGCTTTGCCGCGGCGGTGAGCCGGGAGGACATCGCAACCGGCGTCGCCGAACTCGCCGCGCTGCTGGGGAAGGGTGCCGCGGCGTTCGAGGCGGAGCACGTCCAGGCGTGCATCGACGCGATCCGGGCGGAAGCCGGGCGGGTGTGAGTACCGCGTTCTGGGTGCTGGGTGCTGGGTGAAGCGTGGCCATCATCCATGCGCGGCCGAGACTCTTCTCCGGCACCCGCCCGCCGCACCCAGCACGCAGCACGCAGCACCCCAAAAACGCCGCGGGCCCGCACCACCTCGCGGGCCCGCGCGAGAGAAATGGCTTGTCGTGTCAGGCCGGACGGCGGTGCTGCTGCGGATGCTGCTGGTGCTGCTGGTTCCCGGTGCTGGGGATCGGGGTGGCGCGTCCGGGGCTGGGCCGCGCCGGGTTCAGGTTCGCCGGGCGGGCCGGCGGCGGGGCCAGCGGCATCGGGTTCTGCGGGATCTGGATGGGCTTGGGCGGCGGGGGCACGGCGACCTGGGTTCGCTTCTGGCGGGCCTCGTCGATCGAGCGATCGAGCTTCCCCAGGATCGACCGGACTTGGTTGAACGACTTCTCGGACGGTCCCATGGTGCTTGCTCCCCGGCGGCACGGCCGCACCGGGTATCGGCCCCGGGAGAGAGAGACTTGCCGGCGGGCGCCGTGCGCGACGAATCCGCGTGCCAAGGCGTGCGGGCTGTAGCGGTTGGCCCACGGGGGAAGGTCCGTGTAGACTCGCCCCGCGCCGCGAACACGCCCGCCGCATGGCCCACGTCGAGCTCCAGAACGTCCGCAAGGTCTACCCCAACGGCTTCGAGGCCGTGCGGGACGTTTCTTTGGAGATCCCCGACGGGCAGTTCGTCGTGCTGGTCGGGCCCTCGGGCTGCGGCAAGTCCACCACGCTGCGGATGATCGCGGGCCTCGAGGACGTCTCGCGCGGCACGGTCTCGATCGGCGGGCGGGTCGTGAACGACCTGCACCCCAAGGACCGAGACGTGGCCATGGTCTTCCAGAACTACGCCCTCTACCCGCACATGACCGCCTACCAGAACATGGCCTTCGCGCTCAAGCTCCGCAAGCTCCCCAAGGCCGAGATCGACCGGCGCGTGCGCGGCGCGGCGAGGGTGCTCGGGATCGAGTCCCTGCTCGAGCTCAAGCCCCGCGTGCTCTCGGGCGGGCAGCGCCAGCGCGTGGCGGTGGGGCGGGCGATCGTGCGCGAGCCCAAGGCGTTCCTGTTCGACGAGCCCCTGTCGAACCTCGACGCCAAGCTCCGCGTGAGCACCCGGGCCGAGCTCAAGGCGCTGCACATGCGCCTCAAGACCACGACGATCTACGTCACGCACGACCAGGAAGAGGCGATGACGCTCGGCGAGCGGATCATCGTGATGCACAACGGCGTGGTGCAGCAGGACGGGCCGCCGCTGGACGTCTACAACCGGCCGCGCAACCGCTTCGTCGGCGCGTTCGTCGGGACGCCGCCGATGAACTTCATCGACGGCACGCTCGCGCCGGGCCCCGCGTGCCTCGAGTTCGTCGAGGGGCACGCGCCCTCGGCCGAGAGCGAGCGGCTCGCGGTCCCGGCCGAGCGGGCGGCGGCGCTCGAACCGCTCATCGGTCGGCCGCTCGTGCTCGGCGTGCGCCCGCAGCACCTGCGCGAAGTCGGCGCGGGGACGACCGGCGCTGTCGCCGCGGTGGCGCACGTCGTCGAGCCCCTCGGGGACGCCATGGACCTTACGTGCTCGACACGGCGCGGCAGCAGGCTCGTGGCGCGCGTGCCGGCGCGCGGCGATGCGCGCCCGGGCGATGTCGTCACCCTCGCCGCCGACATGGCGCGGGCCCACTTCTTCGAGCCCGGCGAGTTCGGCGCGGCGGTCGGGGTGCGGCCATGAACGCGCGGCGGTTCGGGGTACGAGCGCGGGCGCATCCGGCGTGGACCGCGTCCCTCGCGATTCTCGCGCTCACGGGCGTTCCGGCCGGCGCGCAGGACGAGCCCGCGGGCGGGCCGCGCTCCGGACGGATCCGGCACGTGCTGATCCGGGGCGACCTGGAAGCGTTGGCGCCGGTGGCCCGCCTCGGGGACGAGATCGAACGCGCGCGCCGCGAGGGCGATGGCCTGGTCATCATCGAAATGGACGGCGACCGCGGGCGGAGCGAGGTCGCCCTCGCCGTCTTCGAGGCGGTGCGCGGGTCCCGGACACCGGTCGCGGCGTACCTCGCCGATCCGCGGGACCGCGCGGTCGGCGCGGCGCAGCTCGCCGCCTGCCTCGCGGCGAAGGACCGGCTCATCGAGCCCGGCACCAGCGTCCGCGCGAGCGCGGGGGATGACCTCGCGCACCTGTCGTCGCCCGATGCCGACGATGTCGAGCGGGTCGCGCGCGAACTCTCCGGGGCCGCGTACGCGCGCTTCGCGGACATGGGCGCCCCGGCGGACCTCGCGTCGCTGCTCGTCCCCGCGCGCGGCGAACCCTGGCCCCGCGACGCGTGGGCCCTCTTCCCCGCCGGGTCCGCGCCGATGGTTGTCTTTGAAGAGCCGCAGGGATCGGCCGAAGACCCTGGCGCGCCGGTGAAGCTGAGCGCCCGCGCCCGCGCCGGCGGCGTGCTGCTCGTCCTCGACGCCGACCGCCTCAAGCGGCTCGGCGTCGTCAGAGCGACCGCTCCCTCCGCGAACGGCATCCCATCGCTCGTCGGCGCGAAGGGGCTCGTCCGCACCCGCGTCACGATCGACTTCACGCTCGCCGCGCCGCGCCGAAGCGTGGAGCGGGACCTCGCCGAAGTGGACGAACTGCTGCGCCGCGCGACCGACGACCTCGACCTGCCGCGGCCGCCCCGTCAGGATGTCAGCGAGGACGTGTACCGGCGTGCCGCGGGCGCGGCGTTCGAGAAGATCCGTGGTGCGCGGACCGCGCTCGAACGTGCCGAGGCGCTGGTTACCGAGTACCCGGAGCTGACCCGCACCCCCGCCCCGGGACAGACCGAGGTCGCGGGCAAGGCGTCGGTGTACGCGACGAGGTGGCGGTCGGCCTTCCAGTCGCGCGCCGACCGCGCCGGCACGCTCGAGGAGAAAGCCGCAGCCTTCGACCCGTCCGGCCGCCGCTGAGCACACCCGCCGCAACAATCACACGATGGCACGAAAAAAGATCATCAAGTCCAAGGCCCCCCGCAGGGCGATCATCGGCGGCCAGGCCGCCCGCCGCCGCCGGCGCGCCGCCGCCCTCGCCTCGGGCGCCCCCGAGACCCGCAACCCCATCATGAGCGAGCACTTCGAAGAGATCGTGATGGCCCGCGAGATCTTCTGGAACAACGTCATCCGCGAGATCCTGACCGCGCTCTCGACGCTCGCCCTCGCCGGCGCCGACGCCGCGGCCGAGGGCGCCGCCGCGCTGGGCCCGGGCGCCTCGCCCACCGACCCGCTCGACGGGCGCCTCTCGGTCGTCACCACCGCGGGCGAGCGGATCCCCATCGCCGAGGTGTATCCCCTTTTTGCCTGCGGCATCCCGGGCTCAGAGAGCGAGCGGGCTCTCTCGATCGCGGTCGAGTGCACCGTCTTCCAGATCCGCACCCCCGCGGGAGAGGTGTACACGCTCCCCCTGCACGAGATCCGCGGCTTCCACGCCCTGACGCAG
>CAZCPB010000147.1:0-10743 GCA_964500365.1 uncultured Phycisphaeraceae bacterium
GATTCGATCCTGATGAGCCGCCCGCGGGAGTGGAACCTCTGGACGGTTTCGCTGCGTCGCGCGGAGTTCGGCGGCCCCATTCTCGTGCCGCCGCGCGCGGATTGCCCTGTATGCGGCGGGGGGAGGTCTTCATGAACCCGTGGGCGGCGACTGTCCTCGATCGAGCCAAGTCGTTCCTCCGCTTCGCAGTGTGGGCCGTGCTGCTTCTGCACGCGCTCATGTTCGCGGTGTTCTCCGTGTGCTGGTGCTTCCAGTTCTGGGTTCACGCCTGGCGGTGGAGCTCGCGGCACATCTTCGGCTCGGACTGGTAGTCGGGAAGCGAGTTTGGAGCACACATCATGAGACCCATCCGGATCGAACAGGCAGGCTCGACGGTCCGCAATCCTTGGACAGGGGAGTCTCACGGCGTCGCGTCCTCGGAGACGACCCATGCCCTGTCGCGTTCGGGACTCCTTCGTTCCTGCCGGGTCGACCAGCAGACCGCCTGCGGGTGCGGGTGCGTGGGGGCCGTGGGTGGATTCTGCGCGGTCTGCAATGCCACGGTGTGCGAGCGCTGCACCGCCCGGGGGCGTTGCCCGGTGTGCCTGCGGCTTGCGTGCCCCGCCCACCTGAAACTCCTCACCGCTCCGTCCGCGCGGGCCGACACGCGGCTGTGCCCGGAATGCCACGAGGCCGCCAGCAGGCAACTCGTTCTGCGGCGCGTGGCCCGCGCGCTCCTCTGGCCCTTTGTGAAGTTCACCGACGATGACAGATAGCCACCTCCCACAATCGGTGCTGGACCGCATCTACGCCGAGCGCAACGGCCTCTTGAAGGACGCGCTGGGCCGGTCCATCGGACGGATCCTCGATTCGGGGATTCGTGACGATTTCGCCCAGGGCGAGTTGAGCGACCGCGTCAGACGGCACCGGATCAAGCGCGCGTTCCAGGGAGAGTTCCCGCGACCGCGCCTCAGTTCGGGTGAATTGATCCTCGGCGTGGACCAAAGTGGCCGGCCGCTGCGTTGCCCGGTGCAGGTTCTGAACGCGCACGCCCTCACTCTTGGGGGAAGCGGGTCGGGCAAGACCACCAAGTCGCGGTTCTTGGCGCTGCAGATCGTTCCACGGCTCCGGGGCGCCTGGCTCTTTGACTTCCGTAAGAGGGAGTTCGCGTCGCTCCGGCCATTCCTGGCCCGTGCCGGGGTTGACCTGATCGTGTGCCCTGGCCGGATGCTTCGCCTCAACTGTCTGCAGGTCCCGGCAGGCGTGGTCCCCTTGGCGTGGGCCGCGTCCGCCGCGGAGATGCTGGTCGGCTGCCTCGGGGTTCCGGAACGCGCCGCCAAGCTGGTGCACGCCGCGGTCGTATCGCTGTACGAGCAGCGCGGGGTGCTCGGCGGGTCCGTGGACTATCCAACGTTGTTCGATCTGCGGGAAGCGATCGCGCGCGACCCGCGTGCCAACCCTCAGGCCCGTGAGGCCTTCCTCGACAGCGTGGATCCGGTCCTGCTCTCGGTCGGAGACGTCTTCCGCTACCGCGTGGGGTGGACCTCCCACGACCTCGCGCAGCGCCGCATCGTCTTCGAGATCGGCGGCTTGGCCGAGCGCGACAAGAACCTGATCCTGAACACGCTGCTCTTGTCCGAGTTCATGTCCCGGGTGGCGGGCGGGGTTTCAAACCCGGGCATGGACCTCTGGATCTGCTGCGACGAGGCCGCGAGGCTGGTCTCGACCGGCGGATCGAACGGCGCGATCGCCGACATGATCGGGCTCGTCCGCGGGACCGGGATCGGGCTCGACCTCAGCGTCCAGTCCGCCGACGTCGCCCCCGCCGTGCTGAGCAACACCGCGACCAAGGTGATCGGCCGATGCGGCAGCGCCACCGACTACGACGCGATGGCCGCGGCGATGGGACTCAGCGCCGAGCAGCGCCAGTGGCTGCGGACTCACCTTGAGCCCGGACTGTTCGTGGGCCAGCTCGGCGAGGGGAGTTGGCGTGAGCCGTTTGTCTTCCGGATCCCGCCGATGCGTCTGAGTGATGTCGCCGTCGATTCGTCGCCTGAGCCGATGGGCGACCTTCACCTGCTTCCCTCGCGTGTCTGAAAGGGGTGTCCCGTGCCGATGGGTGTCAGCAAGGCGAGTCTCGACGGGCTTGAGAGCCTGCTCGCGCTGCCGAGCGTGCCGGCGGAGGAGTTTGCGCGGTGGCGGCCGACGAGCGCCCGAGAGCGCCCTGCGGGTTCGTCTCCACCTCCGCACTCTCCGCAAGCGCTCTCTGAATCGGAACGCCGGTACTTGCAGGCCGTGGTCGAGCACCCTGGTCGCCCGTCGAGCGAGTACCCAGGCCTGGCCCGGCTTGGGCGTGACCGCTGCGCGGCGATTCGCGCCACGCTGGTTGAACGCGGGTACCTGCGCCTGCACGAGGTCGCCACCGGTCCACGGGGCCGCCATGCCCTCGTCGTGGAACCTCTTGAAGCCGCTCTCTCACTTATCCAACCGTCGAGGACGTCGGGCGAATGAAGAACGGGTTCCTCCATGATCGCGTTCTCCTCGCGCCCCTGGAGGCTTGCCTCCTGAGGCAGGGGGCGACGGTGCGTCGAGAGCACCACGTCCGTTGGAACGGCCGGGCCGGATTCATCGATCTGTTCGCTCAGCGTGGTCTAGCCCGGATCGCGGTGGAAGCAGAGTTGACCCCGAGCCGGGTCGTTCTGGACGTCGCTAAAGCCGAGGCCGCGTCGGCTTCGGCGCTGCTCATCGTGACGCCGACGGCGTCGATCGCTCGCGCCATGGAGGCGGGGCTTGTTCGGCACGCCCACGCCAAGACGAGCTTTGTTTGGATCCTGCCGGTCGGACGGGCACTGGCGTGGGCGGAGAGATGTTTCCTGATGTTTCCCGATCCATTCGAGGCCCGGGAAACAACTCCGGAGGTCACTCCGTGAGGATCAAATGGGCCAACGTCCTCGCGGTGCTGGTCGGCGTCCCGCTCGCCGTGTTGGCCTGGAAGCACGGGGGCCAGATCGCCCGGTTCTTCGGCTCGATCGGATCGATCGGTCCCGGCTACCCGCGAGATGAGCAGCAGCGAGGGCTGGTTGCGCTCGGGGTAGTGATTGTCGCACTCCTGTTGATAGGCCGCTGGGTTCAGGAGAGCCGCGCCAAGAGGGACAGGTGATCAGAGATGCCGCCGAATCCTCGCGCGCGCATGGGTCGGCGGGCCTGCCACCGGCGGTGTCTGCACCCGAGTTCCGGGAGGCCCAAGCAGTTTCAGACGCGGGCAATCCCGAGTCGACGGGGCCTGCGGATGGGCGCACGATCGGCGGATTCAGGCTCCATGTCGCCGCTTGCGATGCCACCCAGAGCGCCGAATCGCGCTGGGCACGAGTCTCGGAGTGCGTGCTCGAATGGCTCATTGCCGAGTGGAATCGAGAACACGTTGATGCAGGGAGAAGCCCCGGCAGCGCAACGTCCGCGCCGACTTGAAGCAGCGGCGCTGCCGAGCCTCTAGTCAACCGGGGAGCACCGGCGGCGTTGCCGGGCTCCCACCCCGGACATGCGGGGCTTCGCGATGACCACCGAACGAACCATCCCGGCAGTTGGGTACGCAAGACGGTCGACCGACCTCCAGGAACGCTCGATTCTCGACCAGAAGGCAGCCGTGGAGCGCTGGGCCAACGCGAACGGGCACCACGTGCTGCGCTGGTACGTCGATGACGCCATCAGCGGCACCAGTGCCCGTGGCAGAGGCCAGTTTGAGAAGCTCTTGCGTGCCGCGGAAAACGGCCGGGACTTCGATGCCGTCCTCTGCTACGACATGTCGAGGTTTTCGCGAGGGGGGACCAACGAGACCGGGTACTACCTGCACCGCCTTCGACTGGCGGGCGTCCAGACGCATTTCACGGCCGAGGGCATCCCGGACGGGGACGAGGGTGAACTGCTTCAAGGCGTCAAGTCGTGGCAGGCGCGGCAGTACTCGGTCAAGCTCTCCCGCGACTGCATCCGGGGGCAGCACTCGACCGTCACGGCCCGGCACAGCGCTATGGGGGGACGCGCCCCGTACGGCTACGACCGGCAGTACGTCACTCCCGCCGGACAGGTTCTGAAGACCGTCCGCACACTCCGCGACGGGCGACGCCAGGAGTTCGATGCCGATGGCAAGCTCCTGCGGACCATAGATGCGGGCGAGAAGCCCGCCAAGAAGATGAAATCCGACATCGCCCGCCTGGTCCCTGGCGACACGAAGCAAGTTGAAGCCGTTCGGACCATCTTCGAGATGTGCGCCAAGGGATATGGGTTCCGATCGATCGCCATCACCCTCAACAAGCGGGGCGTACCCGGTCCGACGCTGGCGCGGTGGAACGCCATCGCGGTCAAGACCATCCTCCAGAATCCCAGCTACCGGGGCGCACTGGCGTGGAATCGCCACACGTTCGGGAAGATCCACGAGGTGGCGTCGGACGGCACGCCTATCCCGAAGAAGACCTCGCGGCGGGCCCGCAATCCGAGCGACCGGTGGATCATTGTCGAGAAAGTCCATCCGCCCCTCGTGACGGCGTCCCTCTTTGCCAAGGCCCAAGAGCAGATGTCCACACGGCGGGACAAGGGCGGGCTGGCCCGACCGACGCAGCGATACCTCCTCTCGGGGCTCCTGCGTTGCACCAACTGCGGCCTCAACATGTGGGGCTGCGTGCACAAGAAGCCCGGTTACGAGATGCGGTACTACACGGATGCCGGGTATCGAGCCCACGGACCCACCCGGTGCAAGGCGACGCACATCCAGATCGACGCGCTGGACCGCTGGGTGCTCGGCCAGCTCAGGGATGCGCTGCTTGGCGACACGGCCACACTCAACCGGGCAGTGGATCAGTTCATCGCGGCAGTCTCTGTATGCGAGGCGAGCCGGCCGAGACCGGATCAGCAGCGTGAACTCGAAGACCTGGACAAGCGGATCAGGGCGACAGTGAACTTGCTCGCCGATGGCGATCTGGACGACGTTGACGAGCTGCACCGGGTGCTGGTTGATCTCAAGTCACGTCGCCGGGCGCTCGTGCCTGCGGCAGTCTCCACCGCCGCCGTACCGCCCGATGCCAAGCGCCTGCGAGTGTGGGCACATGAAAAGATCGCGAGCCTTCACGAGTCGTTGCGGCCGGGTACGCCCACGCTCGAACTGAAGAAAGTCGTGCACGAGTTCGTCGATCGCATCGAGATTGATCCGATCCGCAGGGTGGGTACGCTGTGGCTCCCGAGAGACACGTTCGCCGCGCTCCAGTCGAGTTTTTCCAGACGAGATAGGAGCGAGTCCTCGATCCACTCGTGCACGGTGCTGGTCGCGGGCCGCTTGGCGTCGCCGAGGTAGTCGAGCAGCGGCGTCTCGTAGGGGCTGACGATCCCGATGACGTCGGCGACGTCCTCCATGAGCTCGGGGAGGTCGGCGCCGGCGGCGTAGGTGGCTTTTCCGGTGAACGGCATGGGGGGCTCCTGTGCTGGGTGCTGCGTGCTGGGTGCTGGGGGGGGAGGTGACAGAGATGGGGTGGCGTGGTTGGCCGGTCTCGGACAACCACGAGGCACGTCACTCGCGCTCGAACTTCACTGACACACACATGGGGTGGCGTGGTTGGCCGCTTCGGTCAATCACGAGACACGTCACGGTCGCTCGAACGTCACTGACCGCGCTTCATGCGGAGGTAACGCAGCAGCGCGTTGCGGTCGCCGCTGGCGCGGGCTTCCTCCGCGGCCGACGCGAGCGCATCGGGCGCCGCGGGCTCGGACATTCCGCTCATCGCGCTGTGACGCGCCGGGGCGCCGAAGAGAAACGGCTTGCGGCGGCGCAGGTCGGCGACGGCGCCCGCGATGTCGGCCCCGCCCTCGCCGAGCGCCGAATCGAGGAGCAGCGACGTGGTCTCGAGGTCGATCGCGCCGTGCTCGCTCAGGGTCTTCTCGACCTGCTGCCGGCGCTCCATCGCGGCGGCGCGGGCCTGGGCCGCTTCGAGCTTCTGCGCCAGCTCCGCCGCGAGCGTCTCGAGCTGCTCGGCGCGGGCCTCGGCCTTGAGGGCGCGGGCGCGCCAGTCGAGTTCGCCCGTCCGCGACGGTGCGCTGTCGTGACCGCCCCCGGGCTGGGTGCCGCCCTGGGTGCCGGCGCCGCCTTCGTTCTGGCCTTGCTGTTCTTCGGGCATAAGACGTCTCCTTTCGCAAGAGTGAGAAAACGAGCCTGGGCTGTGAAATGGGTCGCACGGGACCCATGGGACCGATTGCCTTTGCATCTGCTTCACGTCACGCCGGGGTCGCTGGGCGTGTAGCCGAGTTCGGCGAGGACGCGCTCGCGCGGCACGCCGAGCTCGAGCTTGGCCTTCGCCGCGTCGGCCTCTTCGCGCGGCTCGTGGGGCAGGGGGTCGGGCCACTGGACCCGCACGCCGCGGTCGGCCGGGTCGGTCCTGAGCACCCCCGCGCTGTCGAGCGCGCCGAGCACGAGCCGGCACATCGCGGCCAGCCCGCGCCCGTACGACACGCGCTTGCGCGCGGTCTTGCTCAGGATGCCCATGAGCGTGATCTTGAGGGCGTTGGCGCTCGAGAGGTTGCCGATCTTGGCGCGGATGACGCCGCCGGCCAGGGGCGGGACGCCCGAGACCTTGTCCATCGCCTCGCGCACCTCGTTGATGTGCGTCTCTTCGCTCGGGCTGCTCGCGTCGCCGCCGAACTCCTGAACCGACGCGTCCATGTTGTCGGTGGCCCAGATCTGGCCGGGGCCGACGCTCGCGCGCTCGAAACCGTCGAGCCCGCGGGCGAGGTACATCTTGAACGACTGCATGGTCACGCGGCTGGCGCGGTCGCTGAGTCGCGTGTTCAGCTCGTCCTGCAGCGGGATCAGCGCCTCGACCTCCGACAGGCCCGTGTACCGCAGCGGCTGCGACATGTTCTGGATGTGCACGACCGGCACGCGCCCGCCGGTGTGCTCGACGGGGCCCTGCTCGATCAGCCGCCCGTCCTCGTAGAGCTGGCGGAAGGTGCCCGAGAGGATCTCAACGAGGCGCGAACGCCGGCGGCGCGGCGGCTGGCCCCAGAGCGAGCGGAGCGGCCCGGCGCGGTCGGACGCCCCGCGGTCCACCGCGTTGGTCTCGCGCTCGAAGGTGATGATGTACGCCGCGAGGTCGCGGTAATCGGCCGGGTCGGTGAGCGCGATGCCGCGGGTCGGCTCGACGACCTCGATGCGCAGCGCCCCCGACCCGCGGATCGCGGCGTCGAGGCCGTCGCCCGTGCCGCGGAGGGGCGAAAGGTCGCCGAGCCGCAGCAGCAGGTCCACGTGCCCGTAGACGTGCCCGAGCAGCGCGGCATCCTGGAGGAGCGCGATCCCGCCCGAGGCCTCCCACGCCGCGTCGAGCACGCGCTCGACCGCGCGCCGGGTCGCCCCGTCGCGGGCGGTGCTGACGAGCGTGACGGGGCGCGCGAACATGAAATCGACCATGGTCTGGACGCGCCAGGCGATGTCGTTCTCGATGACGACCTCGCGGCGCTGCGCCGCGCGGTCGTCGCCGGCGGCGCCGGCGCGTCCGACGAGGCGGGCGGGCAGCCCGGCCTCCTGCGCCTGGCGGTACCACGGCGAGCCCTGCCGTGCCGCGGGCGCGGTCAGTTCGAGCGGATTGCGGAAGTACGACCAGAGCCTGCGGAGGCGCGGCAGTTCGGTGCGCTCGTGCTCGCCGATCGCCAGGTCGAGCAGGGCGGGGTCGAGCCCCACATCGCGGAAGGCGTGCAGCCGGTAGCTCATCGCGGGGCTCCTTGCGACGCCCCCGACACGAGCGTCTACCCAAGGGGCCTAAGCCCGCGGAAGTGCGCAAAAAGGCGGACATAGCGCGCCGCGAAAGAGCGCGCAAGTGCTTTGGCGGCAGGGAATAGAAATTTTCTGTGCGAGGGGCACGATTTCCCCCGGCGCTGGTACGGGTTTTTGCGCAAAAGGGCGGGCATAGCGCGGCCGCAGGCCTTCTGAACCTGCACGCGGCGGCGGGTCGGAACCGATGAGTTCGGAGCTGCTCGGCAGGCTTCTGCGAACAATGCTGCGTTCGAACTCGAGCATGTCAGCCCTCCCCTCCATCGATCCTGATGCTCGTTGCCGCGAGTGCCGCCATCCCCTGACCGGGCTGGCGGTCGCGAAGTGTCCGGAGTGCGGCGCCGAGTTCGATCCGGCGGACGCGCGGACGTTCCGGCTGCCGTTCTTCCGGTCCGACGGTTGGGCCCGGAGACATCGTGCGCCCGGTCTGCTTTTCTCCCTCGTCGCCGTGGGATGCTCCGTCGCCATGCTCATCGCGGCGAGCGTGACGGTGGGTATTCCGCAGGGGAGCCTGGCGGTAATCTTGAGCAGCCTCTTCGTCGCCCTCGTCTGGCTCGTGCGTTTCGTCCTGGCTCTGGCGGCACACCGAGAAGCGATCGGGGACGGGATGCGGGTTCGATTCCCGCGCGCGTGGGTTGTCCTTCCGCTGTGCGGAGTACTCACGGTCGCGGCGTGCATGACCGGCGTTCCTCGGCGCGTCCGCTGGCTGGTCGCGCGCCCCGCTCTCGAATCGCAGGCGCGGCTGCTTCTCGCTGACCCTCGCCCCGATGCACGCATCAGAGCGCCTGAAGGGCTCGGCACGCTCGCGATTTCGTCGATCTACAAGCAGAACGGGAGAGCGGTCTTCTGCATGCCGAAGTACGGCATCCTCAGTACGCCCGCGTTAGTCTACAGCCCTCCGGGAGTCGAGAGCCGCAGGTTCGGGAATACGTACTCGTGGCTCGGTGATCGTTGGGATATTGAATGGATCGACTTCTAAGCGAGCATGGAGTGCGCGCGACCCCGCGCACCCGAGGAGGGGCGCGGCGACGGCATCGTCCTGTTCCGGAAATCGCGGGGGCGGGTCTTCCGTCCCGCCCCGCGTGAAACCGCGAGTGCCGCTCATTCTCTTGCGGACTCGACCTTCTTCTGCGCCTCCTCGAGCTTCCTGATGTCTTCCTGCGACAGCGTCGGGCGATCGACCTTGATCGTCAGCTTGTTCAGCTTCGCCGTCAGCGCGAACGGCGGCGCGTAGTCCGCATCGTTCACGCCCGTCAGCGTGTCCGAGCCGATGTCGAAGGCCTCGTCCCACTGCAGGATCATCGGCAGCGAGCGCTCCATCTTCTTGCTCTCGACCACCTTGCCGTTCACCTTCAGCGTGCCCGTGCCCGAGCGGCCGAGGCCGCTGAGGTTGTTGAAGGCGAGCGTGCCGACCCCCAGGCCGTCGTACGTGAACTCGAACTCGACGGTGTGCCGGCCGGGCGGCAGCGCGTCGGGGCCCTGCCACTTGATCCGCTCCAGATCGACCAGGTTCCACAGGAACACCGGCTTCCCCTTGAGCAGGTAGAAGCCGTACCCCGCGAAGCGCCCGCCCGAGGTCAGGATCATCCCCTCGGCGCCCCCGGCCGGAACCTCGATGTCGGCCGTGATCGTGTACGAGGAGTTGAGGATCATCGGCGAGTCGCCCTGCGGCAGGCCGGTCATGGGGCGGGTGTAGACGAACTCGGTGCGGCCCGCGGTGATGTTCGGGCGCGGGGCGACGATGCGCGCGGCGACCGAGGCGTCCATCGGGAAGACCTGGTACTTCTCGGCCTCCTCGATGAAGAGTTTCTTGAGCTCCTTCACCTTGGCGGGGTGCTGGTCAGCGACATTGCGGGACTGGCTGAAGTCGGTGGTGAGGTCGTAGAGCTCGAGGACCTGGTTGTTCAGCGGGTCGGGGTTGGCGGCGCCGAAGGCCTCCCACGGGGCGCGGTTCACCTTGGTCGCCAGAAGCCACCCGTCGTGGTACAGCGCCCACTGGCCGAACATCTCGAAGTACTGCGTGCGGTGGCGCGAGGGGGCCCTGGCGCCCGCGGCATCGAACGTGTAGGCGAAGCTCGTCCCCTCGATCGGCGCCTGCTTGATCCCGTCCACGTACTCGGGGGCGCGGATGCCGGAGACCTCGAGCAGGGTCGGGACCACGTCGATCACGTGCATGAACTGCTGGCGCAGGCCGCCCTTGTCCTTGATCCGCGCCGGCCACGAAACCGCCATGTTCTGGCGCACGCCGCCGAGGCGCGAGGCGTTCTGCTTGAACCACGTGAAGGGGGTGTCGAAGACCCACGACCACCCGGCGGACATGTGGTTGTACGTGTGCTCGGTGCCCCAGGCGTCGTACCACTTGAGCTGGGTCTCGACGGGCATCATGTTGACGCCGTTGAAGAACGCGACCTCGTTGGGCGTGCCCAGGGGCCCGCCCTCGGCGCTGGTGCCGTTGTCGCCGTTGATGTAGATGATCAGCGTGTTGTCGAGTCTGCCCGCGTCCTCGATCGCCTGGATCACGCGCCCGATCTCGTGGTCGCTGTAGGCGACGTACGCCGCGAAGGTCTCGGCCTGCCGGATGAAGAGCTTCTTCTCGTCGGCGGTGCAGTCGTCCCAGTTCTTGAGCAGGTGGGAGGGCCAGGGCTCGAGCACCGTGTCGGCGGGGATCACGCCGAGCCGCTTCTGGTTCTCGAAGATCCGCTCGCGGACCTTGTTCCAGCCGTCGTCGAAGAGCCGCATCGCGCGGATCTTGTCCACCCACTCCTTCGTGGGGTGGTGCGGCGCGTGGGTCGCGCCCGGCGCGTACTTGATGAAGAAGGGCTTGGAGGGCGCCGTCTGGTGGATCCGGTGCACGTAGTCGATCGCGTCGTCGGCCATGCCGGTGACGAGGTTCCAGCCGGGCTTGCCCTCGAAGGGGTAGATCTGCGTGGTGTTGCGGAACAGGTTCGGCCCCCACTGGT
>CAZCPB010000148.1:0-10714 GCA_964500365.1 uncultured Phycisphaeraceae bacterium
GCGGCCTGTTCAGCCAGCTCACACTCTCGGCGCTGGACACCGTCGGGCCGACCGTCGCGGGCTTGCCCGTGCTCGGCCCGGCGCTGCCGGCGCTCACCGGCATCGTCGGCCTGTTCATCGGCTCGGGCCGGCTTCGAAAGGAGAAGGAAGCGTCGTTCAACAAGGGCCTGGAGAAGGGCAGCGGCCTCGCTGGCGGCCCCCCCACCAGCGGGAGCGGCGCGTGATCACCATGCGGATCAAGGACATGTTCTTCGACCGCGCGGCGGTGGTCCGCGCGGTCGATGGGGCCAAGCGGAAGGTGCTCAGCAAGGCCGGCGCGTTCATCCGCACGGCGGCCCGCACGAGCATCCGCAAGCGCAAGGGCTCCGCCCCCGCGGGCAAGCCTCCCCACTCGCACGAGGGGAGCCTGCGTCGCTTGATCCTCTTCGGGTACGACAAGGCGGCGGACTCCGTGGTCGTCGGACCGGTGGGATTCAAGAAGAGCGTCGCGCCCAACGTGTTGGAGTACGGCGGCGACACGTTCGTGCTACGGCGCAAGGGCGGGAAGCTCACGTCGCAGAAGGTCAAGATCGCCGCGCGGCCGTACATGGCCCCGGCGCTCGAGCAGGAGCGGCCGAAGTTGCCGCTGTTGTGGCGGAACTCCATTCGGAAGGGTGGCGCATGAACACCACATCAGTGGTTGTCAAAGTCGTTGTAAGGAGTGCCCAGCGCCAGGGCGACGTACACCTCCAGCAGGCACTGTCGCACCGGATCAGTCTCCTCCACGAAGCGCACCTGCATCGCCGCGATCCGCGCCTTCGCGGCAGAGAACGCGGCAACAAACGCGGGATCAAGCATCAGGTGCTGCCGCGATCCCTCTGTCTTGTACGTCGCCTTGGGCTTCCCTGTTACCTCCCTTGCGAGCTTGAAGGCGAACGCCGCCTGTCGGTGCATCGCCGCCGCTCGACCGTGGTTGCGCACCCGCTCGTGCATGCGGTTGGAACGGCCCACATAAAGGCTGGCAGCCTGCTCGGAGAACAAGTACACGCCTCTCCTCGGCATCCCTTTGGGGAGGGAACAGCAGGACACCGGCGGCATCGCCAAGAGCTTGCTCAGTGCCAGCGGCAGCGTCTCGACATGTGCTCGGAAGGCTTCGTGCATCGGCATGTGATAGTAACGGAGGGGCGCGCCTGATGGCAGACACCCGCGCCATCCGGGCTGGACGGGCGTTCGTCGAACTCGGCGTGAGCGACAAGCTCACGGCCGGGCTTCGCCGCGCCCAGAAACAGCTTGAAGCCTTCGGGGCTGGCCTCAGGTCGGTGGGCACGCGGCTCGCCGGGATCGGCGCGACAGCGGTCGCGGCGCTGCTCGGCACGGCGAAGGCCTTCTCTGACACGGGCGACATGCTGGACAAGATGAGTCAGCGGACCGGCGTGAGCGTGGAGGCCCTGTCCGAGTTGGGCTTTGCGGCCGACCTCTCTGGCACCGACCTGGAAACCCTGGAGGCCGGGCTCCGCAACATGCAGCGGACGCTCACAGGAGCGGCGCAGGGGTCGGCGTCCGCGGGCGACGCCCTTGGGCGGCTTGGCCTGACGGCCGCACAGCTGGCGGTCCTCGCCCCGGACGAGCAGTTCAAGGTCCTCGCGGAGCGCATCTCGCAGGTGCGCGACCCCGCCCTCCGCGCTGCGCTGGCGATGGAGGTCTTCGGCAAGGCCGGGACCAAGCTCCTGCCGCTCATGGCGGACGGCGCGGCGGGCATCGAGGCGATGCAGGAAGAGGCTCGGCGCCTCGGCCTGACCGTTAGCACCGAGACCGCCCGCGACGCCGCCGCGCTCAACGACGCGCTCGGCACCCTCTGGAAGGTGCTCAAACAGGCTGTGTTCACCATCGGCGGTGCGCTCGCGCCGACGCTCAAGGACCTCGCGGAGCGGATCACTCGCATCGTCGTGAGCGTCACGACCTGGATCAAGGCGAACCGGGAGACGGTCGTGTGGGCGCTCAAGGTCGCGGCGGCCATCGCCGTGACGGGCGTCGCCATCATCGCCTTGGGGTACATCGTCTCGGGCGTCGGCGCGACACTCGGCATCGTCGCGGGTGTGATCGGCGGCATCGGTACCTCATTCAGCGTGATCGGGGCCGCCATCGCGGCGATCCTGTCGCCGGTCGGGCTGGCGATCGCCGCGATCGTGGCGCTCGGCGGCGTGCTCCTTGTGACCACCGGCGCGGGCGGCGAGGCCCTCGCCTGGCTCGGCGAGCAGTTCACGCGCCTTCGCGACTGGGTGACCAAGGTCGTCGGCGGCATCTCGGACGCCCTCGCGGCGGGCGACATCGCGCTGGCCGCCGAGATCCTCTGGCTGTCGCTCAAGGTGGTCTGGCAACAGGGCGTCGCCGCGCTCAACAAGGTCTGGCTGGAGGCCAAGGAGTTCTTCGTCTCCACCGCCTACGGCATGTGGTACGGGGCGCTGGCCGCCGCGGAGATCGTCTTCCACGCCCTCGAGATCGCGTGGATCGAGACCACATCGTTCCTCTCCAAGACCTGGACCAACTTCACAACCGGCTTCCAGCAGGTCTGGGAGTCCGCATCGTCTTGGGTCGCCAAGCGGATGCTGGAGATCCAGGGGCTGTTCGACTCCGGGCTCGACGTGGACGCCGCGAAGAGGGCCGTCGATGATCAACTCGAAACCCGCCTGGCGGAACTGGAGAGCGCGGCCCAACGACAGGTGGCCCAGCGCGAGGGACAACGTGCCGCCGAGCGAGACCAGGCCGCCGCCCTGCACGAGGCCACCCTCGCTGGGATCGGTCGCGACTTTGACGAGGCCCAGGCCGCGCTCAAGGCGAACACGGAGGCGGGGCTCGCGGAGTCGCAAGCGGCGCTGGATGCCGCCAAGCAGAAGCTCGCCGACGCCATCGAGCAGGCCCGCCAGAAGCGCGAGGCGGCGGATGCCGAAGGCGGCCCAGGCCGGACGCCGCGCGATCTCATGGCCGAGTTCGAGGACCGCCTCGCGGGGCTCGGCGAGGTCATCGGCAAAGGGATCAGCGTGCGGGGCACTTTCAACGCCCGCGCGGCGCAGGGGCTGGAGTCGGATGGCGGGGCCGCCGAGCGCACCGCCCGGGCCACGGAGCAGACCGCCAAGCACACCAAGCGTCTGGCTGACGCCGCGCAGAGCGGCGGGCTGACGTTCGCATGAGGAGATTCGTTCGTGCCGATCACGGTGACGGAGAAGTTCGAGAGCCGCAAGTCCACCAAGGGTGACAACCCCTCGGCGGAGCTCGTCTACACCGTGCGCGGCACCAACGACGACCTCGCGGCCCGCAACGCCGCCGAAACCACCAGCCCCGCGACCTACGACAGCCAGCCCCGGCAGTCCGTGTCTGTGGAGCCCGTTGGCGATGAACTCTGGGAGGCCGTCGTCCGCTACGGCAAGGCGCAGGGCGGGTCGCTCCCCGAGCCCGGCGAAAGCGTCTTCTCGTTCGACACCGGCGGGGGCACGCAGCACATCACGCAAAGCAAAGAGACGGTGTCGTCGCACGCGCCGTCGGGCGGATCGGCCCCGGACTTCGGCGGTGGGATTGGTGTCACCGCCGATGGCGTCGAGGGCGTTGACATCACCGTCCCCGTCTACCAGTTCTCCGAGACGCACTACTTCACCAACGACCAGGTGACGCCCTCGTACAAGGGCACGTTGTTCTCGCTCACCGGCAAGGTGAACACCGGCGCATTCAAGGGTTTCCAGCCTGGCGAGGTCCTTTTCCTCGGGGCCTCGGGATCGCGGCGCGGCACCGACCCCGATGACGACTGGGAGATCACGTTCCGGTTCGCCGCCAGTCCGAACGCCAGCGGCATCTCCGTCGGCAGCATCAGCGGCATCAGCAAGAAGGGGTGGGAGTACCTCTGGGTGCGGTACGCCGACCAGGAGGACACGGGGTCGCACGCGATCGTGAAGCGTCCGGTCGCGGCGTACATCGAGCGCGTGTATGACGAGGGCAACTTCGCAGGCTTGGGAATCTGATGGGCGACGTGTTCCGCAAAGTCCGGTCGGGCTCACCGCTCCGCATCCCCGCGGCGGCGTACAACGCCTTCGTCGATGCGGCGGTCGATCTGCGCCGCCGGGAGCGGACCACCAACGCCGGCCCGGCGCTCGAACCGGCGCAGCGCGGCATCGTGCTCGTCCGCAATGACTCCGACGACGAGATCGAACCGTACCACGCGCTGGCGATCACGGGCGTGCTGGTCCAGCCCGACAGCGAGGACCAGGAACGGACGTTCCATAGCCGGACGCCGCTGACGGCCGAGGTTGCCACCGAGGAATCGCCATCTCTCTCGTTTGTGCTGGCGCTCCAGCCGATCAAGCCGGGCGACCTCGGCCGGTGCGTGCTCACGGGCGTCACGCCCGCACGGGTCTTCATCACCAACGAGACCGACACGACCTGCGAGCTCGCCCCCGAGGAGACCGTGCTGGCCAGCACACCCATGGGCGGCATCCCGATTCTGTGGAAGGAAGAGGGAGTCGGCGAGAAGTGGGCGGTCATCGAGATGGGCCAGCCCTCGCCTGGGCGCGTCACGGCGATCCTCGGCGCTGCGCAGCCGATTCCCACTGAGAACAACCGCTGGCGCTACCCGTGGGTTGAGGCCCGGATTGACGGCGATCCCGGCAGCGACACCTACCTCCGGTACGTGCCCGTGCCGGAAGGTCTGACCTCGCAGCTGCCCGGTGGAGGCGAGGACCCGACGCGGCTGGCGATCAACCGCTTCGAAGCCCACCACATGAACAACTTCGACGCCGGGTCCGGCTTCGGTGGGTTGCTGGGTCTCGGGCCGGTGTGCGAGTTGCCGGGCGTGCTCCCCAAGTGCCCGCCTGCGCGGTCACTCAAGCCAAAGCTCGTGCCCATCCCCGAAGGTGTCTGCGTGCAGCTCACCTGCGAGCGCAACAGCAAAGGCAGGCCGGTGTGGGTGTTCGAGGCCATGAGCCTGATCGAGATCGCCGACCCAGCGGACGAGGACCGCAAGTTCAACATCTACATCGAAGGGGGCGCATGACCACGGCTCCCGTCACTGCAACCGCACCGACTCTGGATGCCCGCCGTGAGCACGAGCGGAAGAAGTACGTCGCGCTGGTGTCGCGGCCAGCCGCGCCCGGCGGCGGGGCGGGGTACGGCTCGACCAACCACGGCGCGGCGGCGCTCCCGATGGTGCAGCGACTCAAGCCTCGATTCGTGGTGGACTTTGGGTGCGGGCGGAACAACTTCATCGGTGCTCTGCGGCGGATCGGCATCGACGGCCTCGGCATCGACTTCGCCTTCCCCGAAGCGGACATCCCGCGGGCGATGCACAAGACCGGCCTGCTCGACGGCGTGGCCGACGTGGTGACGAGCTTCGACGCTCTGGAGCATCTGCTCCCGGAGGATGTGGACGTGGTGCTCGCGGAGATGCGGCGCGTCGCACGCCCACGGGCACACTTCGTGTTCTCAATCTGCACGCGCCCGAGCCGGATGACGGTCGCCGGCGAAGGACTGCACCCAACGGTGAGGCCGCTTCCGTGGTGGCTGGAGCGCATTGGTCAGGTTGGCACGGTGACGGCACCAAAGGCCGAGGGTCGGTACATCGTCGGACGCTTCGCTGCCAAGGAGGGCTGCGGCTGTGCGTGAGAACCAGTCGGACATCGCGGCGCTCCAGGCGGGGCTGAAAGCGCGGAAGCCCGCGCGCGATGGCCTGCGCCTCTACACCGCCGACTTTGACTCGGTCTCCCTGGCCGGATTCTACCGCGGGCGCTCAGCGTTCTTGATTCTCTCGGGACCGTCGCTCACGCAGGTGGACCTGACGCAGCTCAACAAGCGCGGCATCGTCACGATGGCCGTGAACAATGCCTGGTCGGTGCATCGCCCGACGCTCTGGACGTGTGTGGACGATCCGGGTCGCTTCATCGACACGGGCTGGAAGGACCCGGGCATTCTGAAGTTCGTGCCGACGTGCGCGTGGGACAAGCGCCTCCGCATCCAGAACCCCGACGGCACCATGCGCAACAGCGCGTTCCGCGTCCGGCAGATGCCGAGCGTGCTGTTCTTCCGCCGCGCGGACCACTTTGACCATGAACGTTTCCTGACCGGAGATTCGGTTCCGTGGGGGAACGATGCCAAGCATCCGGACTCCCTCGGGATCACCGGAAAGCGGAGCGTGATGCTCGTGGCACTGCGACTGCTGCACCACCTTGGCTTCGGCACGGTGTACCTGCTCGGCTGCGACTTCAAAATGGCGGCGGACCGCAAGTACGCCTTCGACGAGCACCGCGCCCCGAACGCCATCCGGCACAACAACGTCTTGTACGACTCGCTGGCCCGCCGATTCGAGGCACTGCGGCCGCACTTCGATCGGCACCGCTTCCGCGTGATCAACTGCTCCCCCGGCAGCGAACTCCAGGCGTTCGATCGCATGGAGTTCGACGCGGCGGTCAAGGCCGCCTCCGCGGAGTGCGGCAAGCCCATCAGCACGCAGGGCTGGTACGAGCCGAATCCGAAGCCGACCCCACAGGAGGCCGCCCGATGAGCGACGGCCCAACCCGGTACTACTTATACATCCCCGTCTGGGCGACGGGCCGTCCGCCCACGGGCGGCGGGTCGAGCAACTACTCGACACCCTCCGGCACAGACACGCCGGATAGTTCATACGTCACGCCCACGAGTACCCCCAGCATGCCTGCGAGCTACTCGACCACGGGCGATGTGATCTACACGACCGGGCCCGGCGGCACGCCGACGCTGACGTTCTACACCACCGGCGCCTTCACGAGCAATACGCCGGGCACGACGCACACCCCGTCAAGCAGCGGCACCACCGACACCATGCCCTCGGGGTCGTCGGGTTCGAGCAGCGGTATGCCGAGTTCCTCGGGGTCGATGTCCTCGGGCGCATCGTCCTCGTCCGGGTCGCCTTCGAGCGGGTCATCAAGCAGCGCGTCCGGCTCGTCCAGCGGCTCCGGGTCCTCGAGTGGTTCGGGCTCGTCCGATTCGGACAGCAGCGGGATGTCGAGCGGCGCATCGTCTGGCGCGAGCAGCGGCATGAGTTCCGGAGCCTCATCCGGCGCATCCTCGGGCGGCTCTTCTGGCGGCGGATCGTCGGGTGGTGGGTCTTCCGGTGGTGGTTCCAGCGGGGGCGGTTCTGGGCCGGGCGGCAGCGGCCCCGGTGGAAGCGGCCCGGGTGGTTCCGGACCCGGTGGCTCTGGCCCCGGTGGCAGCGGCCCTGGCAGCAACTGCCTCCTGTTCGGCACGCTCGTGCGCCTCGAGGATGGCCGCCTCACCCCGATCGAGAACCTCAAGCCCGGCGACCGCGTGGCGTCGATCCAGGTGCCCGGGCTCGAGGTCGATGTCCCGTACCGCGCCCAGTACAACTGGCTCTCGCACTACGGCCTGCACGGAGCGACTCCCGTCGCGGCCCGCGTCGCCAGCATCCGCCTCGGTGAGCACCACGGCTTCATGGTCATCAACCGCCGCCTGAAGGCGACGCCCGAACACCCGTTCATGGTCCGCCGCGGCGATGAATGGGGCTTCGCGTCTGCCGAGTTCATCCGGCCCGGCGACTTCCTGATCGACGAGTACATGAACGAGGAAGAGGTCGATTCGGTCGTTCGGATCAACGCGCCGACACGCACCGTGGCCATCCACATTCCCGGAACGAACACGTTTCTGGCCGAGGGAGTTTGGGTCCACAACGACATGCCCGCCACGGCCAACAGCAGCTCTGCCGCGACCGCTTCCGGCTCAGGCAGTGGTTCGGCTCCGGAGTCCCAGTCCGGGACCGGATCGCTGTCTGGATCGACCAGCGGCTCCTCGAGCAGCGGTTCGTCGGGCAGTAAGTCCAGTGGGTCGTCGTCATTCTCAACTTCCGGATCCTCCTCCGGCACTGGCTCAGGCAGCATGAGCGGATCGAGCAGTCCGTCCGGAAGCGGCTCGGGGTCGGTCATTGAGCAGTAACCGCGGAACATTTCCAGTGCTGACGTTCAGTGAGGTGCGACCGGTCAGAGGGCATGAGCCAACCTGGCCTTGATGCGGAAGTACGTAGCGCGCGAGGCACCGGTAGCCTCGATGAACCGCTCCACTCGCGCCTCCTCTGACCGCAGCGAGGGGTCGTGGTGCATCGCCAGCACGCAGGCCGCGCGGCCGTCTGCCATGACCATCTGCAAGAGGCTTGTGCGCCAATCCGCAAGGCCGGCCCGCCGGAGTTGCGAGCCCTTGCAGTAGTGCCGCATGGAGACGGCCGGGATCATCGGCATGAGCTTCCCGAGGAACTCGTACACCTCGCGATCATCGAACCAGCCGCTGACGTTCTGGTGCACCTCGTCGTTGGATGGGCAGAAGTGAAGGATGATCGCGCGGTCTTCCAAGGCTCGAACGTTGGGATTCAGACTCTTCCACTCGTTGGCGATGAGGATGACGCTGCTGGCGGTCCTGAACGACGAGGGCAGGCCGCCATCGTTCATCGTCAGGTTGGTCAGCCAGTGCAGGCGCTTCTCCCGAACGGTGTTGCACAGGGGCTTCAGCAGTCGAACGCAGTCCGGGTCCGCGTACAGCCGATCGAGATCGTCCAAGACCACCGGCTGATCCCGGTACTCCCACAACTGTCGGTACAGCCCGAAGGGCTGCATATGGCCCTCAACGTAGAGAACACGCGAGTCTGTCGTGCGCGCACCCTGGCTGGCGGACAAGGTGCGACGAACGCTCTCGCTCTTGCCGGTGCCGTGACGCCCGAGCAATAGGACGAGTCCCAGCTCTCCCCGGGCGAACTTCGACAGGTACAGCTCGAGGTGCGCATACGCGGTGAGGCGAATGACCTCGCGGGGGACCGAGGGTGCTCGGGATCGCTTTGACATGAGGGGCAGGTCGCTACGCAGGATGGGAAACACTGAGACTCTGAGACTTCCGCCAGGATGGACCGAATGGAACTGCTTATCCGGTCCGATCCGGTCGCACGGCGTCATCTCCTTGCGACTTTCGGGCGGCGGCCTGGGTTGGCGGCACAGTCCTCGACGACGGGGGTCTCTTGCGACGATGCTCCGCTGGATCAAACCCTGCCGCCAGCATCGCCTCGTCCCAGCTGTTCAGGTGCCGACGCCCCGCTGCGTACAAGGCGGGATCGTCTCTCGACACCGCCCACGCGTTGATCCGCAGGCGCTCGCGCACACGGGCGCGGATCAACTCGACGACGCGCTCCTTGCTCCAATGCCGCGGGAACTCCTCCGGTGCATCCGCGATCCTGGTTCGAGCCCGCCCGGGCCGCGATGGCTTGCGCCGTCGAGGAGGCATATCCGTGACCCTCGGGTCAAGGCCGGCCGTAGCCACCGCTGCCTGCCACCCGCCGAAGAAGCGGTGCCCGGCCTCGACCAGCGAGCGGGGTTCGACCAGGCGGGCCACCAGCGGCTCGTTCCGCAGCGCCCGGGTCAGGATGGCCTCGATCACCCTTTCCCGATTCCACGGCACGACGCGTTGCAGCTTTGTAGGGTCGACGCCAGCAGCCAACACGGCCTTGGGCCACGAGCCGAAGTGTCGGCGTGCGGCCGACACGAGGTTGCGGTAACGCCGCTCCACCTGATCGGTGGTCAACGGCCGGCGGCGACGCGCAAGCGAGCGGATCTTGGCCAGAATCTTGGCGGGAGTCCAGCGCTCCCAGGTCAGCACACGCTCCGGGGGAATGCCCGCAGCGAGAATGGCGTTCCGCCAGGAGCCGAAGATGCGCCGGCCCGCGCAGTACAGCTGGTGGTCGACTCCCTTGCCGCCCGTGGTCAAGGGGCGTCCATCCGCCTCGCGCTCGAGGATGTGCCGGATGATCCGTTCGCGGGTCCAAGTGTTGCGCATGTTTACTCTCGCGCATCGGCAATGATCGTTTCGAACCGCGAGACGATGTCCCCGTGGTGTTGTTGGAGGTACTCGCGGAGTCGCGTGTTGGTCAGGAGCGCCCTGGCGTAGATCGCCAGTCGCAGCAAGTCAACGGTGTACTGCTTGTAGAGCTGGGAATAGAAATCGTGCTTCTGCTCGGCGTCGGCAAGCTTCTTGAGCAGGTCGTTCTTCCGCTGGGCCCGCTTGTCCCACGGGTTGTGTTTGCGGCCCCGGTTCTCGCGCTGTGCTGCCGGCGTCTTGACGACCAGCGTTCGCACGAACGACGCGCTGTAGTCCTTGTAGCTCTCCATCGTGCGAAGGATCTCCTTCTGCCGCTGGGGCTTGACGTGCGTGAACTCGCGTGCGCAGGCGCGGGTGATCTTGCCGGCGTCGTACGCCGACGCCACATCCGCATGGAGCTGCTTGAGCAGCGACTTCCTCAGCCGGTGATCCACGCTTGACACCCCCAGCGCCGTCGCGATGGCCTTCTCATCGACCTCGCCCAGCGCCTTCTCGATCATCCGGTGCTCCTGCACCGGTGAGACCCTGTTCACCATGCGATTGCTGGTGAACGCCTCGCGCTGCGCGCCCATGATGCACGGGGCGGTGACAACGCCGAGCTCGACGAGCGCCCTGTACCGCTGGACGCCGTCGAGGATGAGGTAATCTCCGTTCTCGGGGAACACAACCAGCGGCTCGATGAGCCCGACAGCCTTGATGCTCGCCAGGATGCGATCGTACTCGCGCTTGGTGATCTTCCGTTCGCGGAGCGGCCGCAGCTGGATGACAGGAACGTCGAGCGCGACTGAGTCGTTCATGTGCGGGCCCTTTCCTTCTGCGCCGGGCGGGCGGTCACGTTGTACTTGCCCGT
>CAZCPB010000149.1:0-10602 GCA_964500365.1 uncultured Phycisphaeraceae bacterium
GCCGTTCAAGCGGTTCGTGCGACGGGGCGAGTGGGTCGATGATGAGGACGCCACAGTCCTCGAAGCCGATGTGCGCGAGGTCGTGTGGGAGAAGGGGCGGGGATGAGGGGCGGGCGCGGCGGGGGCGCAGGGCGGGCGGAAGGGGCGCGCTGCGCGGGCCGGCGCGGGGCGCGAAGGTCGCGAGGCGGAAGAGAAGAGTTGCCGCGAGGCGCAGTTCGGCGCGGGACCGGTCGCGGGCGGGGCGCTCCGGGGTGCCGGCGAAGGCGGATTGAAGGGCCTGCGCGGCGAGCGGGAGCTGCTGAGCGGCGATGAGGCGGGTCCTTGCCGCGGCGGCGCGTTCGACGGCGTCGAGGTTCTCGCGCGCTTCAGGCTCATCGAGGTAGATGGCGATAGCGACGACGTCGGTCGCGTGGCGCTGGGCGATCTGGATGAGAGTGAGGGAATGGTCGAGCAGGTCGGCGCTGAGGCGGGCAGGGTCGGTGGGGAGGAACGGCGTCACGACCGGAGAATACGACTTTTAGCCAACCGTGTCAATAGGTTTTTGATCGGTATGATGTAAATACCTATTTTTCAGGCATTTATGGATTGTTTTTCGTGGCTCATCCGGAACTTGAGGGTCAACACGGGTGGCGTTGGCGGAACCGGCGCCGGGAGGTGGCCGCGGAGTGCGAATCGTGGCGATGATTTGGGCATGAGTGAGCAGGGAACGAAGGAGAGTCTGAAGGCCCGGGTCTACCGCGAGTTCCGCGGGTACTGGTTGATCGTCGCGCACCTGACGCTGGTGTTCGCGGCGTTCACACAGTACCGGCGGCTGGTGCTGGCGGCGCACGACATCGTGTACACGGACTATTTCATCGCGGTGATCAAGGCGATGGTCCTGGCGAAGGTGGTGATGATCGGCGATGCGCTGCGGCTGGGGCGAGGGCTGGAGCGGCTCCCCTTGATCTGGCCGACGCTGTACAAGACGGCGGTGTTCACGGTGTTCCTGGTGCTGTTCACGCTGGTCGAGCACGGGGTTCGCGGGTTGTGGAAGGGCGATGGGTTCGGGGCGGGGGTCGGGGCGCTCGTCTCGCGGCGCGATGAGGTGCTGGCGGGGATGCTGGTGGTGGCGGTGGGGTTGATCCCGTTCTTCGCGTTCCGCGAGATCGGGAGGACGATGGAGCGGGGAAAGCTGATGCGGATGTTCTTTGTGCGCGAGCGGGCGTGATCGATCGGAACAGAGCCCCAGATGACCCAGATTGGCCCAGATCTATGCCTCCCATCCGGTCCACCATGGTCGTGTGGGACCGCCGCGCTTCGTGAATTGAATCTGCCCTCAATCCGGGATGGCGCGAAGCCCATTGAGCAGGGGGTGCGTTTCGATCCCGCCGGCCCGACGCCCGACGTGAACGGCTGATCACGTTCGCGTGCGTCCCCGGTCAACTCGACCGCCTGTTATGCTGCGGGCATGAACATCATCTGGTTCCTGCTCATCGGCCTCTGCGCCGGCTGGCTGGCGGGCGTGCTCACCAAGGGGCGCGGCTTCGGGATCGCCGGCAACCTGATCATCGGCGTCATCGGCGCGATCCTCGGCGGCTTTCTCTTCGGCCTCCTCGGGCTCAAGTCCTACTCGCTCCTGGGGTCGCTCGTCATGGCGACCGTCGGCGCCGTGGTCCTGCTCTTCCTCGTCGGCCTGGCCATCAAGGGGCGCGCTAAGGGCTGAGCCTACCGGCTCGGCGGCGCCGGCCCCAGGGGCGGCCGCTTGGCGCCCGTGCGGTGCCGCAGCCGGACCGAGTCCACGCCCAGTTTGAAGCCCTTCGAGGCGCTGTTCTTCCCCGTGCACTCGAGCCTGAGCACGTGCTCTCCCGGCGCGAGCGGCGCCTCGGAGAGCGCGTGCTCCTCGAGTTCGACGGTCTTCGAGTAGAAATCGATCGGCTCGCCGATGGCCGACCCGTCGAGCAGCACGCGCCAGACCCCGAAGTCGTACGAGTGCGTGACCGCCAGCACCGGGCGATGCATCAGCCCCTCGGGCACGCTGAACCGCGTTTCGACCCATGCCTTCTCCGAGCCCGCGTCGATGAAGAGCTGCCCCTCGCCCGTCCACGGCGCGCCGGCCTGGAGCGAGAGCCCCGTGCCCACCGACTTCGCCGCCGCGAGCAGGTCCCTGCCCTCGATCACCGTGTCGATCGACGGGAACTTCCGCTCCCTGGCCGAGGGGAGCGTCGTGAACCGCTTCGGCCGCCCGACCTGGTACCAGAACGCGACGGTCGCGAAGTCGTCCTCGCGCTCCACGTGCCCCTCGACCTTCCCGGTCGTCGTTTCGTCCGCGCTCATCCACCCGTAGTGCTCGATGGTCACGCGCAGCGACTTGCGGAACCTCACCGGGTCGGCGATGTGCCAGCGGTACATCGTGCCGCGGTTGCCCAGGTCGCCAAGCCACCCGTCGAGGATCGTCACGCCGAAGTGCGGGTAGCACGCCTTTTCCATGCCCCACGCGTTCGAGAAATAGTCCTCGGTGCCCGTTCCCTGCATCGTGGGGCGCGTTTCGGTCCGCTCGGCGTCGATGTAGAACTTGTCGTCCCCCTCGCCGAACCACTGCGGGCTGCGCGACCGCACCGACATCACCGTCCCGACGTAGTGCCCGCGCCCCTCGATCTCCGCGATCAGGTAGTCGCCCCCCTTCTTTGCGGGGAACTCCTGCCGGTACTGCGCGCAGAAATACGCCGTCTCGGGCGGCAGGCTCTTTTCGCGGGTGAAGTCGATCATGTAATAGAGCGCGGCGAGCGGCTTCTGGCTCTCGTTGGTGAGGGTCAGACGCGCCGAACTCCGGAACGGCATCGCCCAGTAGCAGTTGTACGAGTCGCCCCCCTGCACCACGACGGGCGCCGACACGCACTCGGCCCGCCGGCCGAAGCCCGCGGCGAAGAAGTCACCCAGGGGCGCCTCGACGGCCGGCTCATCGGCGCCGTCCCAGTGCATCCGCAGCACGATCTCCGACGGGTCGGCGGCGCCCTCCTTCGAAAGCCACGACGGCCCGCTCTCGGCGAAGGTGAACCAGATGTGCCTGATCACGGCCGGGCCCTTGAGCTCGGCCAGCGTGAACGTCTCGCCCGGCTTCACCCACCGGTTGTCGGCGTTGCTCCACGCTTCCGGGTGGGCGCTCGACACGCGCCCGGAGACCGCGTCGCGCACCCGCGTGAGCGCGTCGAGGGCGTCGTCCTGCCCAAGGGCAAGCCCGCCGATCAGCGAAGAGAGAGCGCACGCGAGCACGGCGCGCCGAATCTTCATGGTGCCCTCCTCAAAGACCTGCTCCCGCGCCTGCCCGCGGTCCCGGTGCTTGCTGCGATCTCCCGCGTGCCAAGGAGTATCAACGGCCATGCTACCAGAGGCGGGGTGCGCACTGTTCGGGTACGCTGGCCGCCGTGAAGACCAAGGACCAGATCGTCCGAGACTGGCTGCCGCGCTACACCGGCCGGCCGCTGAAGGCCGCGGGCGCCGACGGCTGGGGGCGTTTCATCCTGCTCACCAACTTCACCGACTACGTGGACCACTTTGCCGCGCGGTTCGGCGTGAAGGTCCTCGGGCGTGACCGCCCGATGCAGTCGGCCACGGGCACCGGCGACGGGCGCGACATCACGATCCTCAACTTCGGCATGGGCTCGGCGATGGCCGCGACGGTCATGGACCTGCTCGGCGCGATCGGTCCCGAGGCGGTGCTCTTCCTGGGCAAGTGCGGCGGCCTGAAGAAGACCCGGCTCGGGGATTTCGTCCTCCCGATCGCGGCGATCCGGGGCGAGGGGACGAGCAACGAGTACATGCCCCCCGAGGTCCCCGCGCTCCCGTCGTTCCGCCTCCAGCGGGCCGTGTCGCAGGCGATCGTCAAGCACGAGTGCGACTACTGGACCGGCACGGTCCACACGACGAACCGGCGCGTGTGGGAGCACGACGAGCAGTTCAAGGCTTACCTCAAGCGGATCCGCGCCATCGGCATCGACATGGAGACGGCGACCATCTTCCTCGTCGGGTTCGTCAACTCGATCCCCAAGGGCGCGCTCCTGCTGGTCTCGGACAGCCCGATGACCCCCGAGGGCGTGAAGACCTCCGAGAGCGACAAGCTGATCACCGAGAAGTTCGTGCGAAGGCACCTCGACGTCGGCATCGATGCGCTGATCGACCTCCGCGACAGCGGCGAGAGCGTCAAGCACCTGCGCTTCGAGTGACGCGGCGGGGCGCGAGCGCCGCGCGGCCCGAGCCGCCGTTCACCTTTGCGCCTTCCGCGCGCTCCGCCGGCGCCCCTCGGGCACGGGCACGCGGCTCTCGCGTATGCACCCGTGCACCACGCTCATCGCCTCGAAGTAGGGCCGGATCGGGGCCGAGTCGGAAGCCGCGAAGTCCTCGAACGAACCGTCGAAGAACACCCTCCCCTCGTGGACCATCACCACGCGCGGCCGGAGCCGTGCCAGGAGCGCCGTGTCGTGCGTCACCACCACGCTCGTGCGCTCCACGCCGCGGCCCGTGGGCGTCGCGTGTGTGCGTTCGATCAGCTCGTGCACCAGCGCCGAGTGCTCCGGGTCGAGGCCGGCCGTGGGCTCGTCGTAGAAGAAGAGGGCCGGGTCGAGCACCAGGGCCCGCGCGATCGCCACCCGCTTGGCCATCCCGCCCGAGAGATCGTCGCGGGCCCGGTCGAGGACCTCGCCGGGATCGAGCCCGACCGCCCGCAGCGCCCCCTCGGCCCGCGGCCGGATGTCCTTATCCTCCTCGCCGTGGAGCTCGCGCGGCCCCAGCGCGATGTTCTCGAACACCGTCCCCGTGAACAGCGCGTTGCGCTGGAAGACGATCGCCCAGTTCAGCCGCAGCCGGTCCATGCCGGACTCATCGAGCGCGGCGATGTCGCGCAGGGGCGCGTCCTGGCTCGAGACGTCCGCGACGAGCACGCGCCCCTCGTCGGGCGCGAGGTGACCGATGATGCAGTGCAGGAGCACCGTCT
Organism: uncultured Phycisphaeraceae bacterium; assembly: GCA_964500365.1. GTDB lineage: Bacteria > Planctomycetota > Phycisphaerae > Phycisphaerales > UBA1924 > CAZCPB01. Next base: position 4,967 of record CAZCPB010000149.1, read on the forward strand.
TGCCGGAGCCGGAGTTGCCGACGATCGCGACCAGCTCGCCTCGCCGGATCTCGAGATCGATGCCGCGGAGCACGCGCTGCTCGCCGAACGACTTGTGCACGCCCTCAACGCGGATCGCGACTGGCCGGTCGCGCTCGGCGCCCGGGGCTGGCGCCCCCTCGGTCACACGGCGTCCCTTCGGGTCATCGAACACTCTAGCGCCCCGCTCCTTTCGCCATTCTCCCCAGGGACGGAGAACGAAAACGGGCCTTCCCGTTGGTGGGAAGGCCCGTCGATGAACTCTTACGAATCGCGGTCGTTCGGGGTTTCGCGGCGAAGCTCGCCGGCTCACCCCGGGGAATCACCAGCGGTCGCCGCCGCCGCCACGCCCGCCGCCGAAGCCGCCACGGCCGCCGCCGCCGCCACCGAAGCCGCCGCGACCACCACCACCGCCGCCGCCACCGAAGCCGCCGCCGCCCGGGGCCTTCGGACGCGCCTCGTTGACGTTGAGCTGGCGGCCGTCGAACTCCTTGCCGTTGAGGGCGTTGATCGCCGCCTGAGCCTGCGCCGAGTCGTTCATCTCGACGAAGCCGAAGCCGCGCGGCCGGCCGGTCTCGCGGTCCATCACGAGCTGCGCGGACTGCACCTGGCCGTGCTGCTCGAAGAGCTGACGGAGCGCATCCTCGCTGGTCTTGAACGAAAGGTTGCCGACGTAAATCTTCATGGTCTCGATCCAAAGCCCGAAAACGTGAAAGGGAACCGCTGCGCTGAAACTCGGGCTGAGGGTCGAGCGTCGGTTTTTCTGCCGGCCGAGCCCCGGTGGGCGCGGCAGCGGCCGAACGCCGGGAGGGTAGGCACCCCGCCGGGGGGCGGCCAGCGGGGTTGCTCGGATTCCGGGCGGGGCGACCGCCGGCCTTGGCGCCTTCGGTTCGGAGGCGGGCGCTTCTGGTGAGCCGCGTCGGGCGATCTTTGACGCGCCTACTATCCCCGCGTATCGCCGGTGGCCTCAGTTGCAACACTCGGCTCGCTCGGTTTCAAGAGCGGCCGGATCGTCCTGGGAATCTGCTGGCAGCGTCGGTCGAAACGGCCGATGTTCCGACCCAGTACGGCCTCACTTGTTCCAATCGGATTGGCGCGAGGGATCGCCCGAAGTTTGTTCGAGCCGTGTCGCGGCCGCGTTGTCGGCGCGTGCGCGGTTCGAAGGAGATGTTCGTTGAATCAGTTTTCTTCACTCGGTCTCTCGGCCCCGCTGCTCGGCGCTCTCGCGGACGAGGGGTACCACGCGCCCACGCCGATCCAGGCGCAGGCGATCCGCCCGATCCTCGAGGGGCGGGACATGCTCGGCTGCGCCCAGACGGGGACGGGCAAGACCGCGGCGTTCGCGCTGCCGGTGCTGCACCGCCTGAGCACGGCGCCGATCGACAAGGCCCGGCGCGGGCCGGTCTCGCCGCGGGCGCTGGTGCTCTCGCCGACGCGCGAGCTGGCGGGCCAGATCGACGAGAGCTTCAGGACGTACGGGCGGCGCACGCACCTCGAGTCGACCGTGATCTTCGGCGGCGTGAGCCAGTTCCACCAGGTGCGGGCGCTGCAGCGCGGTGTGGACATCCTGGTCGCGACGCCGGGGCGGCTCATCGACCTGATGGAGCAGCGGCTCGTGAACCTGAGCGAGGTCGGCGTGTTCGTCCTCGACGAGGCCGACCGGATGCTCGACATGGGCTTCATCAACCCGATCCGGCGGATCGCCCGGGCGCTGCCGGCGCGCCGGCAGACGCTGATGTTCTCGGCGACGATGCCGCGGGAGATCATGGCGCTGGCGGAGAGCCTGCTGCGCGACCCGGTGAAGGTGGCCGTGACGCCGGTGGCGTCGACGGCGCCGATGATCGAGCAGTCGATCTACACCGTGCGGTCGGGGCAGAAGCAGTCGCTGCTGGAGTTCCTGCTCAAGGAAGGGGCGATCGCGCGGGCGCTGGTGTTCACGCGGACCAAGCACGGGGCGGACAAGGTGTGCAAGCGGCTGAACTACGCGGGGATCACGGCCGACGCGATCCACGGGAACAAGGCGCAGAACCGCCGGCAGCGGGCGCTCGAGAGCTTCCGCACGGGGCGGGCGCGGGTGCTGGTCGCGACCGACGTCGCGGCGCGCGGGCTGGACGTGGACGACATCACGCACGTGTTCAACTTCGACCTGCCCAACGAGCCGGAGGCGTACGTGCACCGGATCGGGCGGACGGGGCGCGCGGGGGCGAGCGGGATGGCCGTCTCGTTCTTCGATGCGCACGACTCGGACGAGCGGTCGTACCTTCGTGACATCGAGAAGCTCACGGGCCGGAGGCTGACGCCGATCGAGGCGCCCGCCGACCTGCCCGAGGTGAAGCACGCGCCGCGCGAGACGCACTTCCAGAGCGGCGGAGGTCGAGGGCACGGGCACGGCCATCGCGGCGGCGGGGCCGGCGCTGCCCGCGGGACCCCGCGCAGCCGGCCGGTTCATCGACCATCGACGCGCGGCGGCGCGAGCGCGCCGAAGTCGGCCGGCGCGCCGCACCCGGCCCCGGCGGGCGCGCCCGCTCATCCTCGCCCGCGAACCCTGAACGGGAACGGGCGCGGGACTCGGCGCACGCCGCGCTGGTGATGTCGGCTACCTCTCCGGCGTGATCGCGTCGATGATGCGCCGGTAGAACTCGGCCTGCGGGTTGCCGCCGCGGTCGAGGCGTGAGAGGTGCCAGCGCCACACCACGACGAGGTCGTGCTCGGGGTCGACCCAGATGGTGTTGTTGCCGGCGCCCTGCGCGGAGAAGCTTGTCCTGGGCGATCCGGGCCAGCGGTTGGTGGTGTTGAGCCACCAGAGGTAGCCGTAGCCGTCGCTGACGCCCTGCTGCGTGGTGGCTTGGCGGACCCAGGCTTCCGAGACGATCGGTTTACCGTCCCACTGGCCGCGCCTGAGCATCAGGAGCCCGAAGCGGGCGTGGTCGCGCGTGCTGATCCAGAGGCCGGCGCCCCAGCGCGAGCCGCCGCTGACGGAGACCATGGGCGTGCCGTCGATCTCGACGGAGGCGTTGTCGTATCCGTGGTAGACCCAGGTGTCGGAGGCGCCGATCGGGTCCATGACTTCGGACTTGAGGACGTCGGGGAGCGGCTTTTTCCAGACTTGCGTGAGTGAGAGCGCGAAGCGGTTGATGCGCACGTCGTTGTATTCGTAGTAGGTGCCGGGTGCGCGGAGCTCGCGCGGCCTTATTTCGCCGTCGCCGAATTCGTCCCTGCCGATGAACGTGCTGACCTTGCCGAACATCTCGCCGTCCCACTCGCTGGTCTGCGTGGCGTGGTGTTCCCAGGTGACCTTGGCGTTCTGCGGCGAGTCGTAGCCGCCGTCGCGGACGTACTGGGCGACGGGGTCCTGGACGCTCTTGATCAGGCCGCGGTCGATGGCGATGCCGAGCAGGGTCGAGAGGTAGCTCTTGGCGACGCTGTAGGTCGGATCGACGGCGTCGGTGTCGCCCCACTCGGCGACGATGTAGCCGCGCCGGAGGATGATGCCGTTGGTGAGCGCGCGGGTGGAGGGGACGGGGCCGAGGGGCTTGCCGAAGATCTTCGACTGCGTCGAGAAATCTCGGGGCATGTCGGTTTCGAGCGTCCGTGCCCAGTTCACGGCCGCGGCGACGGCGGCGTCGTTCATGCCGACCTGGGAGGGCGTGCGGGTTTCCCAGGAGCCCCTGGGGGGGAAGTAGGCGGCGGACGCGGGAGCGCGGGGCGCGGAGGTGGTGGGTTGCGTCTGTGCGAGTGAGCCGGGCGCCCACGCGACGGCCAGGAGCATCGTGACGGCCAGGCGCGTGCGTGCGTTGTGGAGCATGTGGTGCAGTCTAGCGGGTGCGCGCCCCGAGCGAACACGGCGGTGCTGTTCCTACGCGATCACGACGCAGATAACGCTTCGATGAGCGATATTGGGTACGCTGGCTCGGATGAGAAGTTCGCACATCGCCGGAACCATGCGAGCGATCCTGCCCGTGACGCTGGGCGCGATCACCGTCTTTGCGGGCGGGCCGCCGGCGCCGGAGGGCCTTGAGCAGCTGTACCCGTCCCTTGAGCGGCTGTACATCGACCTGCACCAGCACCCTGAACTGTCGCTGCGCGAGGAGAAGACGGCGCCGAAGATGGCGGCGGCGCTACGCGGGGCGGGCTTTGAGGTGACGGAGCACGTCGGCGGCCTGGGCGTGGTCGGCGTGCTGAGAAACGGCGAGGGGCCGGTGGTGCTGGTGCGGACGGACATGGACGGCCTGCCGGTGAAGGAGCAGACGGGGCTGGCGTTCGCGAGCACGGTCACGATGAAGAACGACGCGGGCGAGACGGTGCCGGTGATGCACGCGTGCGGGCACGACGTGCACATGACCTGCTGGGTCGGCGCGGCGACGCTGCTGGCGCAGTCGAAGGGCGCGTGGCGCGGGACACTGGTCTTCGTCGGGCAGCCGGCGGAGGAGGTGGTGCAGGGCGCCAAAGCGATGGTGAACGACGGGTTGTTCACGCGGTTCCCGAGGCCCGACTACGTGCTGGGCATCCACGTCCACAACACGCTGGCGGCGGGGCACGTCGGCGTGGTGACGGGGCCGGCGTCGGCGGCGTCGGACTCGGTGGACATTTCGTTCTTCGGGACCGGCGGGCACGGGGCGATGCCGCACCGGGCGGTCGATCCCATCGTGATGGCGTCGAGCGCGGTGATGAGGCTGCAGACGATCGTGTCGCGCGAGATCGACCCTCTGGACTCGGCGGTGGTCACGGTCGGGACGTTCCACGCGGGGAACAAGCGGAACATCATCCCGGACGAGGCGAGGCTGGGGCTCACGGTGCGGACGTACAAGCCGGAAGTTCGCAAGAGAGTCCTGGCGTCGATCGAGCGGATCGCCAGAGGGGAGGCGCTGGCGGGCGGCGCGCCGCGCGAGCCGGAGGTGAGGATGGTCGAGAAGGAATCGTCGGACGTGGTGGTGAACGACCCGGCGCTGGCGGCGCGGCTGACGGCCGCGCTCAAACGAGGTCTGGGTGACGAGAACATCGAGAGCGCCGAGCCGCACATGACGTCGGAGGACTTCGGGGTGTACGGGAGCGCTTCGGGGGCGCCGTCGATTCAATTGCGGATCGGCGCCGTGGAGCCCGGGGTGTTCGAAGAGGCGAAGGCGGCGGGTCGGTCGATGATGCTTCCGGGGCCGCACAACCCGCGGTTTGCGCCGGACCGAGAGAGGACGATCAAGGCGGGGACGACGGCGTTTGTGGTGGGAGTGATGGAGTTGATGGGGAAGTAGAGGAGTTGATGAGGTGATGCGTTGATGAGGTGATGAGGTGATGAGGTGATCGGATGATCTCGGAAACGTCTCGAGTATCGATGCGCGTGCGCCTGCGATCCGACTCTTTGGCCCCGTCGGGGCCGCGGAGTGTGGCCACGGGTGCAGCGAGTCCGCGAATGAAACCCGTGGAACGCTGGCGGTGAATCGCTTCGCCTCGAAGGGGCAAAGGAGTCTTCCTCGCGCCATGATGCATCATTCCTTCGCCCCTGCCGGGGCGAGGAGTTCAAATCAACTGGCTTTCCACGGGTTGCGGTCGCCCGGGGCGACCTCCACCCGTGGCTACATCCCGGTGCCCCGATGGGGCAGAAACCAGACGCGTCACGCGTCGGC
>CAZCPB010000150.1:0-10577 GCA_964500365.1 uncultured Phycisphaeraceae bacterium
CAAGGGCAAGGGCATGTTCGTCGGCGTGCCGTGCGTGCTCGGCGCCAAGGGCGTCGAGAAGATCATCCAGTTCAAGATGGACGAGACCGAGTCGAAGTTCATGAGCGAGTCGATCAGCCACGTGAAGGACCTGATCGGCGCGACGGTGAAGCTGTTCCCCGACCTGGCGTGACGCGCCGCGCCCGGGCTCCGGCCCGGCGCCGCGGAGCAAGAGGCACGAGCGACCCGAGCGAGAGCGATCCATGACACACGCGCTGCGGATGTTCCTGGCGATGCTGGCGGCGACGACGGTGGGCGCGGCCTGCGCCCTGGCGCAGGACAACGGCGAGCCCGAACAGCCCGAAGAGGCCGACGCCACGCCCGACGTGCAGCCCCTGGTGATCCCCGAGGGCCCGTCGTGGTCCTCGACCGAGATCGCCAAGGTCGGCGACATGCTCAAGGGAACGTGGAAGTCCACCGACGTGATCGCCGGGCGCGCCGGCTCTCCCGGCTCCGAGATCGTGATGAGCATCGTGCCGGTCCGCACCGTCGACATCGCCGACGCGATGTACGTCGAGACCGCCCGCACCGACTCGATCCACGCGCCCTACCGCCGCGCCCTGTTCCAGCTCGCCGACGACGCCGGACGGATCGTCCTCCGCTCGCTCGAGCCCTCCACCCCCGTCGGGCGCGAGGCGCTCAGCCAGCTCACGGGGTTCTGGGCGGCGCCCGACGTGCTGCCCCTCCTGACCGCGGCGAACATCAGGGCCTCGGACTTCAAACCCACCATCGAACTCGACGTGACCCCCTTCAAGCAGGGCGTCGGCTACCGCGCCGCCACGCCGCGACCGTTCCCGGCGACCGGGGTCGGCGCCGCGGAGATGACCAGCGAAATCTCGCTCCAGCCCGACATCCTCACCACGGCCGACCGCGGGCTCGATGCGCAGGGGAACGTGGTGTGGGGGCCCGAGCCGGGGCAGAACTACACGTTCACCCGCTACAACTCTCCGGTGCCCGCGGTCGACCGGCGCGACAACGGACTGCTCCTCCTCTGGTACACGAAGTCCGAGGAAGCGCCGCTGCTCGACGACCCGTTCAGGTATTACGCACAGTACTCGGCGTGGATCGCCGGCGGCCCCGCGCTCGATTCCAGCCGGACCCGTGTGCCTGTAAAGCCCGGAGGCCCCTTCGGTTTCAAGCTCATCAAGCACGTGACGCTCCCGACCATCAAGGCATGGAAGCAGACATTCCGCGGCGTGGGGAACCGCTCCGCCGTCCGCATGCTGGCGCCGCCGGAGCTCGCGTACGGGGCCAAGGGCGTCAAGCGCAAGGGCGAGCAGGTCGTGCCGCCCAACGCCCCGCTGGTGTTCGAGGTCGAGATCGTCGGCGTGGAACCGGCCCGGAAGCCCGAGCCCCAGCCGCTCCCCGAGGGCGTCAGGATCCGCCCGGGAACCAAGGGCGCGCCAAAGGGCGACTAAGCGCAGGGGACGTCGCCCCGCAACCGGGGCGCTGATCGCGGCATGGCGAGCAAGGACCTCTACGCAGTGCTGGGGGTGCCCCGCGGGGCGAGCGCCGAGGCGATCCGCTCGGCGTACCGGGGCTTGGCGCGCAAGTACCACCCCGACGTCAACAAGTCGCCCGACGCCCAGACGAAGTTCACCGAGATCCAGCACGCCTACGACGTGCTCTCCGACGAGACGCGCCGGCGCCACTACGACCAGTTCGGCGACGCCGAGGGCGCGGGGGCCGCCGCGGGCCGCGCGGGCCAGCGCGTGAGGTGGTCCTCATCCGGCCCCGGCGCCGACATCGATGCCGAAGACCTCGGCGAGATGTTCGATGTGTTCTTCGGAGGACGCGCCGGCTTCGGGGGGATGGGCGGCGCCGGCCGCCCGGGGCGCACCCCCGGGGGGCGGCGCCGCGCCGCCCGCGACCCCGATGTGCACGCCCACGACATCTCGATAAGCTTCATGACCGCCGCGCGCGGCGGGACCGAGCGCCTCAGACTCTCCGACGGCGGCGCGTCGCGCACCATCGAGGTCAGGATCCCCGCGGGCATCGGGCACGGCTCCCAGCTCCGCGTCAAGGGCGGCGGACCCGACGGGTCCGACCTGCTCCTCACGGTCCGCGTCGGCGCGCACCCCCTCTTCCGGCGCGGCGAGGGAACCGACGCAGGGCGCGGGCTCGATCTTTTCATCGACCTCCCCCTCACGATCGCCGAGGCGACGCTCGGCGCCGCCGTGCAGGTGCCGACCCTCGACGCCCCCGTCGAGCTGCGCGTACCGGAAGGAACGGCCAGCGGGCGAAAGCTGCGCGTCAGGGGCAAGGGCATCGCGCCCGACAAGGGAGACCCGGGGGACTTGTACGCCGTCATCAAGATCATCCCACCCGATCCGGGCACGATTTCCGAGGCCGAACGCGAGGCGTTGCGTACACTGAGCCGGAAGCAGCCGTCCCCTCGCGCCGGGCCCGAGTGGTCCGCGCGGGCGTGAGACGGTCGGCGGGGGATCGGCGCGGCCCGGCCGAGGACCGACGGGCGCTCCCGGCGGGTGTCGATCGAAGGCGGACCCGGATCGGGGCTGAACGAAGATCGCGGTACACTCGCCCGGCTTCCCGGGGGACCAGAGGGCGAACCCATGGTCAAGCAAAGACACCAACTCTTCGTGTCGCTGCTCTGCATCGCCGACGGGCTGGTGATCACCGCCGCGTCGTTCCTGGCGTGGGCCGTGCGGCTCGAACTCGCCGAGAAGTACTGGCCCCCGCAGTGGGAAAGCCACGTCAAAGGTTCGTTCGCGCTCTTCGCGGTCCCCATCGCCCTCTTCTGCATGTGGCTCTTCGGGCTCTACAGCCCGCGGCGCGACCGCTCGCTCTGGAACGAGCAGGGTCAGATCATCAAGGCCTCGATCGTGTCCGCCGCGGCGCTGGTCGTCGTGCTCTGGGCCGTCGGCAACCAGTCCGTGGCCGGGTCCAAGGGCGCGGTGCGGGGCGATTTGTTCGGCGTAGCCATCGACGCCTCGAGGCTGCAGGTGGGCGTGCTCGTCGTCGCGCTGCCCGTGATCCTCGGCGTCCACCGCGCGATGTTCCGCCTCGTGCTCCGCATGATCCGCCGCCGCGGGTGGAACCTGCGCCACGTCGCGATCATCGGCACCGGCCGCCTCGGCCAGATCACCTGCCGCACCCTCGAGCGCAACTCATGGACCGGCATCAGCGTCGCGTACTTCCTCTCGCACCACGAGCGGACGAGCCGGTCGCACTGCCTCGGACGCCCCGTGCTGGGCGGGCTTGACGCGCTCGAAGCCATGCTCGAGCAGGAGCGCGTGGACGCCGTCTACCTCGCGGTACCGACCGCGCGGGCGAGCGTGCTCCCGGCGCTCCTGCGACGCCTCGAGCGCTTCGCCGTCGACGTGCGCGTGATCCCCGACGTCCCGCCCCGCTACCTCGCCATGAGCATGACCGTGAGCGAGCTGGACGGCATGCCCATCCTGAGCTACCGCGAATGCCCCCTCTACGGCCTCGGCGGTTTCAGCAAGCGCCTGCTCGACGTGCTCGGCGCCGCGCTCGCGATCGTCCTGCTCTCGCCCGTGATGCTCCTGGCCGCGCTGGCCGTGCGGCTCTCGGGCCCCGGCCCCGTGATGTTCACGCAGCGGCGCGTCAGCCTCGGCGGCGAAGAGTTCAACCTCTTCAAGTTCCGCAGCATGGTCGAGGTGGCCGACGAGCCGCAGGCCGTCACCGCGGGCGCGACGGGCGACGTCCCCGCGGCGTGGACGCGCCCCAACGATGCCCGCATCACCCCGGTCGGACGGTTCCTCCGCCGCACCAGCCTCGACGAACTCCCCCAGCTCTTCAACGTGCTCAAGGGCGAGATGTCCCTCGTCGGCCCCCGACCCGAGCGGCCCGAGCTCATCGCCCGCTTCCGCGACGACTGGCGCGGCTACATGCTCCGCCAGCACGTCAAGGCCGGGATGACCGGCTGGGCCCAGGTCAACGGCCTCCGCGGCTCGACCAGCCTCCGCAAGCGCCTCCAGTACGACCTCTTCTACATCCGCCACTGGTCGCTCGGCTTCGACCTCCGCATCCTGTGGCTCACCATCTTCCGCGGCTTCGTCCACGCCAACGCTCACTAGAGCGCCCCGCCGTGGCCATCCGCGGTACGCTCTCCCGGTGCCCCCCTCACAGGTCGCCCTCATCGTCGGGCTGTTCATCGCCGTCGATCTCGTGGTGATCCCGATCGTCATCCGCGCGGGCATCGTCGGCTCGTGGGGCGACCTTCAGAAGTCCTGGCCGGGCCGGCCCCCGGCCGACGGCGCGGTGGTGCGCGAGTTCCAGTCGCTGCGGATGGGGTCCACCAGCTTCGGCGGCTGCGTCCACATCGCCGTCGACGAGAAGCACCTCCACCTCCTCCCCGCGAAGTTCCTCCGCTGGTTCGGCGCGGCGCCCGTCAGCGTCCCCTGGGAGAGCATCACGGACGTCCGGCCCGCCGGGCGCGGCAAGTTCGCCAGCGCATCGCTGGGCGGCCGGCGCGTCACGGCGCCGGCGTGGGCGCTCGAACTGGCCCGCGGCGCCCCGGGCGGGACCTGAGCGGGTGCTGATACGATTGACCCCAAGGGACGCGGGCCGGGTGCCCGCGAGGGTGGAGCGGGGCGTGCCGCAACGAGCTTCAAAGATCGAAGAGGGAACCCCGCGCCTGGGAGGCCTGGAGTCCACCGCCGCGCCCGGCGCGCCGGTGCTGCCCGAGCTGCGCCTCCTGCGGGCCATGGAGGAACTCCGCCAGCAGCTCCGGCCGGTGAGCGAGGCGGAGAAGGCCGTGCGCGTCGCGGCACGCAGCGCCGCGGGGCTCTTCCGCGCCGAGGACTACTGCGTCGCCGTGATCTCGCCCGGTGCGCCCCGGGCCGAGCTGATCGCGCGGGCGCCCAGGAGCGAGGCGTGGGACCTCGAGCTGATCGGCGCGTTCGCGCGCGGCGAGAAGCCGGCCGTCCCGCCCACGGTGATGCTCGCGCGCCTCAAGCGGCGTGGCCGGGCCTGGGGCGCGATCGCGATGCGCTACGCGCGGGCCGAGCCCGACTGGGCGCTCCGCAACGCGCTCACCCGCCTCGCGGGCGTCGTGAACGAGAGCGTCGCGGCGATCGACCGCGAGCGCCTGGTCGAGGTGCGCGGCAGGATCGACCGCAAGATCATGGAGCAGCTCCGCCCGCGCGACCTCTTCTACCAGATCATCGACGCCCTGCGATCGCTCACCCGCTACGACCACTCCGCGGCGATGCTGATCGCCGAGACCGGCGAGGATCTGGAAGTGGTGGCTGAGCAGCTGGCCTGGCGGAAGGGCAAGAGCCGCGTGATCGGCCGGCGGCGGACGATCTCGGAGGACCTGCGCGCGGCGCTGGGCGACGGGAAGGCGCGCGGGTTCACGCGCTCCGCGGGCGGGCGCGGGTGGGACGCGTGGGACCCCGACTCGCCCCCCGGGCTCGCCGAGCTCCTGGACTGGGGCCGTACCCCCGCCGACGAGCCGTCGGAGGAGGCCTGCGCCGAGGGCGAGATCATCTGCGCGCCGCTCACGATGCGCGACGGCACCGTCGCCGTGCTGAAGGTCGCCGCGCGGCACGCGGGCAGCTTCGGCCCGTACGAGCTCGACCTCGTGGGCGAGTTCCTGCCGCAGGCCTCGGTCGCGCTCCAGAACTCCCGGCGGGCCGAGACCCTCCGCGAGAAGATGCTCGAGGCCGAGCGCAAGCACGCCATGGCCGACCTGGCGCGCGGCGTCGCGCACGACGTGAACAACGCCATGGGCTCGGTGCTCCCCCTTGTCCAGCAGATGCGAGCGGACCTGGCCGAGGGGCGCTTCGACGCGGCGACCTTCGACGCCGACCTCGCGCAGATCGACCGCGCGCTCCACGTCTGCCGGAGGATCTTCGGCGGCATGCTCAACTTCGCGCGCGGCGCCGCCAAGCCCGGCGGCACCGCCAGCGTCGAGGGCGCCGTCGAGCAGGCGCTCTCGATCCTCGGCGACAGCCTCGAGCGCCGCGGTGTGGCGGTCCGGGCCGAGGTCGTCCCCGGCCTGCCGCCCGTGGGCGTCGGCCCCAACGAGCTGGCCCAGCTCATCATCAATCTCGTCACCAACGCGCGCGACGCGATGGACGGCGGGGGGACGCTCGAGATCCTTGCGGCGCCCGCGCCCGGGGCGGTCGAGATCCGGGTCGGCGACAGCGGGCGCGGCATCCCGCCCGAGCACCTGCCCCTGATCCAGGAGCCGTTCTTCACGACCAAGCGCCAGGGCACCGGGCTCGGCCTTTCGATCTGCCGCACGATCGTGTGGCAGAGCCAGGGGAAGATGAGCTTCGAGAGCGCCGTGGGGCGCGGGACGCGGGTCACGGTCGTCTTCCCGGTGGTCGGCGATGCCGGGAGCGCCGCGCCGTGAGCGCGATCCGAGCCCGCGTCATGGTCGTGGACGACGACCCCGGTGTGCTGCGCGCCGCGTCGCGGGTGCTGGCGACGCGCCACGAGGTCTTCGAGATCGCGCGCCCCGCCGAGGCGCTGGCGCGCCTGGCCGAGATCCGGCCCGACGTCGCCGTGTGCGACATCCGCATGCCCGAGATGGACGGCTTCGAGCTGACCGCGCGGCTCCGCGAGGCCCGGCCCGACCTCGACGTGATCCTGATGACCGGCTCGCACTCGGAGCCCGACGCCAACCTCGTGCGCGCGCTGCGCCAGCAGGCGTACTACTTCATCCAGAAGCCGTTCCACCGCGACGTGCTCGACACGCTGGTCGCGCGGTGCCTGGAGACGCGGCGCCTGCGCGAGTCGCAGTCGCGCCTGCTCCGCCGGATGCGCGACGAACTGGACGAGGCGAGGGTCTTCCAGCAGGCGATGCTCGCGCCGCAGGGCGCCGCGTTCGGGCCGGTGAGGGTCGCGGCGCGCTGGCGGGCGTGCAGCGAGCTCGGCGGCGATTTCTACGACTACGGCGACCTCGGCGACGGGCGGGTGGCCTTCATGGTCGCGGACGTGCGCGGGCACGGCGCGTCGGCGGCGCTGCTCACGGCGATGGTCAAGGCGGTGTTCCGCGCGGGGCCGGGCGAGGCGTTCGATCCGGGCGGCGTCGTGCGCCAGCTCGCGACGTGGCTCGAAGTCTTCGGCCCCGACCGCTTCGTGACCGTGTTCTGCGGTGTCCTCGACGGCGCGCGGGGGACGCTCAACTACGTGAACGCCGGGCACCCGCCGGCGCTTCTCTGCTCGCCCGGCGCGGACCCCGTGCCCCTGGCCTCGGGCGGCCCCCTGGTCAGTTCGGCGCTGGCGGGCGAGGGCTGGCTCTCCGAGCGCGTGCCGATGGGCGGCGGGTCCGATCTTCTGATCTACACGGACGGGGTGTTCGACGCGCCGGCGGGCGGGACGCGGTTCCCGGTCGCGGCGCTGCTGACGCACGCCGCGTCGGGCGCGCGGGGCGCGGCGCTGCTCGACGCGATCCTGGCGGACCTGGACGCGCGGGCCGGCGGGCGCCCGATCGGCGACGACGTCACGCTGCTCTGCCTGAGCCACGACGGCGCTTGACGCTCGGCGGCCGAACCGATACATAGAACGGTTGCCGCGGGCGGGAGGTCCATGCCGACGCACAAGGTCAAGCAGGGCGAGTGTGTCGAGAGCATCGCCGCGCTCGAAGGGTTCCACTGGAAGACGGTGTGGGACCACGGGGAGAACTCCGAGCTGCGGCGCGAGCGCGTGAGCCCGAACCTGCTCCACCCCGGCGACGAGCTGTTCATCCCGGACAAGACGCTCAAGGAGGACGATGCCGCGACCGAGGCGCGGCACCGCTACCGGCTCAAGGGCGTGCCGGCGGTCCTGAAGGTCCGGCTGCTCAACAACGGCGAGCCCCGCCGCAGCGAGAAGTGGACGGCGGTCGTGGACGGCAAGATCCAGAGCGGCGCGACCGACGGCGACGGGCTGGCCCAGATCCGCGTGCACCCGCGGACGCGGTACGTCAAGCTGACGCTGGAATCGGGCGTGGAGTACCGGCTCCAGCTGCGCGACCTCGACCCGCTGGAGACGGTCAGCGGCGTGCAGGCGAGGCTGAACAATCTCGGCTACGAGTCGGGGACGGTGGACGGGATCCAGGGCCCGATCACGACGGGGGCGGTCAAGCGGTTCCAGGCCGACCATCCGCCGCTGGAGGTCGACGGCATCGTGGGGCCGAAGACGCGGGCGAAGCTGAAAGAGGTGTACGGCTGCTGAGCCCGTCGCGCGCCCGCGCGGACCGTGCGAGGCGAGCACCGAGCAGTCGAACGTCGGGACACCGGACGCGGAGCGAAGCACGACATGCCCCCCCAGACCGAATCCCCCGCCCCGCCGAGCGCCCCCATCAGCGCGCCGGTGACGCTCACCGAGGTCAACACCCTCGACTCGGTCAGCGTGGTGGTGCGCCATTTCTGGCAGGAGTTCCACTGGAAAGCGCGGACCGACAAGTACAAGGGCAAGACCGAGGACGACCGGCGCGTCGCCGAGAAGTGGGACGGCGACGGGGTGCGCTTCGCGAAGAAGACGCTCAACGCGGCCTTCTGCGAGACGGCGATCTCGACGGTGCGCGTGGACGTGCCCGAGGGCCAGACGCTCTACATGCGCTGGTGGCTGGAGGACAAGGACGGCAACACGGTGCTCGAGCACCCGGACTTCTCGAAGGCCAATTTCGACGGAAAGAAAGCAGCCGCCAAGCTCGAGAGCGCCGAGTACGGCTGGCGCTGGGACGGCCGCCGCACGATCTCCAACGGGCACCGCGTGTTCATGCGCGACGAGCCCTGCGTCTCGCGCATCGAGGTCAGGAGCGAGTCGGGCAAGGCGATCGCGCTGGGCGCGGCGGGCTCGGCCTCGATCGACGTGCAGGGCAAGCCGTACCGCCTGTTCGTGCTCGGCGTCCCCAAGAACAACGACGAGCTGCTGGCCGAACTGGCCAAGCAGGGCACGGACCCGCGCTGGCTCAGCAGCACGGGCTACCGCATCACCCGCGATTGCTGGATCAAGATCTACCGGGGCGAGAGCGGCAGCGCCGGGCACATGGTCTTCCTCGGGCACGGCGCGATCGAGGCCTCGGACGACCTGGCCATCGCCACGCCGCACGACGCGCCGTCGAAGGGGTGGGTGCGCCCGGACCGCAAGGGGCAGTCCTCGAACTACGACTGCTGCCAGATCGAGGACGTGGGCGTGACCAGCGGCCAGATCGCGCTCGAGACACGCTCCGACGCCTCGGGCAGCCCGCTGCCGCCCCCGAAGAACCCGATGAACTCGAACAAGACCTCGAAGTCGGGCGTGCAGGGCCACTGGTCCTACGGCACGGGCGGGACGAACTTTCCCGCGGGCGAGCAGGACGCGCCTCTCTTCCTCTTCAAGGACTCCTCGCAGGGCTGCACGACCGTCAGCCGCGACGCGAACAACTCGCCGGAGAAGCCCGGCGCGTTCGCGGACGGCGTGAAGAGCGTAAACCCGGCGTTCGGGCGCTGGGGGAGCCCCGCCGAGCCGGGCACTCTCGCCAACGGCGGGCCGAAGTTCGTGAACAAGCAGACCAAGCGCGACCGCGAGCTCGATGCGCTCCTGAGCGACGACTACGCCAACCCCCTCATCGATCCGCCGCTGGTCACCGCCAGCGCGAACCATCACACGGGCAAGACCGACGAGCCGCTGCACATGCAGCCCACGTTCCAGGGGGCGCTCTGGGGCGGGTTTCTCGGGCCGGAGATCCCGGCGACGTGGGACGTGGCGGACGAGCCCGACGCGGACCCGAAGAAGGACTGCCAGATCCGGATCCGCTGCGAGCTGCGCGACGCCGACCCCGGCACGATGTACTGGCAGTACCACCGCCTGGTCCCCTTCGCGCACGGGTCGAGGGCGACGGGCGCAACCTCGCGTGAAGTGGTGCTCTGGATGCCGCGTGTCGCCCAGCGCGTCTGGAACGGGCACTGGCGGAACCTCGTCCTGCACGGGCACACCGAGTACGCGTGGTTCCTCGAGATCCGGGGGTCCGACGGCTCGACGAAGAACGGGGGATGGATCGGCACCAAGCCCGGGGCGGGGAAGGATTACGCCGCGCTCGACGACATCGGGCGTTTCAAGAAATCGGTCGCGTTCCCGGCCGTGGACCTCACGGACGGCAGCCTCGGCGACCGCTACTTCAGCGTCTTCAAGTACCGTATCAGGCTCGACCCCCAGCCCAAGGCCGGCGAGCACGTCTGGGAGCCGCTCTCGGCGCGCCTCGACATGCTCTCGGCCTCCTCGCCGCGCGCGAACTTCCTCGGCGAGGAGCTGAAGAAGGACGGCGCTTCGTGGTATCTCGCCGGGGCGAGCGAGCTGGAACTGCTCCGGCCCATGGTCGATGTGCCGCCGCCGGGCGAGGTTCCGGTGTAACGCGCCGGCGGCCGGCGAATACGATTCGCCGTGAACGGGCGTTCCTTCAGGGTCATCGTGATCGGCGGCGGGCACGCGGGCGTCGAGGCCGCGTGGGCCGCGGCCCGTCTCGGAAGGCGGACGCTCCTCCTGTCGCGAGACCTCCGCGCCACAGCGCGGATGAGCTGCAACCCGGCGATCGGGGGGCTGGCGAAGGGGCAGGCGGTCCGCGAGGTGGACGCCCTCGG
>CAZCPB010000151.1:0-10574 GCA_964500365.1 uncultured Phycisphaeraceae bacterium
CACCGATCTCAATTGCGAACGTGGTCTCTACGAAAGCGCTCCGTTGTGAGCCCTCGCCCGCACCATCGGTTGTGCGCGCCAATACGTCAGGGACCTCCACGCCCACTCCAGCGGCCCGAACCGCATGAACTTCAGCCACAGTGGGCTGATCACCAGCTGCGCCGCCCACACGCACACTACCAGCACCGCGATCTCGCTCATCCGCCACGTCCCCCAGTTCCCCATCGCCCATCCGTCGAACACGATCACGGCGACGATCGTCTGCACGATGTAGTTCGTCAGCGCCGTCCGCCCGACCGACGCGAGCGGATGAAGCGCGAGCCGCAGCACTCCAACCCGCATCGCCCCGCGGCAGAGAAGCATGGCGACGCCGATGTGCCCCAACGCGATTCCAATCGCTCCCAGGTACCTCATCGTCCACGCGGCGCTGCCGAGCATCTGGCGCGCCCCGGGGCTCACCTGCGCCGCCTGCCCGAGCGCGCGCCCGAGCATCGGCCAGAACCCGACGGCAAAGAGCGAGAGACCGACGGCGTACCCCGCGAGCACCATGCCCCAGTACACCGACGCCGGTCGCGAGGCGCTGAACACACCGAGTTTCATCAGCCCCATCCCGATCAGGATGAACCCGCCGCAGCGCCAGAAGTTGAACGAGTAGCCCCCGTGCCAGTGCCAGAACTCGTTGAGCCTGGTCCGCCACACGAAGAGTTCCCGCCACGAGCCGCGGTACGCGGCTGCTTCGCCCTCGCGCGCCTCGCGCCAGATGCGGTCCGATCTCGACTCGACGGGCGCCGCCCGGGTTGATGCGCTGTGCGTTGCGATCCCTGCCGCCACAGGTTCGCCCGCGGCAATCGCGCCGGGCGCGTCGCGGGCCTCGGGCCGGAGCGATTCCGTCATCGGCGGCCCCACCCGCGCCCATACCGCGACGACCAGCACGACCACGCCCAGCCCGATCAGGAGCCCCGCCCTCGCGCGCCGCACCGGGTACAGCACGGCGCCGCAGAGCGCGTACGTGTTCAGGATGTCCCCGTACCACAGCCCGAAGGCGTGGACGAGCCCGATCAGGAGCAGCCAGAACATCCTTTTGTAGTGCGTCCACGCCGGGCGCACAGCGCGCTCCGCCGCGACCACGATCCCCGCCCCGAAGAGCATCGAGAAGATCGCGATCATTTTGTCTTCGAACACCGTGTTCTCGACCGCCCACACCCAGAGGTCGATGGGGCGCGCCGACCCCTCGGGGAACGCCGGGTTGTCGAACTGCCGCAGAGGCAGCGCGAAGTTGCGGCTGTTCATCACGAAGATGCCCAGCACGGCCACACCGCGGAGCACGTCGAGCGAGAAGACCCGTTCCGATTCGGCGATCGGGGCCGAACTCTCAGGTGTTCCGATGGTGTTCACGGGCACCCCGCGCTGGGCCCGCGTCGCGACGGCGGGCGTTCGCACACCAGATGCGCCGGCCCGCCCGTCCCGTCCCTCGGCCGCCGTCCCCGCCGGATGGGTGGCGGGGACGGCGGCTCCGGGTGTGGGTGCTCACTGGCGCTGCGGCATTCTCACCGTCGCCGGCGCAGCATCGCCCCGCCCACCACCGCCAGCCCGGCGATCGACGCCGGCGCGGGCACGTAGTTCACCGTCAGGTCGTCCACGAACAGGCGCGGCGCCGAGTAGTCGCCGTTGAACGTCGCGTAGATCTTCACAGAATCGAACTCGACGCCCGACACGGCCAGCTCGTCGAACGCGATGTTGTCCCGCCCGCCGCCGTCGGCGATCGAGAACGAGTCGCTCCCGACCAGCCCGCCGTTGCGGTACGCGTCCATGTGGAACACGATGCCGCCCCACGGGCCGTTCTCGTAGAATGCCATCTGCATGCTCATCGAGTCGGCGACCTGCGGCAGGTCCATCGTCGCCCGCACGAACGCGCCCAGCGACAGGTTGTCGCCGTTGATGTACGCCGTGCCGAACGTCAGCGAGTTGTCGGCGCTGCCCCAGGCCGGGAAGTCGTTGTAGAGCAGCGTCGCGCGCTCGATGATGAAGTTGTCGCCCACGTCGGCGGCCGTGAACGTGCTCCCGTCGGGGAACGACCCGCCCACGTCGTTGCACTCCGAGTACGAGATCCCCTGGTACGTGAAGCCCGTTCCAAGGAACCCTTCCGACAGATCGTCGTAGCCGCTCACGCTCACGCCCGCCAGCGCCGTGCCGGCCGTCGCCCCGGCGCCGAGAATCGCCATCATTGCCTTCATCGCGGTCACTCCCTTGAAAAGCCCATGATCCTCATACCGCCCGCGCGAACGCCGCGCGAGCGTCACCCACTCACTTGTGTTGAGCCCGGCCGCGCCGGCAACTCGTGCCTGAACATCACCGAGGTCGGCATCGGCGGGAACGCCATCCTCACCCGGTACAGCTCGTACTCGTCCGCGTCGATCCTCATCCGCGCGAACACCGAAGACGCGAGGTCCGCGTACGCCGGGATGTCCGGCGTGTGCGCCATCGCCACGCCCCGCCCCATGGGCGTGATCCGCTCGGCGACGGGCAGCATGTCCGAATCCGCGAACGCGATGGGCGCCGCCAGGTCGTTGAAGCACCGCAGCTCGCGCTCGACCGGCCCGAACAGCCCGCGGTGCACGAACATGTCGAGGTGCAGCAGCTGCGCCGGGATCCGCACCGACGTCCCGAAGTGCGCCACCTTGTCGTTCTCGGTCGCGTACGGCGAGCCGATGTTCCGCATCACCTCGCCCGTCACCAGCGTCCGCTCGCCCGCCTGTCCCACGGGCCCCGGCAGAAACTCGTCGTGCACGACGCCGTCCGGCGTCGCTCGCCGCTCGAGCCCGGCGATCGGTTCCGAGCAGAACTCTGCGAGCACCGGCACGCCGCCGTGCTTCCGCGCCGACTCAGGATCCAGCGCCACGCGCACGATCCCCGTCGCCGTCTGCGCCGAATCGTCCGCCACCACCGACTGGTTCACCAGCCACCGCACGCCCGCCCGCGTCTGGCGGTACCCGATCAGGCCGCGCACCTGCGCCACGTGGAACGACTCGGCCCGGTCCTCCGACGGCGCCAGCACGATCATCGCCAGGAGCACGCGGCAGTGCGCGCCCCACACAAAGCTGTTCCCCCGGAACGACTGCTCGCGCCACTTCTCCGCCGCGCCGACGTCGCTTGCAGCGCCGCACGACTCCAGGAGCATCTCGAGCTCTTCGCGGCTCGCCGCGTGCGCCTCCGCGAGCGACTCGAACTTCAGCGCCGCCACCCGCGCCGCCTCGATCAACTCAGGCTGAATCCCCGCCGTCCGCGCCGCGTCCAGCCACGCGCCCACGCTCTTGGCCGTGGGCATGTGCCGCGCCGCGGCGAACGCGTCCGAGGTGTACGCCACCTTGCTGACCTGCCACGCCAGCTTGCGGTGAATCCCGAACGCCTCGCACAACGCCGAAACCGGCGCCGAGCCGCGGCACTTCTGCTCGATGATCCGAGCGAACGTATTCCGAACACCAGAGATCGCCGAGACGGCTTCCCGCTCAAAGCTCGGATCGATGGCCTTGATGGTTGGTGGCACCACGCCGGCCAGTGTAAGCAACTGGATATCGTTTCACAATATGTTTCTGAAACAATTTCGAAAATGTTCCGATTAACCTACGCCCCCCTTACAGCGAGAACGAGAACGGAGAACGGCGGGCGCTCAGGGAAGCCGGTAGAACCCGCCGCCCATGTCGTTGAGCCGGCCGAGGCGAGCGAGCTCCTGCCAGACCGCCAACGCGATTTCTCGTGGTGGCAGGATGCCCGTCGCGTCGGAAACCTTGCCGGATGTGGTCGGGCGGTGCCCCCCGAGCTTGGACTCCTGATCCAGCCTCGTGAGCTTCAGTCGCTTCTTGAACAGGTGCATCGCGTGCTTGAGCTGGCCCTCGTCAATCCCGCCCGGAGTCACTGATCCCTCGGGAGTGGTCGGCTGGTTTGTCATGGACATCTCCAATGGCTCTTGGGCATCACCATCGCGCGAACTTGCACAGCCTACGCGCCCTCGCGCTTTCGCGCCGACTTGACGCTGCGTCCGGGCTCTGTGAGCATGCGGCGCCGGGGAAAGTCACAAAGGAGAACTCCCGTGGAATTCATCACCGCTCTCTGGTTGCCCATCCTTCTCTCCGCCGCGGCGGTGTGGATCGTCAGCGCCGTGATCTGGATGGCACTGCCGCACCACAGCAAGGACCACGACAGGCTCCCTGATCAGGCGGGGTTCATCGCGGCGATCAAGTCGATGAACATCCCGCCGGGCGTGTACGGCTATCCCCACTTCGGCTCGCGGGCCGAGTGCAACTCCCCCGAGGCCAAGAAAGCCTGGGCCGAGGGGCCGGTCGGCCTGCTCTACAACTGGAAGCCCGGCGCGAGCATGGGCAAGAACATGGTCCTCACGTTCCTGGTCTACATCGTGATCAGCGTTTTCATCGCGTACATCACGTGGAACGCCTTCCGGCGCGAGGGGGCCGTCGCGCTCGGGGCGCCCACGTTCGCCGACGTGATGCAGATCGCCGGCGCCGCGGGCGTAGTCGCCTATGCGTTCGCGTTCATTCCGAACGGCATCTGGTTCCAGGTCAAGCCCCGCGCGATTCTGATGAACGTCATCGACGGCGTCGTCTACGGCGTCGCGACCGGCGCGATCTTCGCATGGCGCTGGCCCGCGGCGTAAGGACGGCGGGGACGAAGAATCACACCGGGCGGATCACGCGGCAGGGGTTTCCCGCCGCGATCACCCGCGCCGGCACGTCCCTGGTCACGACGCTCCCCGCGCCGATCACCGCCTCGTCGCCGATCGTGACTCCGGGGCAGATGATCGCCCCGCCCCCGATCCACGCGTTCCGCCCGATCGAGATGGGGCGCGCCAGCTCGCGCAGCGTCGCTCGCACGTCCGGATCGGCCGGGTGCGTCGCGGCGTACAGGTGCACGCCCGGGCCCAGGAGCGTCCGCTCGCCGATCGAGATGGGGGCGCAGTCGAGGATCACGCAGTCGAAGTTCATGTACACGCCGTCGCCGAGCCGGATGTTGGACCCGTAGTCACAGCGGAACGGCGGCTCGATCTCGACTCGCTCGCCGCACGCGCCGAGCAGCTCACGCAGCAGCCGTTCGCGCTCGCGGGGTTCGTCCTCGCGCGTGGCGTTGTAGAGGCGGGTGAGCCGCCTCGCGCGGCCGCGCAGCTCGACCAGTTCGGGGTCGTAGGCGAAGTACAACTCCCCGGAGAGCATCAACTCGCGTTCGGTGGGCATGGCCGGCTCCTGCTCGTAAAATGCTTCGGTGCCGCCCGCAGAGCGGTCGTGGCCTGCGCCGGGGTCACCGTTCAGGGCGCATCGCCACCCAGACCCATACGCCGGCGTGTGCCGCCCCGATCAGCAGGGTCACTATCCAGTACGATGCCTTGCGGTTCTTGTGCCGGAGCAGGCGCATCGCCGCGAGCGCCCCGGGCCATCCTCCCGCGAGTTCGAGGGCGTGGAGCGTCGACTCGGGGATACGCCACCGGCCTGCCGCGGCCCGCCGCTTGTCGAGCAAGAACGCGCCCGCGGTCAGCGCGCTGACCAGCCCGTACCACGCTGCCACGATCGCCCACATCACGCGTCCGTTGTACCAGATCACCCCGCGGCACGAGTACCATGGCGGCTCATGGCCCGTCCCGCCCGCGATCTGAACGACCTGAGCCTGGCGCGCCTGTACCGTCTCCTTGCTTCCCGGGGACAGGTCAGCGCGCTGGCCCGCCTTGCGCGAGAGGAGGACCAGGGCTGGGCCGGGGACATCACGAGCATTGCCTGCATCCCCGCCGGTGCCCGCGGCGCAGGGCGTGTCGTGGCGCGGGGCGCGGGGACGATCGCGGGCCTTGCCGCGCTGGACGAATTCCGTCGGGCGCTCGCGCCCGGGTGCCGCGTGAACCTGCTGGCGCGGGACGGCCGTCGTGTGCGCGCGGGGACTTCGATCGCGGTGGTGCGCGGGCCGCTGCGGGAGATCCTCGCCTTCGAGCGGCCGGCGCTCAACCTGCTGGGGCGGCTGAGCGGGATCGCAACCCGCACGGCGCGGTTCGTCGCCGCCCTGCCGCGGGGCTCGCGTGCCGCGCTGTACGACACGCGCAAGACGACGCCGGGCATGCGTGCCCTGGAGAAGTACGCCGTGCGGTGCGGGGGCGGGCGGTGCCACCGCGTCGGACTTTTCGACGCGGTGCTCGTCAAGGACAACCACATCGCCGGGGTCGGCGCGGCCGAACTGGGGCTGCGCTTGCGCGGCATCGCGCGCCTGGCGCGGCAGCGGTCCGCGCCCGGGTTCGTCGAGGTCGAGGTCGATTCGCTCGCGCAGCTCGAGAGCGTCCTGAGGGCTCGGGCGGGGGCGCCCCGCGAGGAGTGGATCGACATCGTGCTGCTCGACAACATGACGCCCGCCCTGCTCCGGCGTGCCGCGGCGATGCGTGACCGTCTCGCGCCGGGGGTCGAGCTCGAGGCGTCGGGCGGGGTCTCGCTGGAATCGCTCCCGGCGATCGCGCGCACGGGCGTCGAGCGGATCAGCGCCGGGACGCTTACGCACGGCGCGACGTGGCTCGACGTCGCGCTCGACATCGTTCCGGGCGGTGCGGGCCGGGGAAAGCGGGCGGGCCGTGGCTGAGGGCACGCTCGAGCTGCGCCGCTGGGCCGACGCCGTCGAGGCGATGATCGCGCGCGGCACGCTCCGGCACGTCAACCGCGTCATGGTCTTCGCCGAGACCGGCTCGACGCAGGACGCCGCGATGGCCTGCGGCGGGGGCGAGCCGGGTTTGCTCGTCCTGGCGGGGCGCCAATCGGCCGGTCGCGGCCGGCTGGGCAGGGCGTGGGACTCGGGCGACGGGCTGGGCGTGGCCGCGACCTTCACCATCGGGGCGCCCCGCGAGCGCCACTCGGCGCTGGCGCTGGCGGCCGGCTTGGGCACAGCGGAGGCGATCGAGCGCTGCCTCCCCGCGACGGCCGCGGGGGTGATCGGCCTGCGCTGGCCGAACGACGCGGTCGAGCGCGCCAGCGGCCGGAAGCTCGCGGGCGTCCTGGTCGAGAGCCGGTCGGAGACCCGCGAAGGGCTCCCGCTGCTCATGGTCGGGGTGGGGATCAACGTGCTCCAGCGGGCCGATGACTTCCCGCCCGGGCTTCGGGCCGACGCGTCGTCGGTGCGGATGCTGGGCGGCGAGGTCACGCGCCTGGCGGTGATCGAGGGCCTCATCGAGCGTTTCGACGCCGCGGCGGGCGCATCGCTCGGCGACGATGAGGCGCAGCGGGCAGAGCTGCTGGAGCGGTGGAAGCGTCGCGACGTGCTCACCGGCAGGCCGGGGGTCTTCGTCTTTGACGGGAGGACCTACGAGGGCATCGTCATGGAGATTCTCCCCGACCTCTCCCTCCGGCTTCGCATGGGGGAAGGATCGACGATCGACCTGCCCGCCGCGGCGACATCGCTGGTCAGGACCGACAGCCCCTCGCGCCGGCGGGGCGCGAAGGCGTGATATGGACTGTGGGGCGGGGCCGCGAGGATCTGAAAAAAAAACAAAGGGCGCCGAACGGCCGGAGAGAGACGAAAGCCGCTCGGCGCCCCGTATGGGGGCAGTGGATGGCGGTCAGGCGGCCTTGCGGCGGGGCGACTCGATCGCGCCCATGCGCACGAGGAACTCGCAGGCCTGCTCGATTTCGAACCGTGTGAACGGGCTGAGGCACTCGGGCTGGACGGGCGAGCCCATGAGGTCGAGGGGGTAGGCGCCGGCGCCGCCCGTGTACTCGGCGTTCTCCTCCACGGCGTGGAGGGCGGCCTCGACCGCTTCGAACAGGCGCTCGGGGCTCAGCTGCTCACGCGACTCGAATCGGTCCTTCTTTTCCATGGTTCACCTGCTTCTTTCTCGCCCGCCTTTCGGGCCGGGCTTCTTCCAATCCTTTAGACGGTTCGGCGCTGCGCCGGTTTCAGGTTGTAAGGAAAAGACCCTCATCTTTCGGCGGGAAACCGTTGGCGCCGCTCGCACGAAGCAAAGAGAGGCCCGGGTGAGCGCGCAACGCGCGGAACGGTCGCGGGTTGCGCTCCCGACCGTCAAAGCGGCAGTTTCCGCCCCGTGTGTGACGTGTGTGATGGGTAGTTTCACCCAGTGCGCCGTGCGCGCACGACGGTGCTAGTCGCGGAGTTCCTCGAGCCACCGGCGAGCCGCGTCGTCCATCGACTTGGCGTCGCGCCCGTAGGTCGCCGAGAGCGCCCGCGTCGGGGACTCTTTCCTGGCGATCCGGCCCATCCAGAACGCGAGGCGCTCTTCGGCGACGGAGAATTCGCCGAAGCGGAGGAAGTCCACCGCGAGGTGCGAGATGGCGTAGCGGGCGCTCTCGCGCGAGTCGGAACTGCCGCCCGAGTTCCAGTTGAACAGTTCGGTGAAGACGCCGCGGTCGATCATGCGCCGCGTCTCGGCGTCGGGCGTGAGGCGCGCCCACGCGGAAGTCTCGCGCGAACCCGACAGGCTCGTGGCCAGGCCCTCGGACATCCACCTCGGCTGGTCCGTGTAAAGGTTCTGGTGGATCCAGTGCACGTACTCGTGCGCCATCGTGCCCGCCAGGGTTGCGGGAGGGCTCAGCCGGATGACGATCTCGTTGCTCTTGGTAACGCCCTGGAAGAACGTGACGCCGGCGCGCGCCGAGAACTCGCGGTCGTCGCAGAGGAAGAGGCGGGGCACGGGCTGGTGCACGGGGCCGCCCGCGACGCGCTCCAAGGCCAGGCACGCGGCGGCGCGCCCGGACTCGACGGCGGCGGTCAGGGATTTCCAGCTCATCGGACCCTCGGCGGGGGCCTGCGTGTACCCCTGAACCCGCATGTACACGTCAAAGCTCGGCGCCGCCGTGAACACTTGCCCGTTCCAGTTCCCTGTCTCCACCGGCCCGTCGGCGCCGGCGGGCGTGGCGCGGCGCGTGCCGCCGGCGGTCTCGGCCAGCCAGCGGCGGACCTCGTCCACCGAGCGGGGGCGCAGCCCGGACAGCGCGGCCGTGGCGCCGCAGGCGGCCCGACGGAAGATCTCCCGCTCGTTCACGTTCTGGCTGTTCACGTAGGCCGGGACGCGCTCGATGTGCTCGACGAGGTCCGCGACGGCCTCGGGCCGGCCCAGGTCGGCCATGGCGCTTGCCGCGGCGGCGCGGACGAGGAAGTCGCGATCGCCGAGAAACGGCCGCAGGACCTCGAGCACGGCGCGGGTGTCTTCGACTCTCGACCCGCGCACCCCGATGGCGCGCACGAGCCGGCGGCGCTCGTCCGGGAAGCGAACCGCGTCGAGGGACCGCGCGAGGGCCGCGAGGTCGCGGGGTTCTAGGTGGCGCGCCAGCAGCACCGCCCCCAGCGGGCGCGCGCTGGTGTCGGCGCCCGCGATCAGCCCGGCGCAGGTGTCGCGGGCCCGCTCGAAGTCGGTCTTGAACGCGTCGGCCAGGATCGACTCGACCCGGCGATGGGCCCCGCTTCTCCACGCCTCGTCCAGCCGGACGAGCAGGTCGGAGCGGGCGGAGCCCTGGGCCCGCGCGGTCGGGGCGTGCGCGCCGGTCAGCCCGGCGATCAGCGCGAGCGCAAGAAGTCGGGGCGTCCTCACGGCGTGAGTTTATGCGCCGGGCGCGTGCCTACTTCCTGCGGAGGATGATCACGTCCTGGTAGTTCGACCCGGCCGGGTGGAAGTCGAGGATGTCGAAGAAGCGGCCCCACGTGGTCCGCAGGTACGCGGTCGAATGGATGATGTTGAGGTTGTACGCCCGTCCCGACGGTGCGGCAAAGACGACCCGCTCACCCGGCATCGGGCGCGAGAACGACTCGGGCGTGATGCGCCGCTCGGGCTGGTCGCGGGCGACCCTGAGGATCGCGTGATAGAGGGGCATGTTGGGTTTGAGCGCGGCCCAAGTGTGTTCGGTGTGCACCGTCAGGTACGCGACCCCGCCGGGGCGGAGGATGCGGCGCAGCTCGAGCAGCCACGCGAGCTCCAACTCGTCGATGTGCGTGAAGACGCTGAAGGCGTAGATCAGCGCGAACGAGCGGTCTTCGAGGGGGAGGTGGGGGAGCGCGGTCGACTGGAAGACCTTGAGCGAGGGATCGAGGAAGCGCCGGACCCACTCGACGTTCCGGAGGTTGATGTCCGCGCCCCAGAGGTCGAAGCCCGGCGTCTGGCAGTGGAAATGGCGGAGCACCCGCCCGGAGGCGCACCCGAAATCCAGGATCGATTCGCCCGGCCGGGGCAGCGCGTCGTGCGCCGCGAGGCGCTTGAGGACGAGCGCGTGGTCGCGGAGCCCGCTCTGCCAGTGCTCGAAGTGGCGGTCGCCGTGGTAGCCCTCGCGGTCTGCCGCCGCGGGGAGCGGGAAGGGGTCGCGGGCGACGGCCTCGCTCATGGGGATGTCGATGAGGCCGTCCTCGAACGGGACCCACGGTGTCTGGGCCACGTGCTCGGCGACGGGACGGACGTTTTCGTAAGGCCCGGGGAGACCCGGGAGACAGATCGCGTTCGCCCAGGACGACATTGCGGTCGCTCCACGGTTGCCGCGAACGACGCGCGGCGGTTGGGGTGGGCCGAGCCGGCCCTGGCCGACCTGAGCCGGGCCATCGAG